>NZ_JBWYIU010000014.1:0-97108 GCF_056783995.1 Acinetobacter sp. ANC_7588 | reverse complement strand
AATCACCATTACCTGCGTTGTTGTTGACGATCACTAAGTCTTTAATACCGAGTTCAATTAAGCCATCGATGAGTTCAGCAGGCTGACCTGCGGTACCAAACCCACCAATCATAATGGTTGAACCGTCTTTAATTTGGGATAAAGCTTCAACTAAAGACTGTGACGATTTATCGATCATCCAACAACTCCCTCTGTACAACATATTTTAATATTTGGGGAATCCACGATTAGCGCAATTTCAATCTGGACGGAGATTGAAATATGCAACTAAATCGCTTGGATTCCGTCACTCCATTCTTGATAAATTAAAAAGCTTGAGCTACCTTGAAAAAAGGTTTTTGTACGATTTACAGATTTTTTGTTCGATGATCGAACAATATCTTGAGTATATTGCTCAAGATTCTAAATCAGCATCAATAATTCAATTTTTAAAATAGCAAGGAAAATGCTGTGTCTACAGAATCAGACTCAAGGAACAGACAACTTCAAAATCCAGATAATAAAAAGTGGATTCGTCATGAAGACTTTATTGCAGGTATCAGCAAAGGACTTGCTATCTTGGATTGTTTTGCAAATGACCGTCACCGTTTAAATGTGACCATGGCTGCAGAAAAAACAGGGTTGACTCGAGCCGCTGCAAGACGACATTTAATGACTTTAGAATATTTAGGTTATTTAGAGTTTGATGGTCATTACTATTATTTAACACCTAAAATTTTAAAATTTTCAGGTGCATATTTAAGTGGTGCACAGCTGCCTAAAATTGCTCAGCCATTGTTAAATTTACTTACTCAGCAAACCTCTCTCATTTATTCCGTGATGGTATTAGATGGCTACGAAGCTATTACGATTGCACGTAGTGCAGCGCATCAACAGACTGATCGTGTTAATCCTTATGGATTACATTTAGGTAACCGACTACCCGCTCATGCGACATCTGCAGGGAAAATTTTATTAAGTTATTTATCCAAGGAAGCACAACAAGAATGGTTGGAAAAATATCCACTCAAAGCACTCACCAAATATACGTATACCGATAATGAGAAATTTATAAAATTATTAGCAGAAGTTAGAGCTGATGAATATTGTTACTCAGCTGAAGAACATGAGTTAGGCGTACATGCTTTGGCTGTACCTATTCACAATCATCGTGCTGATGTTGTCGCAGCATTGAACATTGTGTCACCGACAGGTAAAACCAGTAAGGAATATTTAATTCAGTATATTCTGCCCTTATTACAGCAAACCTCGATTGAATTTAGACAATTTGTTTAATAAAAAAACACACCAAATTGTGGAGCAATTTGGTGTGTGCTAAAAATTAGCCAATGGATTAAGCTTGACTTCGAGGATTAACTCGCTTTTTGGAGTGGTAGTCCAACATAGTTTTCAGCAAGCGTAGTTTGCCCTGCTTCTGAACCAAGAATATAACTTAATTCAGCTTGTTTGATTTTATGCTCGAATTCGGTTTCTGTCTCAAAACGATGTAATAAATGAGTCATCCACCAAGAGAAACGCTCTGCTTTCCATACACGTTTTAAGCAATTTTCAGAATACTGCTCAATCCCCTGCTCAGAACCCGTTTGATAATATTCAATGAGAGCTTGCGAAAGATACGCAATATCAGATGCAGCGAGGTTTAAACCTTTAGCTCCTGTTGGCGGTACAATATGAGCAGCATCACCCGCCAAGAACATTTTACCAAAACGCATTGGTTCAGTGACAAAACTACGTAATGGCGCAATACTCTTCTCAATTGATGGACCAGTCACGAGCTTTTCACGGCTTTCAGGATCTAGACGATTTTTTAACTCTTCCCAAAATTGCTCATCTGACCAGTTTTCAACTTTATCCGTTAACGGTACTTGTAGATAATAGCGACTTCTCGTGTTAGAACGCATACTGCATAATGCAAATCCACGATCAGATTGCACATAAATTAGTTCATCCGCAACAGGAGGTACATCTGCCAATACCCCTAACCAGCCAAATGGATAGACTTTCTCAAAAGTTTTAATTTTGTCTTCTGGCACACTGGCACGGCACACACCATGGTACCCATCACAACCTGCGATAAAATCACATTCAACTTTAACTTGCTGACCATTATGCTCAAAAGTAACACTTGGTTGACCGTAGAAATCATGTACTTGAACGTTAGCTGATTCATAGAATGAAGTGAGTTGAGCCGCTGTGCGAGCCTGCATTAAATCTTTGGTGACTTCAGTTTGGCCATATACCGTAACTTGTTTACCACCCGTCAACTGCGTTAAATCAACACGGTGCTTTTCACCATTGGTTAGAATTTCAATACCCTGATGAGGTAACCCTTTTTCACGGAGTTGCTGATCTACACCAGCTTCAGTCAATAAATCTACTGAAACTTGCTCTAAAATCCCAGCACGGATACGACTGGCAACATATTCAGCACTACGCTGTTCAATTAAAATATGATCAATACCCGCTTTATATAGCAGTTGACCGAGTAATAAACCTGCTGGACCTGAACCAATAATCGCGACTTTGGTTTTTAAAATTTCCATATTGCAAACACCCTCAATTTTTTTCCTTTTGTAAAACCTAATGAAATTCCAACTGAGGTACTAGACTTTAGCCCTAAATACGACCGAATTTAGTGACAAATGACCGATCATCGGACAAGATATCAGAATTAAAGGGTGTAAATTAGAGCAATATCATGCGCAATGAATTGATTTCAAATGCTAAAAATAAAGAAGTAATTCAATATGATGATTATATTGCAGGCCTTGCTAAAGGTTTGAATCTATTAGAGTGCTTTGGTGTTGAACGTCAAAAATTAAATGTCACCCAAATTGCTGAACGTACAGGATTGAGTCGCAGCGCAGCACGTCGATATTTAAGAACTTTAAAATTTTTAGGTTATTTAGACACAGATGAACATTTTTATTGGCTCACCTACAAAGTTTTACGCTTTTCAAGTGCTTATCTAAGCTCTGCATATTTGCCAAAAGTCGCTCAACCTATGCTGAATTTACTCAGTATTAAAACTGCACTGAGCTATTCAGTCACGGTACTCGATGAACATGAAGTCGTACCTGTTGCGAAAAGTGTTCCTCAACAGAACGAATCATCTAAAATGAGTCCGTTGGGTATTCATCTAGGTAATCGCCTTCCAGCCTACGCCACCTCAACAGGTAAAATACTACTCTCAAGATTGAGCCATGATGAACTTAATCAATGGCTTGCACAATATCCACTCAAGAGATTAACGCCCTTTACCATCATAGATCATCAAAAGTTTATAAACACTATTGCAACTGTTCAAAAACAAGACTATTGCATTTCTACAGAAGAACATGAATTGGGAATTATTGCTTTAGCTGTCCCTATTCTCAACATGCAAGGTGATACTGTAGCCGCACTCAACTGTATCGGATCCAGCCACAGAATTACAGAAACATATTTAATCCAAAATATTTTGCCCCAGCTTAAACAAGTAGCTCATGATTTGCGCGCTATTTTATAAAATTCGGAAGATTCGAATGAACTTTTAAGATTTTTTTCCTTTCTTTAACTGAGGCGTTCATTTTTTTAATCCCTAGTACTTTAGTATATTTTTCAAGTACTTCTTCCCAAATATGGATCCATTTAATCTAAAATATATCTAAGTTAATATTTTTTTGCTTGAATTTGGATCCAATAATGCTAAATTCATGCACATTGCAGACGTGTTGATTATTTCATCAATACCAGAATATGGACGGGTTCTGACTGCGATGAACACCTTAAACATTACTAGGATGACTTCTGAAGTCTGCCTACGTTTATGTCATGTAATCACATGCCACACGTAGTGCTTTTCAATGAGGTCTTATTCCATGGAGAAAGTAAATGGTTCAGAACCCGCGTGAGGAAATGAATAACAAGACCATGAATGGGTTTCAGTGGTTTGTTATCGGTATCTGTATTTTATTAAATGTTATTGATGGCTTTGACGTTCTTGTCATGGCCTTTACTGCTGCATCTGTTTCTGCCGAGTGGGGACTGACTGGCGCTGAACTTGGTGCACTATTGAGTGCTGGCTTATTTGGTATGGGTGCTGGCTCACTATTTCTTGCACCTTGGGCTGACAAAATCGGTCGCCGCCCACTCATCTTACTTTGCCTACTTATCTCTGGAGTAAGTATGGTTGCAGCATCATTTGCTCAGACTGCAATGCAACTTGGCATAATGCGTTTTGTGACTGGTTTAGGCATCGGCGGTATTCTCGCAAGTAGTAATGTTATTGCAAGTGAGTACGCATCTCTGCGTTGGAGAAGTCTCGCAGTCAGCTTACAATGTACAGGTTACGCGATTGGTGCAACCGTTGGTGGGATTATTGCAATTGCGCTTATCAGCAATTTCGGATGGCGTGCAGTCTTCTTAACAGGTGGTTTAGCGACTTTATTCATGTTGGTCGTGTCTTATTTCACCTTACCAGAATCACTTGATTACCTTTTGGTTAAACAGCCAAAAAATGCTCTAGAACGTATTAATGTTTTAGCAAAGAAAATCAATATTACCCCATTACAGCAACTTCCTAAGGTCACTATGACCAGCGAACAAGCAAAGAGTGGTTTGGCACGTTTGTTCAGCCCTAAATTGGCACTTCAAACGATTTGTATCTGGTTTAGCTTCTTCTTCGTTATGTTTGGTTTCTACTTCGTCATGAGTTGGACACCAAAAATCTTATCTGCAAATGGGATGACCACTGAACAAGGTGTAACAGCAGGTGTCCTGATTAGTGCTGGCGGTATGTTTGGTGCTGCGCTGTTAGGTCTGATTAGTTCACGTATCCGTATTTACTATGTTCAAGCGGCTTTCCTTGCCTTAACTGCAATCTTGATCTGGTTATTTGTGAACAGTACTGGTTCACTCATGATCGCATTCATTCTCGCTTTATTCCTTGGCATGATGTCAAACGGATGTGTCGCAGGTCTATATGCGATGTCTCCTGCAATCTATGATGCTGATGTTCGTGCGACTGGTGTTGGTTATGCGATTGGTTTTGGTCGTGTAGGCGGTATTTTGTCTCCACTAGTTGCAGGTGCTTTCCTCGACAGTGGTATCTCATCACTTGTACTTTACGGTTATTATGCGTTGGCATTCGTTGCAGCCATTATCATGGTATTAAGCATTTCAAAACTCAAAAATAAAGAAACTGCACAATTGCATTTCCAACAACCAACATCTGCATAATCATTTTTTAAATACTTTAGAGCTAGACAAGACGTCTAGCTCCACTTTTCATATAGGGACAATAATGAGATTTTCTGCAATCTTTTTAGGGGTAATTGCGTCTGGATTTCTATCAACAACGCAAGCAAATTCATTTATAGATGATGCATCAGTCAATCTAACAGCTCGCAATTTTTATTTTGATCGCGCATATACACAAGATGCATCAGGTAAAGATCAGAAAGACTGGGCTCAAGGTTTTATCTTTAAAGCTAATTCAGGCTATACACCAGGTACCGTAGGACTAGGTTTAGACATTATGGCACTGGCAGGTTTTAATCTTTTAGGCAGTGATGCCGACGATTATGCAGCTTCGGGATTACTACCAAGCAGTCCATCAGGTAAAGCTGATCAGTATGGAGAAATTCGCTGGACGGCAAAAGCGAAAGTGGGCAAATCGACTTTACATGGGGGTACACTCGCACCAATGTTCCCTGTTTTGTTCTCTTCACCAGCTCGTTTATTCCAGCAAAATTATCGAGGTACACATCTTCAAATCAATGAAGTGGATAATTTGAAAATTCATGCCCTGTATGTGGATCGTGTGAATCAACGTGATTCAACAGATTATGAAAAAATTAAAGTTGGCAATCCTAATAATCGATTTAAGAGTGCTGCCGAATCATCTGGCTTACACATGCTTGGTGCTGAATATAAATTTAACGATCAAATTAGTGCGCAACTCTTTCATGCCACCCTTCATGATGTTTATCACCAAAATTTCATTGGTGCAAAAAGCAAACATGATATAGGTATTGGGCATTTATTAGGGGATGTACGCCTGTTTGTGAGTGAAGACTCAGGTGAAGCTCGTGCAGGACATATTGAAAATCAACATTTGAGCGGTATTTTTGGGCTTAACCGTAACAATCATACTTTCAGTTTGGGCTATATGCAGTCTTTTGGTGATACAGCTCTTCCGACCTTAGCGGGTTCAGAGCCAGCAGTGTTCTTAGATAGTATGAGTGCTGATTTCACCAACATTAATGAAAAAGTCTATCACGCACGCTATGACTATGACTTTAAAGACACTTCATTGAAAGGTCTAAAGTTTATGACTCGTTATAGTAAAGGCGATGATATTGAAATTCGTAACACCGACAATCAGACGTTTGAACAAGATGCTCTTGATTTCGAGCTCAGCTATCGTGTTCCAACGGGTAAACTCGAAGGTTTAAATATTCGTACACGTTATAGTCGCTACCGTAACGATATCCCACCAGTAGGTATGGCATTTAAGTCGGATGACGAAATGCGTGTCAACATTGATTACACTTGGAAATTTAAATAAAACAAAGTTAAAGGGAGTTCAACGGAACTCCCTTTAACACAAATACCTTTCATCGATCACAGCTCATATTTTAATTTCACATCCATTTCACAAGATTGCCAGTAGATTAAAAAATAAGAATAAATTAGTGGATTGAGATCATGAAACACGTCAAAAAAATTGTGGCTGCGACATTGAGCCTTCCTCTACTCTTTTTATCAGGCTGTGCAAGCATCCCAAGTTACTCTGATGATTATGCTCAAGCAAGATCGACAGTTCAAGGCATCACCATGACGCCTGCCAAAGCTCAAGATATAGGGGTTCGTTTTACCAGTGCATTCAATACTTTAGGTACACCTGAATTCACTAACCGAGCAAGCAATCTGTATGCTGACAGTTTATATATCAATGACACACTTTCACAATTTAGTAAGCGTGAAAATCTAGTCGAACACTTCAAAGGTATGAATAACCGTGTCAGTAATGTTTCAGTCAAATTGCTCAACACATCACATTTTGACGACTCAGCCTATGTGCATTGGCGTATGGCATATGATTTTAAAATCTTCGGCACGACTCGAAGCATGGAATCACATGGAATTAGTGAAATAAAACTCAATGAGCAAGACAAAATTGTGTTTCAGCAAGACTTTTGGGACCCAGCTGATGGCTTATTTCGCTCACTACCATATGCTGGAGGGTTATACGCATGGTTATTACCTTTCAAAAAATCGCAATAATGACCCTCTCTGCTTTGAGTCTATTCTTCTTACCACTCGCGCATGCACAAAGTGTGCGTGAGTGTGGTCAAGGAGACCTCAAAGTTGGACAAAAAAATGTCGGTAAAGCAACTTATTTCGCTCAAAATTGTCAAAGCACTTGGAAGAATCAAGATATTCGCATGGACTTTGCTTATACTCAAAATATTCCAGAATGGGCTTTTAAAAAGGTTGCAACGCACTTTCTCAAACGAAATGTCAAACAAGCCAATATGTTGAAACAGCTTGACCAGATCACACAATTGTATCAACCCGTTCGATCTGGTGATATTTACAGTCTAAGCTATAACCATACGACCCAGACTTTAACTTTGAGTCTAAATCAAAAAATTTTGGGTAAAATTCAATACATGAATGCCAATGATTATTTTAATATTTGGCTGGGTTCGTCTCCATTTAGTGATACTTTAAAAAAGCAATTATTGGACTAATCGTGTCGACATGACTAAACATTTTATTTTAATGGTCGAAGATCATTACGAACTTGCTTCAACATTATGTGAATTTTTAGAAGAGCATAATTTTGTGGTTGATCATGCGCGTAATTTGGATGTGGCACGTCAACTGCTCAAGCAACATCCTTATCATATTCTACTGTTAGATATTAATTTACCTGACGGTACAGGGTATGACCTGTGTGAATGGCTTCGTAACGAACAAGGACTCGACCTCCCGGTACTGATGCTGACTGCTCGTGATACTTTGGATGATAAATTAAAAGGTTTCCGAGCAGGTACAGATGATTATTTAGTCAAACCATTTGATTTTAATGAATTGGTTTATCGTGTTCGTGCACTGATCAAACGCTCATTAGGAGAAGTATCTAACAGCCAAATCAAAATTCACGATCTCACACTAGACCCTGCTTTACAGCAAATCACACGTGCAGGTCAAATGATCGAACTGCCACCTATTCAATTCAAACTTTTAAAATTACTTATGCGAAACTCACCTAAAGTGCTCACTAAACAGGAGATCATGCTTGAGTTATGGGGGGATGAAGAACCAGAAAGCGATGCACTCAGAAGCCATATCTATAATTTAAGAAAAATGGTCGATAAGCCGTTTGAACAAAAATTAATACACACCGTTTCAGGGGTAGGTCTAAAGATCGCAGTTGAATAAAACTAGTTACTACTGAATTCACACTTCAGATCAAATTCCCCCAAATACACTATTTTGGAGGCTGATCATTCAAGTAAACGACCACAATCAGTCCTGAACTGAGTGACAAGTCAACTTTTGGATGAGTCATCAAATAGTATTCACGATCAAATAACTCTACTCTCCAGCCAAGTTGTTTACATAATTTTTGAACCAGTTGTAGCCCGATACCATGACCTTTGATATCGAGTTGCAGCTGCTGATTCGTTAGTTCTTGCACCTTAGAGTTATTCGGTAAATCAATCCCGATACCATTATCTGCGACCAACACTTTATTTTTTTCGAGAATGACATTAATGCTTGTACCTTGAGAGTAATTCAATGCATTTCTTAAAATATTGCTGAATACCATTTTCGTCATCGATGGATATAAATGACGTTTGACCTCATCAACTTCGATGTTTAAATCGATACTCATTCCTTTTGCCAAACTGACACTATTTAAGTCACTTACAACATCTTGAAGCAGTTCTGATAAGCGTGTTTTTTCACTTTGTAAATTGCTTGTGGTATTTCGAGCAATCGCCAAAAGTGTATCGACCAATAACTGCATATCTTCGATTGTGTTTTGCAATCGAGTAAAAGATTTGTTATCACCATAACGGGCCTGACAAAGTTGTACATTTCCCTTCAATATTGTGAGCGGTGTTCGAAGTTCATGACTAACATCGCCAGTAAACTCTCTTTCACGCTGAATGAATTCGCTTAAAACTTGATGATATTTTTCAAGTGCTTGCTTGAGATATTCAGCCTCCAAATTAGAATCTGTTTTAATTTCTTTAAATGGTGATGCTCGATTATTCTGATGTTCCCAATCGATATGTTCGAGTGCATTGGCTAAGCGTGTGATGGGCGAAAAATAGCGGCGTGCACGGCGATTCCACCACCACAAGACACTGTATAGCAAAAATAAGCTGACCATGAGTGGCGCTAAACCAAACAGCCAAATAAGCTTATTAACATTACTTTCACCAAACACTAAAAAAACGTGTTCACCATTGCGTGTCCCATAAACCGTCATCCGGTCTTTACCATCGATATAGTGTCGATGTACACCCGATTGGAGTTTTAAATTACGAAATTCAGAGGGGGCTAACTCGTCATCGGCCCAACGATATCCATATAAATTTTTAGTGTCGGGTAAAGCAGCTTCTGGATTACGCTCCATACGCTGCCAGTAATGCTCCATCTCCTGTTCGAGCGCTGTGGTCAGCAATGTTCCTTTAATGACCCAAGCACTGCAACCAATCCCAATCACAATAGACAAGGCAATAAGACCAATTTGTAGCCAATAATAGCGGTTAAACACCTCACCCAAAGGATGATCGCGCTTATCCCTAAATAGCCTCATCATGGAGATGTACCCTCTTCGCCTTATCGCTAAAATTAGTTTGAACTTCAAACAGCTCGCTTCTTAAACAAATAATGGCCGATCACCCATTCACGGCCTTTGTCATAACCAAATAGTTCTGCACAAGCCATGAAAAAAATTCTCCAACGTTGCCACCAGATTTCCGCATCTTGACCATAAGTTTGCTTAAATAGTGGTTTAAGTAAGTCCTTTTTTTGGTCCATATTATTTAACCATGCATTGGCTGTATGTTCATACTGTTGTCCAGACCATTGCCATTGGTTTTCTAACTGTAAATGATCCTGAAAGTGCAGGAAAGTCGAAACAGCAGGCATTAAACCGCCTGTAAAAAAATATTTAGACATCCAGTCATAATCATTTTTAACTTCAAATGGATAGTGAATAAATCGATGGCAGAAAATATGACACCACAATAAACCATCTGCTTTGAGCCATTGGCTAATATTGGCAAATAATCGCTGATAGTTTCGAACATGCTCAAACATTTCAACGGATACAACACGATCAAAAGAGTTTTGCTCCAACTCGAGTTGATTTACATCACAGGTGATGACTGTCAAATTGTTAAATTGCTTTTCTTTGGCTTTTTGTTGAATGTGAAGACGTTGAGTATTGGAGTTTGATACTACCGTAATGTTGGCATTTGGATAATGCTCCGCCATATACAAACTGAGTGATCCCCAACCACAGCCTATTTCTAAGATGTCCTGACCATCTTGTAATTGCGCACGTTCACAGTAGACCTGCAGGGCATTTTCCTCAGCTTGATCTAAACTGGTTTTAGCATCATGGAATAAACTGGCACTGTACTTTAAACGCTTGCCCAACACGGCCTGAAAGAATGCTGTAGGCAATTCATAATGTTGTTCATTTGCCTTGTCTGTATCAATCGCGATTTCACTTTTTTTCAAGTCTCTTAATACATCCATATAACGCTGTGAAGCGAATACAGGGTCAAAACGACCTTCTTGCTCAAGACGTTTTTTGCAAAGTGCTTGGATACCAAGACGAATAACTTGATCTGGAACTTTGCCACTTTCAATGAGTTTTAACGATTGTTGAACGATTGAATCCATGTAATTACCTACTTTTTCGGTGGCCAAGGAAGAAACATTGATGTTTTTTGTTGGTACATCTTGTAGTTTGCACCACGATTTTTGAGCGCTTGCTGTTCACTAAATGGAATACCCGTGATGTAGTACAAAAAGAGCCACATCAACACCGGATAGATCCACAACCAAGGCGTTCCCGCCGCTATACCTAAGATTGGATAAGCAAACCAATGTATCCATTCAAAAAAGTAATTCGGATGGCGTGAATATTTCCATAACCCTTGATCCATCGTTTTGCCACGATTATTCGGGTTCAATTTAAATTGATACAACTGATGATCTGCGAGTGCCTCACCAATAAATGCAACCAGCATGATTAATCCTGAAATCAGCAGCAGCAGTTCTGTCGAGTTACTCCACTGCATCGCAGGTATACTGAGCAATTTGATCATTGGATATGAGAATAAGGAGATCAACCCAGCCTGAAATAGAAAAAAGAGAAGAAAACCTAAATGTTGAAAGTCTCCCATCGCACGGCGCATATTGGCATAACGCGTGTCCTCAGCATCTTCTCGGATATATCTTCTGAATAAATGCCATGCTAAACGGAGAAACCAAAGACCACTCGCGATCGCTAGAAAAATGCGAACAGATGTAGGGGCTTCATTCATTACATTTGCTGCGATGAGGACATTTAAAGCTATTCCAAAGCTCCAAATGACATCGACCAAACCTGCACGATGATTAAATGTCACCCAAATCCATGCACAAAGCATCAGGAAAACATTCATCACAAATAAATTGAGCAACATCGAGATGTCCTCTCACTGATTTAGTATGGACTTGCTTCAAACAATAAGTGCACATCACTAATGACGCCTTCGAGAAAACCTCCTTCGCAATAACATAAATAAAAATCCCACATGCGAATAAAGTTTTCATCAAAACCCAGTGCTAAAACTTGCTCACGCTGTTGTAGAAAACGTTCACGCCAGCAGTGAATCGTTTGTGCATAACTTAAACCAATATCTTCAAGATGCTTTAGACGTAATTTTTGTTCTGATGCAACGTTGGTCATCACGCTGATACAAGGAATAAAACTACCTGGGAAAATGTATCTTTTGATGTAATCGACCGTACTCAATGCCTTTTCATATCTCGCATCTTCAATGGTGATGGCTTGAATAAGCGCCAAACCATTAGGTTTTAACAGCTGTCTACACTTTTCAAAATATGTCGATAGATATTGAGCACCAACGGCTTCAATCATTTCAATTGAAACCAATTTATCGAATTTACCTTCAAGTAAACGATAATCTTTTAATTTAACTTCAACACGATGAGACAGACCCGCAGCGTCAATTCTAGCTTTAGCTTCGTCATATTGAGCTTGAGAAATGGTAATAGTAGTCACTTTACAACCATAGTTTTGCGCAGCATAGATCGCAAAACCACCCCATCCACTGCCAATTTCAACCAAATGATCCATCGGTTGAAGTTTCAATTTTTGGCATATGATTTCTTTTTTATAATCGGATGCTTGTTCCAAAGTCATAGATGGATCTTTGAATACCGCGCTGGAGTACATCATGCTCGGATCAAGAAATAACTTAAAAAAGTCATTACTTAAATCATAATGCTCAGCAATATTTTTGCGACTACCTTCCAATGAGTTTTTACGCGATGCATACCAAGTTTTGAGCAAGAGTTGACTCGCCTTTGCTAAGGCACTTTGGTTCATACGATCTAAAATATCGCGATTTCTCGCAAGAATTCGCACAATCTTCACTAAATCTGGTGTCGTCCAATATCCTTGAATGAAACCTTCAGCTGCACCAAGAACCCCCTGACGAAAAAGTAGATCCATCAACTTTGCATCATGGACCTCAATCACTGCGTCTAGATCACTCACCTCACCGACTGAACCCTCCCAAATCCCTTTAAAATGAATTTGGCCGTGTTTTAATTTCAGTAAATGACGTAATACCAGCGGTAGTGAAGATTGCTCTCCCATTAACAATGATTTCATATCACAGCTTATCCTTCGTTTTATTGGGATGCCGATAAAATGGAACTCTATTTATCCAAAGCTTAAAGGCATGATAATAAATACCTGCAACCATCTTGATCGGCTCAAATAGTTTAAAAACAGCATAGCGATGAAGTTGTGAAGGAAGTGTGATGGGAGTTAACTCAAAACGCATTGATGCATCGAATTGTAATTTTTCCTCTTTAAACAATTGCATAAGCACATAATTTTGTTTTTCCGCCAAACTAAACGTCCATTGATACTTCAGATCCATTGGCATGAAGGGTGACACGTGAAAAGCTTTGTCAAACTGGAAGTGGAAGCTCGTATATTCGGAATGCTGCTCCCCCCCGGTGCGACAATCGTGAACATATACCTGTCTTTCTAACCAGGGTGTATTGGTGATTTCACTGAGAATGAACTGTAATTTTTGCTGGGCATTAAATAGAAAATAAAAAACCACCGAATTAAATCTGAAGCCAAGCGTGCGCGGCAAAGCCAACACCCGAATTTCAGCGAGCTCCGTCGGCTCTTCTAAAGTATGCTCTTCCAACACATGCAGAACCTTCTCTCGAATCGTGCCTTGATAGTTTGCCAAGAAGTCATCAGAATCTAGGCTCAGAAAGTTCCATTTTTTCGTTGACCAAAGTATCGAAGTTTGCGCGAAGTGTTCGAGCTGTTCTGGATCAAACCACAAATACGTCAGCTGACTCTGAAAAGCATAAGGCTTAGGCAAGTAACGGCGATGACGAATGTCAGCAACTGCAATTGCAAGCGGATACAGCTGCATAAGTACTCCTAAGCGGCTTGATTTGATGAGTTTAATAAGGCTTCAACCACCCATGACGCACTTCTTGCACCATCTTCATGAAAGCCCCATCCCCAATAAGCACCACAAAAATAGGTCCGATTTAAACCGTTTATTTCAGACCATCTTGACTGAGCTGCAATAGCTTCCGCATTAAATACAGGATGACGATAGTGACGCTGAACCCAGACTTTGTTTGGATCTAAATCAAAATTAGGATTTAATGTCGCAAAAATCTGAGTTTCACATTTCAAATTTTGTAGCTGATTCATCCAGTAACTAAATCCATAATGGACACTACTTTGCTGAAATGGAGTGACTTGACCCGCCCTATTCGGTGTGACATGCACATGCCAACTCGCCCACTGACGTTTTGATTTTGGCATAATGCTAGTATCTGAGTGCACCACCATATGATTGTCTTGATACTGAAAATTTTCTAATATTTCTATTTCTTTAACTGTCGGTTCAGCGAGCAACTTCAGTGTGTCATCTGCATGACTTGCAAATACTACCCAATCAAACTGTTCAATTCCCTGTACCGTTTCAATACTCACGTCATTTGCTGAGCGCTTGACTGACTTCACTTCTACTTTTTTAAACTGAATATGCTTTGCTTGAGTTTGAATTGCACGGATATATTTAGAAGACCCGCCTTTTACGGTTAACCATTGTGGTCGATCTTTGAGTTGCAACATACGATGATGTTGAAAAAAACTGACTACAAATTTATATGGAATTTGACCTGCTTGCTCTACTGGGCATGACCATAATGCACCACACATCGGATAGAGATGCTCTTGCCTAAACGCATCCGAGTATCCATGCTCGTTGAGATATTGCTCAATAGTGTAATTCGGGTCGGTCTCATCTACATCAAGATCTTTATTTGCTGCATAAAATCTGAATAAATCTGACAGCATCGCTCTAAAACGGGTCTTTAAAAAGTTCTGTGGTTTGAACAATAATGAGAATTTCTTGGAAGGATTATATTGCAGTCCTGTGACCTGATTATTAACTGAAAACCCCATATCGCTGCTTTGAGCTTGTACACCAAGCTCCTTCAACATCTCACAAAATAAAGGATAGTTGTGTTCATTAAAAACAATGAATCCGCTATCCACTGCAACTTGCTCACCATCGATCTTTAATTGGTGGGTATCAGTATGTCCCCCAAAATAATTATTCTTTTCAAATACGGTCACCTCATGCAACTTACTCAACTTCCAAGCTGCATAAAGTCCTGAAATACCCGATCCAATAATTGCAATTTTCATCTTGATTCCTTTGACTGAACTTGAGAATGTTGGAGTTTCGCCTTTTTCAAACGCGTAATTTTACTTGCTTCATAGACTCGAGCTGGTATGGGTTTCATTCCCCAAACCAAGCCGAACCATGACATACATTTTAAGATGTAATAGGTCAGATCGATCTGCCACCAATAGAACCCTTGGCGCGTACTTCCTGCATAAAAATGATGATTATTGTGCCAGCCTTCACCAAGTGTAATCAGAGATAAAAATAAGTTGTTGCGACTATGATCATTCGTCTCAAAATCTCGGCTTCCATAATGGTGAGCCAGTGAGTTAATGCACAATGTGGCATGAATAAGCAGAACAGTAGAAATTGCACCTCCCCATACCAATAACTGTAAACCACTGGTTCCCCAATGCGGCCACATCCAAGCAACCCATTCCCCAAGACCATAAATTCCGATAGCCGCCATTAATACGATCATCAAACTAAAACGATCTAACCAAATCAGCTCCGGAAACTTCAGCCAATCTTTAATGACACTTTTACGCGTTGAAAAATTATATTCATTTAAAAACCAACCAACATGGCTATACCAAAATCCATGCGTTGATGAATGTGGGTCTTGAGGAGTATCTGTATAACGATGATGATATCGATGATGTGCTGCCCACCATAATGGTCCACGCTGCGCACTCATTGTGCCAATTAAAATAAAGATAAATTGCAGCCATCTCGAAGTTTGAAAAGTTTTGTGTGACAAATAACGATGAAAAAAAGCCGTGATTGCGAACATACGAATAAAATAAAAAAACAACATAAATGTAAAAGCAAACCAAGAAAACCCGACCCAAAACACTGCCAGACAAGCAAGATGCAGTAGGATAAAAGGAATTATTCTGAGCCATTGAATCTGTTTACTCTCAGAGGTCAATGCATCATGTGGTACGCTTACGGACCAACTATCCAGCCATTGCATGAGGCTTTTCAACATACAGTCATCCCAAACTAAGCAATCGATCTTTATGATTTAAATAAAGTGTAGTTCTTGATATATGAAGTTTATGTGAAGCACACGCTGAATCTTAAATTTCACGCTTAATAATTGAATTTAATATTAATTTAATTTCATCATATAAACTTACCTCACCCTCATTTTGACTACATAAATGCTGATCAATTAGCACTTCAATCCCTTTTATTTCCTCGTTGAGTTACATGACTGCACACTGATAAGCCAAACTAAAGCGCTATGTATCTCGATTCAACAAAATAATCATAGGCAAACCTTTTGAATCTCGATATAAACTATAGGGAGAAATAAAAAACCAAGAATATTGATGAAAAAGTTGAGACAACGATGTCTGAAACTAATGTAGAAACTGTATCGGATTCTAAACTCGCCCCTGATTTAAGAATGGTGCAAATCAATCAAAATTATGTTGCTTGTGAGGAGTGCGATACTCTCTTTCGTAAATCCGATTTATATAAGAATGAACGTGCCTATTGTTCGGCTTGCGGTTCCGAGCTCTATCGTAAAATCCCAACATTTAACACACTGTTGGCCTTAGTCTGTACTGCGTTAATTATCTTTGCGATTGCCAATAGTTTTTCAATTGTCAAAGTTGAACTCCAAGGCATTTATTCAGAAACCACATTATTGGGTGCGGCTTGGGCAATGTTCGAGGCTGATCGTGCTTTTGTAGGCTTTCTTATTCTGATGACCACTTTTGTTGTCCCTTTGGCCTACTTACTTCTGATGGGATATATTCTTTTGATGGCAATGTTCAATAAAAATGTTATTGCAACCCAACAGTATGCATCACTTAAACTCGCATTACGGTCACTATTTCAATTGAGAGCTTGGGGAATGGTTGAAGTCTTTCTGATCGGCGTTTTAGTCACCTTAGTGAAATTAGTGGGAATGGTGGTTGTGATTCCTGGAATTGCCTTATGGGCATTTGCCATTTTAAGTGTTTTGTTGGTCTATTTAGTATCAATCAAAATCAAGGATCTATGGAAAGTAATTGATGGAAATCAAATCTCATGACCATTACTTCCACTCATACGAATCAACCCGATCAGATGAAGCATTCGCCACCCCCTGTGCAGAAACCCGTCTCATTAGAAACGCTTGCACCGCGTGCAATTGATCTTGAGCTCACACTTTGTCATTGCTGTGGAACACTCAACCGCATGACGTCCTTGTCTGCCATGGAACAAGCACGAAAATCCCGCTGTACTCGTTGTGATAGCCCCTTACATACCCGAAAAACCCGAAGTTTAGAACGAACTTTAGCTTATTTAATTGCAGCAAGTATCCTTTATATACCAGCCAATGTTTTACCGATGACGATTACAGAATCTATTCTTGGTCGTCAACAAGACACGATTATGAGTGGAGTCATCTATTTCTGGAAAAGTGGTGACTATTTCGTTTCGTCCGTTATTTTTATTGCCAGTGTATTTATTCCCCTACTGAAATTGGTCATCCTTGCTCTCCTACTCTGTGCTGTACATTTACAAGCCTCAAAAAAAATTCACCTCTCACCGAAGCATTGCTCGATCATGTATAGAGTCGTGGAGTTTATTGGCCGTTGGTCAATGATTGATGTTTTCGTTGTCGCCATGCTAGCAGCACTAATCCAAATTCAATCATTGGCAACTATTTTAGCAGGCACAGGTGCAGTCGCTTTTGGTGCAGTGGTGGTTTTGACCATGTTAGCCTCACTGAGTTTTGATCCTAGAATCATTTGGGACAACTATTACGTTTCAATTCTGAGTCAGCATGAAAAAAAAAATGACGCTTCAGAACATTGAGATTTACATAAAACCCTTTCACTTCTTGCTTGATATTCATATGATGAAGCGTACAAACAACAACCACATTACGATTTAATAAGATCAATAACTATGTCAGAAAACCAATCGAGTAATGGTCATCCTCATGATGAACAAGTTCTGAGTCAGGTCGGTGTACCTGATAAGAAACGTAGCAAATGGAAACCTTCTCTCATTTGGATTATTCCAATTGTTGCATTACTCATTGCATTTTCATTAGCTCTCAAGGCGTATTTGAATACTGGTCCTGTTATTGAGGTTTCTTTTAGGACTGCAGAAGGTATTGAAGCTGGCAAAACTACAGTTCGTTATCGTCAAGTTAATGTGGGTCTAGTGCGTGAAATTGACCTTTCGGAAGATCGGTCTCATATCATTGCTAAAATTGAACTTCGGAAAGATGCCAGTAATTTTGCCACGGAAGATTCACGTTTTTGGGTAGTGAGACCACGTATTGGTGCAAGTGGGGTTTCAGGTATCGATACTTTACTTTCTGGCGCATATATTGAAGTAGATGGCGGTAAATCAGATGTCAAAACCACTTCATTTAAAGGGCTAGAAACTCCACCAGTTGTAACTTCCGATGTTCCTGGAAAAATCTTTTTCTTAAAGGCACAAGATTTAGGTTCGCTCGATTTCGGTTCACCTATTTATTATCGAAGAATCAACGTTGGACAAGTGACCTCTTACCAACTGGCTGATGATGGAAAAAGCGTTGAACTTCAAACTTTCATTAAGTCACCTTATGACAAATTTGTCACCACAGATGCGCGTTTCTGGCAAGCCAGTGGTGTAGATGTCAATTTGAATGCTTCGGGCTTTAGTTTAAACACACAATCTTTGGCAAGCATCATTTCGGGAGGGATCGCATTTGGTTATCCTGAAAATTCTGATGCAGCTCCTGCTCCGAATAAAATGAAATTTGAATTATTTGACTCTGAAAAGCTTGCGCTTAAAGAGCCTGATCTTAATCCAAGACGGATCGTAATGTATTTCAATGAGTCATTGCGAGGTTTATCAGTAGGAGCTCCAATTGATTTCATGGGTGTCGAAGTCGGTACTGTGAAAAAAATCAACACTGAGTTCTACAATAATCACTCGCAAATTCGAATGCGTGTTGATGCTGAAGTTTATCCTTCACGTATTGCTGGAGGTCATGAGTTGGACCCGCAAGGTACAGTATTCAAACAATTTGTTGAGCGTGGTTGGCGAGCACAAATGCGGACTGGCAATTTACTTACAGGTCAAAACTACATTAGCTTTGATCTTTTCCCTAAAGCTAAATATGCCACCGCAATCCGTCGAAATGATGGTGTAGTTGAAGTTCCAACAACTCCAACAGAATTAAAAGGCCTTCAAGCACAAGTGTCCCAAATCGCCGATAATGTATCTAAATTTCCATTGGTTGAAATTGGTCAGGACGTTCGTCAAACCTTGGCAAACTTAGATAAAACTATACAATCTTCAAAAAGTTTGGTCGATCAACTTGATGGCAAAGTTGCGCCTAATTTACAAGCCACCTTGGATGATGTTCGTAAAACAGTTCAGTCTTCTGAAACCATCTTGGCAAGTGATGCACCATTACAACAAGATCTACGTCGTGCTTTACAACAAATTACCCGTGCCGCAGCTTCATTACAGTTGATGGCAGATCAAATAGAACAAAATCCTGAGTCATTGATTCGTGGAAAAACAGCGGAGCCGAAGAAAGATGACAGAGAATAAATTATTGAAATCTCAGCAACGCTGCTACCTAAAAGTCCTTTCAAGCTTGAGTGTTGGTTTGTTTGCACTCATCGTCAGTGGGTGCTCTTCATCCCCTACGCCTAAGTTCTATTCATTGAGCACTCAAACGCTAACATCATCTTCGTCAAATCTAAAAGTGAGGATGATTGAGGTGCTTCCTGTTGGATTATCCGATCGTTTAAACCGAATTCCATTGGTAATTCAACAAGAAAATGGGCAGGCTAAAGTATTGTTCGATGATCGTTGGACATCTACTTTATCGGCTGAATTGAGAGATGCTGTTTCTGCGCGTTTACAGCAAACATTAGGTGCAGTGGATCGTTATAATAGTGGTATGACTGGTGGACAAGCAGCTTATCGAATTGCCTTAGATTTTTCTAACTTTGATTTCATCGAAAAATCAAATCAGCAACGCTTTATGCTCATGAATACGACTTGGACTTTAAGATATGATGATCCTAATCGCCCCTTATCCATACCCAAAAACGCTCAAACATTACCTCAACGTCATCAACTCAGTTGTCGGATGAGTTTTTATGAAGAAATTCCACAAAAAAATAAAGACTTAAACACTTTAGTCACTGTTTCGCAAAAAGCCATTGATCAACTTTCAATCAGTATTGCAAGTTCAGTCAAGCACTTAGAAAATAGGAATCAGCCGATTACTGGTGGGGTATGTAGTTAATTTTCATAAAAACTTGAGATTTCTTTTGAATCTGTTTTGAATACAGCAAAGCTCTGAGTTGTATTTAAAACATCTATCTTTGATAAATTGGTATATAATTTTTTAGATAAAGACATTCAACAATAGAATTCTTTCATAATTCATTTTTATGCAGTTCCATGTTATAGATTCCAGCAATTTAATTGAATCTTAAACCTAGTCTTTTGACTCGATTACGATATCGCGCCGCAAGGACTTTGAAGGCTTTCAAACTGCCGAATACATGTTCAATCCCAATTCTTCTTTTATTGATTTCTCAATTGTATACTTTTAGCTCGGGATCTAGTTTGCAGCATCTCTTTGCTTTTAGAGGCAATGAGCTATTTGGATACATTGCATAGATTCCATGATAGCCTTCATCTGCATGAATAAAAGTACCTTTAGGAATCGGATTCAAGTTGCGTTTGAAAAGCTCGAAATCATGTACAGCACCACGACTCGTGCATAAACTCAGAAATTGCTGTGTTCTATAATAGATAATGGCTTGAACTTTAAATGTATGTGCCTTCTTCTTGCCACTATAGCTTTTCTTCTGTTTTTTAGGTCTTTGTGTTGGAGTTTCTGTGGCATCTACGATCACCACATTCCAGTCGATACCTTCGCCTTCAGGCAGACTCTCGGGTAAATTAAATAGATTGGACTTGATCAGGCAATCATCTACATCGTGGAAGATTTGTGAAGCAGTAGGCTCTGACACGCCAATAGCTCAGACGGAGTAAAGCCTGATTTTCTTCACTTAACTTGAATAGTCTACCTTTAGCAGGCACAAGCATTTTTAGTAGTTCAACCATTAAATCAATGGTTGACTATAAGATGCCTGTGTATCGCTTGAAATGTGTATCAAAAAGTTTCTTTCAGTTGATGATTTTAGTCCGCAAATTATGTATGGATTTTTAAATTTTTCGGTACAAATAATCAGCAAGAGATAGATCATTTTGTGATTTATGAAACAGATCTATCATCGATCGTGATTTTCAAACAGCGAAAACATTTAATAACTGTGCAACTACGCTAAGCGGAGTATTTAAATTGGCTGTTAAGCATAATCTGATTTCTCCAAATCCTATGCATACAATTAAGAATCGTAAGGTTCAGGCAGAAATACCTGCCCCCTTCACACGTAAGGACATGGAAGCCTTACTAGCTTGGCTCGACAAAAGCTTACATGATGAGGATAAATTTTGTCGCTAGTATTTTGAATTTGCTTTTTGGACAGGCTGTAGACCTTCGGAAATGATTGCGCTCAGAGAAAGTGATATCGATTGGTTCAATGTCACATTCAAAGTTAGCAAAAGCCGTGTTCGTGGTTTAGAAAAAAAAGTGACGCAGACACATACTTCTCGGGAAGTATATTTAAATGAGAGGTCAACTTTAGCTTTAAAATCGCTTATCCAATTTAAAAAGGATCTAGGCTACACATCTGACTATCTAATGCTTTGTCCACAAACTAAGGAACCATTTTTTAACGAAAAGCCACCTAGAGAACGCCTTAAAGCTGCTATGAAAGTCGCCATCGGACTGCCTACAATGCACGGCATACCTATGCAACGATGTTACTTATGGATGGCGTCAATCCAATGTTTGTAGCCGACCAACTTGGTCATAGTTTACAAATGCTGATTAAGCGCTATACGAAATGGTTGCATGGGGATAAAAACAGGCAAGAAATAGCAAAACTCAGCGTGGCATTAACAGCATAAATTCATCAATGTAGTCAGATCTTGGTATAAAAATGTGGCAAATAAAAAAGCCACTTAAAATAAGTGGCTTTTTTATTACAAGAATTTTGGTGGAGATGGCGTCGATTGAACTCAGAGCCTAATTCAATGATTTTAAATATTAATTTATATAATAGATAAATTTTATACCCAATTTTTACCCAAATTAGATTTAGTGCATTGAATCACAAAATTTATTTTGTTCAAATCCATTAACAGGATTTGAAATGGTGTACCGATATTAACACGTACGCATTCAATATTAAAAGATATGTTATAACATTACTTTTTTATATTTGTTTTTTTCATGTATCATTCAAGAGTACAACTTCAGGGTGAAAGTTATGTTTGACAATATAGATGCTTTAAAAACAAAATTAGATCAGCATCGTCCTCTTTCTCCTGCAATTGTAAAAAATCTACAAGAAGATCTTATTGTTCGCTGGACATATCATTCAAATGCAATTGAAGGCAATACACTGACATTGCTAGAAACAAAAGTGGTTTTGGAAGGCATTACCGTTGGTGGAAAAGCATTACGAGAACATTTCGAGGCAATTAACCATAGAAATGCGATCTATTATGTTGAAGATATTATTCGTAAAGAAGAACCTTTTTCTGAATGGCAGATTCGTAATATCCATCAACTCATTCTAAAAAATATCGATGATGACAATGCAGGACGTTATCGCCAACAAAACGTGTTGATTTCAGGTGCTACGACTAACCCACCCGACTATACACTGTTGAATGATAAAATGGCTCAGCTTGTCGATTGGTACAATACTGAGGCACATAAGCTACATCCTATTGAACGTGCAGCTAAAGTACATGCAGACTTTGTAGGCATTCGTCCATTTATTGATGGGAATGGTCGCACGTCACGTCTTTTGATGAATCTTGAACTATTAAAAGCAGGCTATCCGCCTTGTGTGATTACAGTAGAAAATCGTTTGGCTTACTATGAGGCTCTTGATCAATGGATGGCATATGAAAAGACTGAAGCTTTTATTCAATTGGTTTCGGACGCAGTAATAGAAGGATTTAAACCCTATCAAGTTGTTCTAGATCTCTAAAATAAAAATTAGCTTGTACGATAATATCAGACATATGGACAAGGAAAAGCCCTTGCCCATATTCAATTTAATTAATCTTTTAGTTCATATCAATGTCTAAAAATCATATTTCGCCATCATTTCTAGACGGCTATCTTCGCCTTCTCGATCATTAACAGTATTACGCTTACCATAGACATATTCCACACCCAAAGTCAGCGGTTTATAAGGTTTGTACATCATATTGATCCAGCCTTGTTGTAGCTTTTTATTGGCAGTGTCATTGTTCTTATCATAAATTAGAGCACCATAACCCAAAGTACTTCTCAGCTTTTCATTAAAATGGTAGGTTGTACCCACTTGAAATGCATTATAATCAATTAGTTCAATCTCATTTCCCTCTTGGATATAACGTCGATTATCTGAAGTTGCCAACAATATTTTATTATCTCCGGATACATGTGAGTAATTGGTATTTAATAATAAGGATGGGGTAAATTTATAACGCAGGCCCAACGCAGCCCCCCAACCCAACTCTGTTTTATCATCAATATCACGTAGACGTACTTCCTGTAGCAGACCACGTGCAGTGATTAAACCATCTCCTTCGGCAAAGTCATACTTCACCTTACCTGCAAGTAACGGCAGACGATTCTCATCATTGCCTTTTTCCAGACTTAAGAAATACATGGTCTCTGCATTAATCGGCTGAGAGTAACGTACCATCGGATTACGGGTAGTCCCACCGCCTAAAGCGGTATTAAAGTCCAGCATTTCTGGTGCTGTCTCGGTTGATAAGAAGGTTGACGTCGTCTGACCAATCAGCCAGCGGTCATAATTTAAATAAACATGACGAAGACGCACCGTATCCTTATTCTCGCCGCCACGAAAATCGACTTCAATTTTACCTTTCAGTGACTTTTCATCTAAAGGCGTACTAAAATCCAAACCAATGCGAGTCGTGGTTAGCGTGCTATCAAAACGGTCTTCAGTTGCTCTTTTATCAGCTGCGTCCTCTAATGCAACAGTATGCGGGCTATTAAAAATCCCCTTTGCACCTTCAAATTGATACGCCATGTCGGCACGGATAAAGCCGTATAAGTTGACAGTTGCCCCTGATTTCGATTGCCAGTTTTTAAACGATGTTGACGGTTGAGTTACAGGTGCTTGGCTTTCTGGTTGTACAGCATTTGTTTGTTTTAAAAGTGCTTTTAACTCGGCTACTTCTGATTTTAACTGCTGTATTTCTGCTTGCGTCACTTGTTCCGCATGTGTGCCCGTCGCATATAAACTTGCACATAAAACTGCATAGCTCAGTAATTTAATTTTCATATGTTTCCTTTTTAATTCATATCCTTATTGCATAAAAAATGTGTGTTTAAATTGCTCCTCCATACATGTCCATAAATTGATTTCTAATGTTGTCGTTTTAATATTTTTTTCGAATAAAATGAATCGCATCTTTGGATTTAGACAAAGCAAATAGGCACAAGCTTTCTTTAGGTTGTTTCAAAACCGCAATCGCTTCATAATCCAATGAAATGGCAAGTTTGCATAATGAATCAGCTGGATCTTGAATATATTTAATTGAGGTCGGGTTAAGCTGAATGGCATAAGCCAAAAGCGTTTCATTGGCATGTTTTAAAAATTTGATCACTGACGTGTTTTGCTGAATCGCATATTTCCATAATTCTTTATTTGCTTCGTCAATGTATTGAATGACATACGGTCTTTTTTTAATGGCGTATTTGAGCATCGCCAGACTTGGCTGTTGGACATAGCGAATCGCTTCTGCGTGTGACTGAATCGCTTTTTCACATATCCGTTCTGTTTGTTGATGTATATACGCTAGGGTTTTGCCGTCATTTTTAACTGCTATCAAGCAGATGTCTTCTGTTTTATCTTTCACATAACGAATGGCATAAGGATTATTTTTTACCGCCAATACACAGAGTTGCTCGGTTTGTTGATGTACATATTTCAGCGCAAATCCATTTTGTGCGACTGCGGTCATACACATGTCTAAAGTTGGTACATCAATATAACGAATTGCCAAACCTTCATTTTTTAAAGCGGCCAAGCAAATACGTTCTGTTCTTTCATGTACGTATTTAATGAGGTCGCCGCAGTTTGAAACCGCATGTAGGCACATCTCTTCATTTTGATGGTGTGCGTATTTCAAAGCACGTGGGTTGTTTTTAATGGCTTCAAAACAAATCAGTTTATCTTGGTTTTGAATAAATTTTAAAAATAAGCCATCTTGTTTGACCCGATGCAGACGATCTGCATACGAAATTCTTTCATAAACACTGCTATTCATTGTTGCTCCACTGCTTTCATCCAAGCAATATCTAAAAAAATAATCTTTGACTTAAACGATAAAAATAACGGGTGGTGAGAATCACAAAAATGAGTCGCGAAAGTTGGAAGGCCACAATAATCGGGACTGAAAGTCCTAACACTTTTGCCATCAGTGACATTTCTGCAATGCCGCCCGGGGAGAGTCCGAGTAACAATACCTTTTCGTCTACAGACACAAACTGGATCAGTGCAAACACCAATAAAATGGACAGCACCAAAGCCAAAAAATTAAACATCAAGGTCAACACTAAAAACCGCTGATTGTCTTTTAAAAAGCTAAATGGGAATTTGCTGCCCAAAGACCAGCCAATACACAATTGACCAAATGCGATAAACCAATTCGGAAAGCTATGCTGAATCACACCAAAGTAAGACAGCATGCCTATTAAAAATAGCGGACCTAAAATCCAAGCATTCAGTACATTGAACACATCAAATACTTTAGCTGTAATGATGGCGAGTAAAAATAATAAAACGGTAGCCACAATGGATGCATTGGTGACTGCCAACGTCGGTACAGACCACGTCACGTCTAAATACAGCCCCATAAAGATCGGGACCAAGACGACCAAAATCACAATTCTTAAACTGTGCGTAGCGGTGACTTTATCGACTTGTGCTTGATGCTTCTCTGCAATGTTGATCATTTCACTAGCACTGCCAATTGCAGAGGCAAACCATGCCGTCGACCAGTCAAGGTGATTGAATTTGTATTGAAGGGTTGCTAATGCGAGGCTCAGCACCATTGACCACAAAATGCCGAATACAATAAACAGCCAGTACATAGACAAGGCATTGACCAATGCAGGAGTAAAATAAAGACCGAGCACCATGCCAATAATGACCTGCCCTGTCTTACGCCAACGTGGATGACATGGATTTGAAATACCAAAACTTCCGATCAGCAGCGTGATCAGTAAGGGCCCAAGCAGCCATGGCAGTGGGAGATTTACCCATACCGCAAGCCATGCACCTACAAAGGCAATTGCCAATCCTTTGGCATTGAACATTATATTTTTCATACTCTTCACCAATGATGGTCAACGCATAGTTGACCATCATGTTTGGATTAGATTGATTTTTGTTTTTTGATAAATAAGTACTTACGTACGAATGGAAGGATGAGTAACAATGCAGACATGATCCAAAGTCCCATACTTATACCACTGCTCCATAAGATGCTGAGTTCACCTTGAGAAATGGACAATGCACGGCGCAAGTTCGATTCCATCAACTCACCCAATACAAAACCAAGAATTAAAGGTGCAAGTGGGAAATCAAACTTACGTAAGATATAACCACATACGCCCAAACCTAAGCAGAGTAATAGATCGAAGACATTGCTATGAATTGCGTAAACACCAATGAAGCTGACCGTTGCGATAATTGGAATCAAGATATAACTTGGTACGCTCAACATTTTTGCAAAGAAACCCACCAATGGTAAGTTCAATACCAAGAGGATGATGTTACCCACCATCAATGATGCGATCAGTGCCCAAACCAATGTCGGTTGTTCTGTGAATAATTGTGGACCTGGTGCAATGTTGTACATTAATAATGCACCCATCATCACCGCAGTTGTACCCGAACCAGGAACCCCTAACGTCAGCATTGGAACGAATGAACCACATGCTGCAGCATTGTTGGCACTTTCCGGTGCTGCTAAACCACGTAAATCACCTTTACCAAATTGGCTGTTGTCTTTCGCAATTTTACGTTCAGTGGTATATGCCATTGCGCTGGCAACTGTTGCACCTGCACCTGGTAAAATCCCTGAGAAGAAACCAATGAATGAACCACGAATAATCGTCGCGAGTGCACTGAAAAATTCTTTGATGTTGAATAATGAACGTTTGCCTTGTTTAAGCGCAACTTTACCAATCGCTGTACGTTCAAGTAATAATAAGATTTCACTAACACTGAATAAACCAATCACGAGTGTGGTAAATGCAATACCATCACTTAAGCCAACGCTATCAAAGGTAAAGCGGTAAACCCCTGTAATCGCATCCATACCTACAGTTGATAAGCCTAAACCTAACAACGCCATAAGAAATGTTTTCACAGGTTGTGTGCTAACTAAACCGGTTAAACACACAATCGCAAAGACCATGAGTACAAAGTATTCAGCAGGGCCGAAAGAAATTGCCCACTTCGCCAATAATGGCGCAAACAACACGATCCCAATAAAGGCGATGGTACTACCAATAAAGGAACTGACGGAAGATAATGATAATGCAATGCCTGCTTTACCTTGTTGCGCCATCGGATAACCATCTAAAGTGGTCATGATCGCGCCCGCATCACCAGGCACATTTAGCAAAATTGCAGAAATACGACCACCATACTCACAGCCCAAATACACCGCAGCCAATAGAATCAGTGCGCTATCTACGGGTAAACCCAAGGCATAGGCAAATGGTAAAAGGATTGCCACACCGTTAATTGGACCTAAGCCAGGCAATAGACCGACAATCGTGCCAATAAATGCACCAATAAAGGCAATTAATAAGTTTTTCGGTTGTAATGCAACCTCAAAACCCATCATTAAAAAATTTAAAATTTCCATAGGGTCGTCATCCTTAACCAAATAGCCCGAGTGGCAAAGGTACGTCTAACACACGGTCAAACAGGTAGTAGGTACTAAAACTTAAAACAACACTGGTAATCGCAATCGGGATCATTTTCCCGTTAAATAAACGACCCATTGCGATGGTTAACAACAATGTTGCACCAATAAACCCGAGAAGTTCAAAGACCGCGGCATAGCAGGTTAGCGCCACGACACACAGGAGTAATTTGCCGACTAAGTGTTTGGTCCAACCGAGTTCAACTGGTTCAAACATAATGGCTGGACGAACCGTCAAGTAAAAAGCACTGAAAGTGATTAAGCCCATCAACAGAATTGGAAAGGCTTTTGGCCCAACAGGATCATAAGAAATTGGCGCTTCGAAGTTCAAAGCATAGATCAACAATCCCAATCCGATTACGGCAATGATGGCTGTAAGAATGCGTTCAGATTTCATCATCTTCCCTCTAAACAAAAACTGAGTGAAAACATTCGTCCTCACTCAGTCTGTTTGTTATTTTGATAATTTGTATTCTTCAGATAATTGACGCATTTCATTGGTTTGCTTATAGACATAAGCCTGAATTTCTTCACCGGTCATTTCAAATGGCAATAAATCTTGATTTTCGCGTACCGCATCGAACTTCTCATTTGCCATCATTAGATCAAAGGCATTTTTCCACCAGTTGTACGCATCATCACTGACCTTAGGACCCATATAGAAACCACGAATCACAGGCCATTCAAGGTCATAACCTTGCTCAATTGCAGTTGGTAAATTTGAAAACTTTCCTTCCAAACGCTCTTTAGCAAAGACTGCCAATACACGAATCGATCCTGACTGTAAATGTGGACCGACTTCGCTGACATTTCCGACACCGACCTGAATGTGCTGACCGAGAAGCGAAGTTAAAACCTCACCTCCACCTTCAAGTGCCACAAAGCTCATATCAGATGGGTTTACACCCGCTTTTTTGGCTAAAATCGCTGTTTGCATCCAGTCTTGACCACCGACACTACCCGCACCACCAAAGCTTAATCTCTTCGGATCATTCTTCAACGCTTTCATTAAGTCTTCTAGAGTTTTGAGAGGAGAGTCTTTATGTACAGCCACTAAGCCGTAGTCGACTGCAACGCCAGACAACCATTTCACATCTTTTTCAGTGAAGTTACCGAACTTGCCTTGTGCCAAGTTCAACAATGAACCGGTTGAAAATGCAATCACGGCATTATTATTGGCTGGGTCATTATTGACAATTTTGTTGTAAGCTACTGCCCCTACACCACCCGGCATATAGGTCACACGAATGGGATCTGTCATCACTCCAGTTTCTTTAAAGCCTGACTGAATTAACTTACAGGTCATATCAAAACCACCACCTGGTTTCGCTGGCGCAATACATTCTGCACGCTTCGGCTGACCCGGTTCTTTCGATGCATTACCTGTGCCACAACCCACCAAAACAGCGCCTGTGCACGCAAGTGCTAACCATTTCATTTTTTTCATAGCAAACTATCCTTATTGCTTAATTATCCGTGAATATGTTTCCACCTTTACCTAACGCCATCGTGGACTGTTTCAGTCATCACGAGGCTTGGGGTCTTATTTCAATTTATGTTTGGCAATGCGCTCCTCTACTGCAAATTTCAACAATGCAGCACTACGGTAGAAGCCATGTGCAAATTTGCCGAAAGGAATTGTTAAGAAGAAAGTCATCACCGTTGCTAAATGAACAATCAAAAGTAATGCCATTGCTGCAGTGTCACGGAAGGCAAGGAGCAATAAACCGGTGACACTGATCAGCAACAATAGGAAAATAAAGCCACGATCCATGGGTTTTTGCTTCGCATCACCATGTAAGGGATGACGTTTAATGTTCAAATAAAGCAATCCTACAGGACCAATAATGAGTCCAATCCCGCCTAAGGTTCCTAAAATGACAGGTAAGCTGGTATAGGCGTAAGGTGCTTGAAGACCTAAGAAGTAGTGGTAAAGCGTCGCAACACTGGTCGCTGCGAAACATAGTAAGAAGCCGTACATGGTAAAATGATGATAAACACGACGGATTTTGGTATATCGATCATCTTCTTCATTACAACCTTTGCCATGACCACCATCTAAATATTTGAGCGTCAGTACATTTTTTGAAGCTTGTAAAATATCTGGCTGTGCCACACCTTCTGGGATAATTTTGGATGTTTGACGCCAGAACTTCACCACACCCATACCGAGTAATACAAATGCCAACATAAAAACAGAGCCAAATAGCACCGCTAAGAAGTTATGCGGGAAAATGGCGTAGAAATCGCCTTGGTAACGACCAAATAAATCGGTGCCATTCATCCATACGCCAGCCAACATCAATAAGAAGAAAAGCACGGACATGGTTGACACCAATGGAATGCCTGTTTTCTTATAAATAGCACCAAATGCTGCAGGTACAGCAAATTCTTGATAGGTTTCTAAACGAACTTGCGCCATGGCTTGTGGAATATTCACACCAAATTCATGCGGTGGTGCATATTGGCAGGCATGTAAGCATGCGCCACAGTTATGACAAAGGTTTGCCATATAATGAATATCGGCTTGCGTAAACTCAAGACGCTTAGTCATGGCAGGGAATACAGCACAGAAAGTTTCACAGTAACGACATGCATTACAAATTTGTAAGGCTTGTTTGACTTGCTCTTCATTCTCGGTCAGTTGCACCACAGGAATAAAATTATTTACCTTGGTATTCATGTTTAAACTCCCTGCTTCAATGCAGCTTTCGCCGCATTTTTCCCTGCAATACGACCAAATGTCGTTCCAATCGACATACCAACCCCTGCGGTATAACCTTGCCCCAAGACGTTACCGGCCATCATTTCGCCTGCCACATATAGATTTGGACTTGGTTTGTCGTTAAAGCGTACTGCGGCATCATCTTCAACTTTTAAGCCTAAATAGGTAAAAGTAATTCCCGGACGCACTGCATACGCATAGAAAGGAGGTTGATTCAACGGGATAGCCCAATGGGTTTTGGCAGGTGAAAGGTTTTCGGTATGGCAGTTGTCTAAAACGGTATGATTGAACTCACCTTTGACACAGGCCTGGTTATAGTCCTGTACCGTTTGACTTAAGGTTGCGACATCTAAATTCAGTTTATGCGCTAACTCTTCAATGGTGTCTGCCTTCGTGCCTTCAAATACAGGTGGCATGAAGCGACCTACAGATTTTGAGTCAATAATTGAATAAGCAATTTGATTCGGTTGTTTGGCTACAAGACGCCCCCAAATCGCATAACGTTTTGGCCAGAAGTCCTCGCCCTCATCATAAAAGCGTTCTGCATTTTTATTGACTACAATCCCTAAGGACACGCAGTCAATACGGGTACAAATCCCACCATCATATAAAGGTGCACGTGCATCGACAGCAACACAGTGTGATTGTGAAGGATCACCAATAATATCTACACCACGATCGATCATTAACTTCAGCAAGTTACCTTGGTTAAAGCGCGTACCACGAATAATGAAGTTATCTGCTGGCCATTCACCATTTTCATTTTGGCCCCATGCTTCTTTAAGCCACTCGCGGTTTGACTCAAAACCACCTGCAGCCAAGACACAAGATTTCCCTTCAAAACGCGTACCATCTTCAGCGATCGCGGCTTTAAAGATGCCATTTTCAATGTCTAAATCTACGATCTTGGTGTTATAGCGAATTTCAACACCCATGTTTTGAGCACTACGGAAATACGCATTGACTAGGGCTTTACCACCGCCCATAAAGAAGGCATTAGTTCGTGCAACATGCAATGCTCCAGACAAGGGAGGTTGGAAATTTACGCCATGTTTACGCATCCAATCGCGACATGTTGCCGTGCTACGAATCACCAAACGTGCCAAATGTTCATTGGTCTTACCCGCAGTGACTTTAAGCAAATCCTGCCAATACTCTTCCTCAGGATATGCATCCACTAAAACATCTTGTGGTGCGTCATGCATACAACGTAAGTTACGAGTGTGTTGCGAGTTTCCCCCACGCCATTCTTTGGGTGCAGCTTCCAATAGTAGAACAGATGCACCTTCCTCTCTCGCTGTCAGTGCAGCACACAAAGCGGCATTCCCACCGCCTATCACAATTACATCATGCATTCGATGTCTTCCCTCTCGAATTTGATGTAATTTAAGACTAAAACGATGAAGAGCCGTGATAGGCAGAATTTAAACAGGTGTTTAATAAAATTAAATAGGCTAAAAGTCTAATAATTCTGCACTTGGCCATAGTCCAGTATGAATTAAATGCTTAACAGTACTTTTAATTGCAACTTTGGTCGCTAAACTTGCTGGTGAAAGCTCGTCTTCGGCATGGCTGATTAAATAATTAATACGTTCAAGTTTTGGCTCTACGACTTGTAATAAACACATGTCAGTTTTTAAGTAGTCAAAATGTGCACTGACGGGTTGAATGGTTGCCATATTTAACTGACTAACACAGTTCATGAGTAAATGCAGACCATCGACTTCATGATTGACATCTAATAATTCCACTTTTTGATCTAAAAACTTACGTAAACCGTGTCGCTGGCTTGGCAATACGAGGGGTAATCGATTGACTTGGTCTAAATCAATTTGTCCCTCTTGAATACAATGCTCAAATCCATATTCCTGTAGTAAAGACCGGTTTGCCATTAAAAACATTTGTTCTTTTAATAACGGTTGAACAGCCCAATTGACATCGACATCTTGGGTAAAAATAATGGCGATATCGAGCTGTCTTGAGTTCACAAGATTGGTGAGATTACCTGAGAGACTTTCAACTAAATGAATTTTGATATCAGGATAACGCTCTGACATCAATTGCATAAATGGAATACCGATTACAGACGCAATACTCGGTGAAAAACCTACACTCACATGACCAGTCAACCGAGATGAATGTGCGGCTTCAATTGCATACTCCGTATGACGTAATACCAATTGAGCCTGTTTAAAAAATGCCAAGCCTGAAGGTGTGGGTGTAACACCTGTGGATGTTCTCTGCAATAAACGTGTCGATAATTCATCTTCGAGTTTAGCAATTTGCTGACTTAGGGCAGAAGTTCCAACATCAAGTTTTTGAGAGGCCTTCCCTAAACTTCCTGATTCAATAATTGAGACAAAATATTTTAACTGCTTTAACTCCATCTATTACCTCATTTACTTGCAGCAGCCATTCCTTAGTTTGTATATAAAAACACTAAAAACCATGATAAATATATAAATATTTTCTAAGTAATCTTGTAAATGATCACGAAAGGATCTGAATTAAAGGCCGCATATTGAAAAAAAAATTAGCTCTATAAATGTAATGAATAATATTATATTTATAGCGTGGATAAATCTTAACTGAATTGGTTAAGATGAGAAGGATTACTTATACAACTTTAGAAAAACTCTGAGGTGGTAGAAATTTAACTGGCTCTTAAATTTAGATATATAAGAAGGACTTAATGTCTAACCTTCAAAGCCAAATTACCCAAAAATTACCAATCCATACTCCAACTATAAGCTTCTCTTCTAATCTCACGATTTTATTTATCAAATTATCAGCTAGCCATTCTAGATGCATGATCCTAGATCAGGATCGCGCCTAACAAAACATCTCAAAAATTAAAATTCATTAATAATTATAAAAATTTCTTTTGGAACAGAAACATATTCTTTGTATGATTGGTCAATTCTAAAAAAAACCTATATTTAGAGGGAATAATGGCTGTAGATCCTAAAACAATTTTTGAAGCAATATCTAAATCTCCTATGGAGTTACTCGCAGATAGAGGACTGGGATTATATATTCCTTCATATCAAAGACCTTATAGTTGGGATAAAGACAAAGTCAGTAGACTAATTGAAGACATTAGCCATGGTTTCAAAATGCTCGTTAAGTCTGATGATAGCTTTACATTTCTCGGAACAGTTATCACGATTCATGACATTAACAACTCAACAGTACAGCCAATAGTTAGAGCCGATGTACCCAGCAAAGTACTTACCGTAATTGATGGTCAACAACGTATGACCACTCTACTGCTAGTTTGTATTGCCTTGCACAACTCTCTAAATCTTGCCCATAAACAATTTTTGAAAAAAACCAAAAGCATTACTGCTGAATACGAAAAATTAAGTAATTCACCAGATTCAGATACTTCTTTAAGTGAATTAGAAAGTCACGTTACAGCAATAGAATGGCTTGATGGACAAACGCGTGAAGCTCTGTCAGCTTTGGCAGAAACTTTTTATGAAAAATATTCTTTCGGTAAATCACCTTTATATCCACGAATGATTCGTTCAATTGATGATCAATGGTCTAAAGGTACAGCAACACGTAAATATGACTCACCAATTGCTAATCTGATCTTTAACTATATTACTGAGATTGATAAAGCTGATTACGAAATAGTTGAATACAAGCCTGTTAAACGAAATAACAGCATGGAAGGTGAAGAAGCTATTGTGGATCGCTTCACCCAACTCATGAAAATTTTCAAAAGCTTAATCAGTAATCGCAGTACAACTCTCGATGAAATTGAAGAAATTCCAGACATCAGTGACATCTATGCTTCTGACTTATTGCAAGAAGGGTTATTAAATCACTTAGCTCCTGTTCCTAATATTCTTAACTTGCCTTCAAATGAAAAAGAATTCTTCGATAAGTTATGTATTCTAGTGTTTTATGCACGGTACGTCTTACATCGTGTAGTACTAACCGTAGTAAAAGGTAAAAATGAAGATTATGCCTTTACTATTTTTGAATCACTTAATACTACAGGTGAGCCACTAACAGCATTTGAAACATTTAAACCTCGTGTGGTTAATGCTGTCGGTTTAGCAAATTATGAGACTTCTCAAGAGAAATCTCTAATGGATCAGGTCGCTGAATACCTTTGTGTTTTTTCCGTTGGACCAGAACTTCAAAAAGCCACAAAAGAATTACTCATCCATTTCTTTAGCTCCTACTCTGGCCTACGTATTTCAGGACGCCTCGCTGAGCAACGTAGTGAGCTAAAAACAGCTTTCGAAGAGACAGCTAATCAACTGACATTTATCAAAATGTTAAGCCATTGCGCAAATTTTAAGAAATATATCTGGGAATCGGACTCTTATAGTGATCTTTCTAAAGTATTTGGCTCTATGCAGCTCTCACCTACAAGTAAACTAGGTCTCAAGTTCTTTAAAGATATTAATCACACAATCGTAATTCCTATTCTTACACTATTTTATAGCCAAATTTTGGATGCTCAGAGTGATGAAGAGAAGATAGCTCGATTCAAAGATTTTGAAGATGCGCTTAAAGCAATGGTAGCTTTTAGCACACTCTGGCGTGCATCCCGTCGTGGTACTGGTGGTATTGACAATGAATACCGTGAGTTTTTAAGTAAGGATGATATGCCTTCAGGGCTACCTAAACTCGCAAAAATTTATATGAATGATCAGATTATTAATATTAATCTTTTCAAGGCAGAACTCAAATCAAGACTGCTAGATCTCAACAGAAAAGGTAAATTAATTGATAAAGATAATTTTGTATCAATATCGAGTCACTTACCTATTTATAGTAGTGCTAAAAAAGTTGCAAAACTCCTATTACTTGCGGCTCATCATGATGCAGTTATAGATTCAGCCTATGAAGGCTTATTAGTTAAAGGTAGAACCTCTTCTAACCCATGCTTAGATATAGATAGTTATATCGATGACCGAAACCTATCTTTAGAACATATTGCTCCACAATCGAATAATGGCTCATGGGATATACGTATTTATGAAAATGGAGAACTTAAGGACACTTTAGGTAACCTTGTACTCATTTCACATGATTTAAACTCATCTCTAGGTAATAGGATTTGGGCAGAAAAGCGTATTTTCTATAAAGTTGTCGGTGCACAAGATCATAATGAGGCAGCAAGAGTATTAAATGAAGCAGCAAGTATTAATAACATTAGATTCGGTGATTTGACTAAAGATCTACTAGCCGCTCAAAAATATATGCCTAACTTGGTTACTCTAGGAAACATGACTAAACCTTGGACAAGTGATTTTATTGTCACTCGTTCAAAACGCTTATATGAACTTGCTTGGGATGAATTAATTAAATGGTTAGAATGATTGCATAAATAATAAAAAAAAGAGATGCTAAAAGCATCTCTTTTTTATTGACCGAAAATGATTTATTTAGATTTTGCAGCATCTACTCCACTCCTGCCATCTGTTAAAAAAGAATTATTTCGTGCATTTGAAGAAGAATACTCAAACCCCTCATCTGCTCATAAGTTAGGTCGATCTTCAGCAGAAAAAATTGAAAGAGCAAGAGAAATCATTGCTGATTCGATCGGGGCCTACAAAAGTGAAATTATCTTTACTAGTGGGGCATCTGAGTCAAATAATTTAGCAATCAAAGGATATGTTCTAGCAAATCAAAAAAAGGGAAAGCATATCATCACCTCATCGATAGAACATAAATGCATTATCTCGATATGTCACTTCTTAGAAAAAGAACATGGATATGACATCACATATATTTCTCCGCAGAAAAACGGAATTATTGACGCTGAAGAAGTAATCTCAGCAATGAGAGAAGATACAGTTCTAGTCAGTATTATGCATGTAAACAACGAGCTTGGATCAATCCAACCTATTGCATCTATTGGTCAAGCTTGTTTTGAAAGAGATATCAAATTTCATGTAGATGCTGCTCAATCTTACAAAAAAATTCGCATCGATGTTGATGAGTTAAATATAGATATGCTCTCTTTATCTGCTCATAAAATTTATGGTCCTAAAGGTATTGGAGCTCTATACATTAGAGACTTGCGAGAAACTAGGATCCAACCTGTTATTCATGGAGCTGGCCAAGAATATGGGTTAAGAGGTGGGACTCTTGCTACCCCATTGATTTTAGGATTCGGTGCCGCCGTAGAAGACCAAACTATTGAAGATAGTTTTGATGAAGTAAATAAAATAAATTCCATGCTACGAGCAAAAATTAACAAAATTGGTGGAGTTATCAACTCTCCAGATACACACTACATTCCTCATATTCTAAATGTTCGCTTACCGGACTTTGATGCATCACATTTTGTAGCAAACTCCGACTTTTTATGTTCTCAGGGTTCAGCTTGCTCATCATTGAATATTGAGATGTCTTATGTATTGCGTGAAATAGGATTAGATTTTAATTTAGCAAGCCAATCCATTCGGATCAGTCTAGGCAATGAATTTAATGAAAATTTAATTAATCAATTTTTTAACAATTTCTAACCTTCTTTTAAAATTCTTGTGAGAATTAACGTTGAAAGATTTACAAACATTGCATGACTTTGTAGATAAGCTGCATGATCAACTAGGACGTTATAGGCTCGAGTTTTGCCTGGCTCCAGATTTAATACTAAAAGATGATTTCGGTATTAGTTCACTTGCTTGGGAATCTATCAAGTATGGTGAAGATGAAATAGCAAATATTCCTGATGACAAACGAGGAATATACGCTTTTGCAATATGCCGTGATAGTCATGCACTGTTTCCAACACATGGTTATATTTTATATATAGGAATTGCTGGCCGACAATCACATCGATCTCTTCGAGCAAGATATAAAGATTACTTAAATGTAAAAAAAATTATGAAAAGAGCCCATATTGCTAATATGATTGGAAATTGGCATCAAGTTTTAAGATTTTTTTACGCACCTATAGATGACACTGTTACATCAGAAGAACTTGAAAAACTTGAAAAAAATTTAAATGTTGCCTTATTACCTCCTTTCTCTAAAGGTGATTTAGAAGCGGAAATTAAACAAATGTTAGGAGCATTTAAATGACCAAGAAATCAAATAAATCATCACCAATTCTTTTGCCAGCCCTTAGAGGTATTATGGGTGATTGGGTTTATTACAGTTGCTTAATGAGTTTAGATGAAGTTAGTAAAAGAGTTAATTTTGCCAAGGAAATTCATAAAAATGAGCAATTATCAGATATGATCCAACGCAGCCTTACAGAATCACGTAGTAAAAGTGTCGCAGAATACTTAAAAGATCAAAACGAACGCTTTTTTAACTCCATCGTCGTAGCTACCTATGGTGGTGAACCATCGTGGTTGCCATTATCAAATATTCAAAACAATACTCAACATACTAACCAAATTCAATTAAGAGAAGAGACAATAGCATCTGTGGGTTTCTTAGCCCTAAATGGTCAAGAAAAATTATTTGCGTTAGATGGTCAACATCGATTAGCTGGAATAAAAAAAGCTGTAAAAGATAGATTGATTGAGGATGATCCCTATGATGAGATTTCAGTCATTTTCGTTTCTCATCATCTAACCCCTAAAGGATTAGAAAGAACCCGCCGATTATTTACTACATTAAACAAAACCGCAAGACCAGTTAAAAAAGGAGATATCATAGCTCTTGATGAAGATGATGTGATGTCTATAACTGTTAGATGGTTGATAGAAGAAAGTGGTTTCTTCTCTGAAGAAAGAATTGCCTTTGTAGCAACAAATAATATGCCTCCTACTAATACTAGGAGCCTTACTACGATTGGTAGCCTTTATGATGTAATGACTATTATTTTTACTTCTTTCAATACTACACTGAAAAAAAAGAAGATAGATCTCCAAAAGGTGAGACCTTTTGACGAAGAACTTAATAAATACTTCAAGCTTGCAAGAGTATTTTTCAAGCTATTAAAAAATTATTTCCCAGAAATTCAGGAATTTTTTGATACTCAAGATTACCCTACAGTTGTAGCAAAATATAGAAATAATAGTGGTGGAAATATTCTATTTAGACCAATCGGTCTTCAACTTATTGTAAAGATAATTGCCACTCTAACAGAATCATACAGTTTAAGAGAATCTGTTAAACTCGCATCATTATTACCAAGAAATTTAACAGATGAGCCTTTTCTTCATCTAATGTGGGATGAGAGAAAAAACACGATGATAAACGACAATAAAACTCTTCTAAAAAATATTCTGCTCTATATGTTAAACAGAAATATAGATACTGAAAAAATAAGTCAGCAATACAAAACTCTTACAAATAATCCTCTAGCTTCTCTTCCACCTGTTGTTATATAAATTTATAAGTAGACTGCTTTCAGAGCAGTCTACTTATAACAAGTCACACAAGCACCACCACCTTCGATATCATCATACAGCGCATCTAAATCAATCATTTCAATCAATTGATCATCATATAGAGCATTACGACGGCGCTTCTTCTTAAATCTATCAAGCTTTTTCTCATGGTCAGCTTTAATTTGCGCTACACGATCTGGATCTTCAAGTGTTGTTAACGGTGTATTTTTACCCATCCAATAATAAGTTTCACCATTTGTAGATTTATCATCATTCAACTTTTTTTCGTAGGATTTTGCTTCCTCAAATTTATCAGGATGTCGTTCCTTCAAACGCACCCATTCAATCTTTCTTTGATAAAAGCAGAATGTGCAACCACTACGTGAACGCCATTCATAATATTTAGGAAGACCTAATCCAGTCCCTTCTAGAATATTAATAATATCCTCTTTGACTAGACCATCTTCAGCAAATGGCATTTTTGTGGTTAAAAACTTTTGGGTTGGCACATAACCTTCACGCCAAGGTTCATCCGCACGAATTCCTACATAACTAATGATCTCATAGCCTTCATCAAGAAATGGTTTTACCCACTTCTCAAATGGCACTAATTTCATCTGTACGGTACACCAGCGTTGATGACCAGAGGGAAGGAAATGATTATATTCCTTCAACCAGTAATCGAAATCTTTATCTGAACCTAAGCGTAAGATTGGTTTACCTAGGTAAGATTCTAATTGGTTTAGATAATCCATGACTTCAGGTAATTCTTTACCAGTATCTGTAAAAAAATACTCAATATCTAATTCAGGATAATGGTCTCGCATATAGACAGCAAGAGCCGCACTATCCTTACCACCAGAAAGCCCTAGGACATGTTTTACTGACTTTTCAAGGGTCATGCTTTCTCCTCACCAATGGGATGTAAATAATCTTTAAGCAACTCATATAATACCATTGCTTTAGCATCATCACTTAGGTCAAAAGCATTCACCTTTTTAAGTAACTCTTTTTGCAGTTTTTTTAAATCTTTCTCAATAGTCGAATCAACAATAACGTCTCGGTTATACTCTTCAAGACCTTGATCCGTGTTAATGATTACTGCTAGTGATTGCTTATTAGATGAAATTTGTTCTGATTTCTCAGCATTTCTAGCAAAAAAGCTCAACTGTTTAAAACGCTGTACATAACCTGGAAGAGCTTCAAAAGCTTTTTTCAGACTGTCATCCGTCCAATCTTTTTCTGGTATCTGACCCAGCAATGTAATTAAATTTGATAACCATTGAGTTGACTCAGTCGAACTTCTAGATAGATGTTCGGCAAACTTTTTCATTTTCCAATCAGCTGCAAACTTGCTCACTGCATCTGCTTCTTGAATAATTTCAGGTGTAATATTACCAAGCTCTTTACGCAATCTACCTTCAAAATTTTTAAGGAGATTTGGCTTTGCCGCCATAAAGCTACCAAGTAAATTTGATAGATCTGCAAGAACCAAATCATCAGATCTTGTTGAAACCTCAAGCACATCATACAAATCTTCAAATAGCAATTTGTACGGATCATCTGCCTTAACAAGGAATGATCTTAATAACTGCACCTTCTCGTCAAAGTATTCTTTATCCTTAGAAAACTTAGCCCAACTAGACTGCTTCACAGTATATGAAACTAGAAAACGTGCTACAGCTAAAGGTGTAGCCTCTATATTTTTTTCAAAAATATCTTTGATGCTATTAGCTAGTAGATTTATAAACCTATTTTTTTCAGCAGGCTCTTTAATATATTTAACAGCAATCTCGTGAGGTCTCTTAACTAGCTTATTGATGTACTCATCATCAATTTCACTAATAAACTTAAATTCTTGAGTTACATCTTTATCATAAAAAGCAAGGCTCTTTTCTTTAGCCAATAATAGGGTTAAAGCAAATATTGGTAAAACACCATGAGGAATACCGAATGGTGTATCTGACCACACCTTATAAAGCTCTGTTAAAGGAACTAAAGACTTTGTATCTGTGAAAACTTTATATCCACGTTGAAATAATGTCGAAACACGCTCTAAATTTTCACTTTGCTCTCTATTAGATTCATCTAAGATAGGAAAATCAAATACCCACTCCATTTTATCCACATTAAACTGATGTAAGCCTAATTGTTTAATACAAGACAAATAAATTGCTTTTTCTGGTGGGAACTTTTCGATCCCTAAATTTTCTTGATTCGAATTCTCTAACATATTTTCTAATAGTTTTTTACGACCAGCTGCTGCAGAGCTAGAAACATCATGTCGAACAACTAATTCGTTTAGAATTTTCGGACATGATTGATATAGCTCATCAGCCAAATCAGAGACAATAATGGATAAAGACTTACCCTTTAACAGGCTCCCCTTACAGTACCATTCCACTGATTCAAAGGACTGGCTAAATAGATCATCGACCTGTTGATATGCATAGTTTAACCGTTGCTCATATTCTTTTTTCGCAACGGTATCCAGCATCAGCTTTGGCAACTCTCTAAAAATTTCATTTAGAGCATAAATTTCTTTAGACCAGCTTAATAACTCACTAATCTTATCTAACTTAGCAAAAACAAGACGAGAATGTTGCTTCGATAATTCAATGAGTCTATTTGAATTAAGAGCTTGATCTGTTATTAAAACAAAGTGCGCAAATGCTTTTGATTTAATAAATTCAGATTTATTTATAAGACGTTCTAATCCAGGAAGATCATTTACTAGATGCTGATCCATCCAACGCATTACACCCCTCTCATGATAGTGGCGTTTTGCAAGTACTGAGTTGCCCTTATAATTAATGTGCTCAAAATAATTTTGTTGGTTACTTAATGCTTCCAATTTCTCTTGTAACAATTGCTGAATATTAAGTTCAGATGTTTCAACAACTTCATAAGACTTTGTACGATTCCAATAAGTAATTATCCCCCAATCTTCTAGATTCTTTAAACATTTAGGGAGCATTTCTAGTTTTTTTGATGAAAGTGGTAATGCGTGAGCAATTAAATCTACTGACGGATAAATCCCTAAAGATTTACCAAACATATTAAGCATTGCAATTGCTTTAATCACGCTAGGATATAATTCTTCACTTTCAGAAGTTAACCCTTCTTTTTTACTTAGATTTTTACTAAGTAAAGTTAGAGTTTCTTCAACGATTGCCCATAAATGCCCTTCTTTAGAACTTAGGATTTGGTGTTGCAAGTTCTGACTTAAGTAATCCCATAAATCAACAATCGTGTAAGTGGAGTTTAGATTAACTTCTGACTCTAGAAACTTCCTAAAACTAAAAGGTTCGACTGACAAGAGGAAACTAAAAATACTACGTTCGTTTTGACTAAAGCTACTTTTAGAAATAATACCAAGAAGTACAGTAGTTAATGGATGTAGTGGCAAGGCCTCTTGCAGATATACATTCAGTTTTGGACTATTCTCTGTCAATCGAGATTTAATAGAACCTACAACTTTAGTTACTAAGGCATTATTTACAGCTGTAATAGCTTCTGGAATTTGAGTTTCTCTTGCTTTTATTGTTTTAGAAACAAGTGCAACCGATTCATCTAATGAAATTCGATATGAGATATCAACATAACGACCTTGAATTTTAGTCCATTCTAAAGCGATATGATGACTCATCCCTCTTGCATAGTCAGCAAACGCCTGATGCAAAATCCCTAAAAAGATAAAAGGACACTGCTTAGTAGAAAGTCTATTGATTCTCTCAGATAAATCCTGGAATAAATGTAGATCACCATTATTTCTAGCAATATGGTCTAAAAGCTTACCCATCTCATCTAAGATAAATAAACTACCTGAAATTCTTCCATCTAATGCTCTAAATACTTCATCAATCCATTCAATTAATTGATGATCACTATCTATCTGATCTGGTAGAAAGAATAAGTCACCTTCAAATACATCCATAAGATTTGCATCTTGAAGTGCTTTTAGGATGGATTTATAAAACAGCTCAACGGGTGAAGTTACCCCTCCGACTGCTTTAATGATCAACCAAGGTTTATCACTAGATAACTTGAAATTTTTATCAATTTGTTTAAGTAAATCAGAATCTTGTACTAAAGCTCTAGCGGCCTCTCTAATTTCATCATTTGGATGTAAAAGCCCTGATAAAATCGCTGCTAAAGTAGATTTACCTGTACCATATCCACCTGTCAAAGTAAAAGCAGATTGAGTATTTTCATAAAAAGAATCAACTATTGTTTTCAATGAGTTGTACGCTGTTCCATGAAAAATTACTCGCTCAAAAAACTCCTTCGATATGTCACTATCAAGTCGTGTCGAGAGTAGGTGATTTACGTGAATTTCATAGTAATGATTTAATTTATAGTTTTGATTCATTTCTGATACTCACGATAAATATTAGCCAATAGTTCGTTTAAATTTACATTTTTGATATCCAAGCACGATAAGCTACGCATTCCTAATGTATCAGTCCAGTTAAAACGATCGTCAATAACTGCACATTGATTTAAGAAATAATCGACCGATGCATTATTCAAACGAAATAAACGACCAGGGCTTCCAGGATAAGTCGAAATCATATCTACACTTAGTGAAGGAGCTTCCGAGAAATGTGTTTGCCAAAAATCTGTTAAGCAATATAAAAATATATCCACTGAAAGATTTTTTTGTTCAAGTAGATCAGCTTTAAACTTATGAGAATCCACCTGATAAATTAGATTCAGCTCATTTAATGGCGAAATAAATGCATCTTCATTAAGTTGTTTCTTACTTATTTTTTTTGAGTAACAAAGAATGAAACAATCTATATCTTTTTGCAAAGTCGCTTCCGAAGGTAGCTTTAAACCGTTTGTTTCAAGCCAAAATATAAGATCACTAAGTAATTCAGATTTCTCAAAGACTTGTTTATTACAATAATTAAAATACCAACGAGCAAATGTTAGATCAGTAAAGTTTTTTTGAATAAAATAGTGTAGTAACCAAGTAGATTCATTCAACTCTAAGTAAGTATCATATTTTGCAAAAATTTCACTTATTGGAGTTTTATAGTTTTGTTTACTATTCTCAGAATCTTTGAGTGGCACTAACCCTGAAACTTCAGCCCAGTATTTAATACTGTTAACCATATTTTTACCAACACCAAGCTCAACAACTTGTTTTTCAATATCTTTTTCATTTAAACTAAAATTATTATATGCTTTATTTAGCCAACCATAGCGTAGTGCAAAGGTTTCATGACCCGAGAAATGTAAATTAAAAATATCAGATTTCATTGCAACAAAGATTCACTGGAGAAATTTCTCCAGTGAGAGTACTACTATTAAACATTATATTCAATAAACAGATCCTTTGATTAAAATCAAAAAAGAAAAGCACTAGTGCTTTTCTCTTTCACAAAATTTTGCAACCTGAATGTAAAACCTCGTTGCAAAAACTATGCAACCTTTTGCATCTAAATCTTCAGGTATTTCAGTTGAGATTAACACCTTCTCTTGCTTAACATCTATCAATTCTAAAATACACCCATCTAATTGAAACAAAAGATTAAATTCATCTTTATTTTTAATAATCCTGTCATCGATTATTGAAAAATCATGATATTTAACCAACCATCCTTCAATAAAGATTTTAATGATTTCATTATTTAAACTCATATGGATTACTCCAATTAATCACGGCTCGCCAACTTGTTCTCAATCCATTGATGGATCTCGTAAGCTGACCAACCGATACGGTTTTGTGTGATTTTGACTTTCTTTGGAAAAGTCGGATCGTAGTAAGGTGAATTCTCATCCATCATCTCATAGATGGTTGAACGTCCAACGCCAACTAGCTCTACGACCTGCTTGATACTAATCAGTTGGTTCATTTGGAATGTTTGCCCTACAAATGTACTCATGGTGTTTACTCCGATCTCATGATGTCGAGCAACTCGCTCATGAGATACGGCAATCCAGTAAGGTTTTACCCTGTCCGATTCAATTCAACGCAGTCACGGAACCTTTTAACCCCTGTTGAATATTAAAAGACTCATTTTGAACAACGGACTGCTGTTGCTCCTCTGTCTGATAAAACTCCTCTACTACCTCCAATCCTTCCTCTAGATCCATTTCAAACTTCGCATTAGCAAAGCCCTGTCGTGCCATCTGATCGAGTGCCTCTTGATTAAATCCTGACTGCTTACTTTGCTGATCAATCTCATGTGCTGTGTGAATCGCAGACTGTAAGTCCACTCCTTCTCTTAATGTTAAATCCACGTAATACACAGGCTGACGATAACTCTGCGTAGTACTCTTACCTCGCAGTGTCAGTTGCAGTGGCAAGCATGAAAGCAAGCCATTTGAAGCCGCATGGTAGTAGCTCAAACGAGCTGCTAATGTGCGTATGCTGTTAAAACCTGTGGTTCTAAAGATGAATGTGCCAAATTCATCCGACTCATCTAAATTCACATGCAAACGACCATAGGGCTTGCAATGCCCTCCCTGAGCCAAAGCACATAAATCAGGTGAAGGACACGGATGCTGTTCAACGCCTTGGTTGGTTAAACGCTGACAGGTCTGACCATCACCAACACAAACAGGCCGTCCAGTCTGTCGATCAAACAAGGTGTACTCTGCTCGTAAGTTCAAATCAGGATCATTAAAGATCATGCGTACAGGAATTGAACGGAGCTTCTGATTGGGTGAATTCGCTCGAAGCTGTTCATCTAATGGGTGCTTGATCCATCCTTCTTTATTTTGGATTTGCGAGGTTATGGTGAATTGATCATCTTTTTCAGGTAGACGTTTGCCATTCTTTTCCACGACTCGACCAATACTGATACGTCCAAGTGTAGGCGGTGTGATCGCTAGACCTTTGATCATGGTGATACTCCTATATTTAATTCCTTACAGATTTGGGTGCTTCTATGTAGGTCAGAACACAGACCAAATAAGTTACCCAAATGTTAAAAAGCTGAGTTTTAGCTGCAAAGATCGCGACCGATTTGCTCTCTACACATGATGTAGAGAGCGGGGAGCGATTTTTGTGCATTTTTGATGAAATGAATGAGATGGGCTTAATCGATATAGATGTTGAAGCGACGACTGCCCTGTCTTTTTAGTGGATATTGTTCAATGAGATCAGGCTGATGCTTGAGTAGAGCTTTGGTATCTAAACTGACACTGTCATTGGCTTTCTTCCACACTACTGAACCACGACTAAACGTGGCACGCTCTGCATCCTTCATCATCATTTGTATTTGATGCTTGAGTTGATCGAAGCGTTCTTGCTTATGCTGAATCTCTTCTTTCAGTTTGATCAGCTTATCGAACATAAGATTGGCTGTTTCATTCTGGGATAAATCTTCAACTGTTAGTGGCACATGGACTGGATACAACTGCTGAATGGCTTTGGCGGCCGATTCACTTGCATCTACTGAAGGTGGTGTATCCTTTTCCACACATTCCCAAAAGTAACGTTCTGCATTAATGATGTGTTGAATCACAGATTCAGAACGAGTGACTTTAAAGATTTTAGTTTCATGCCCGCAGAGCAATACACACACATGGGCTGCCTGTTTTCCTGTCACAACCAATTGGTGCTGTACCTGACAAAGTACATAGAGTGGTACACCATCACGCCACAGCTTCGCCCCATGCTCCCCTGCTGTTTTACATTCAAGGATTTGAACTTCATCACTTCCGACAACGGAGTAATCTAAGTTTGCCAACATGAAATGCTTATCAGGATCAGGGTGCTGTAACACAGCATTGACTCGACGTACCTTATTGTTGGTGTGCATGCTGTAATACTCAGCCACCAATGGTTCAAGCTGCTTTCCCCAGTACAACGGTGCAACACCTGAGCTTTCATCTTCTATGGATTGAGCCTGCCGTCCAGTTTTGATCAGCCAGAGTTCCAGCATCGACATGTAGGGATTAAGACCACAGGCAGTCGCGGCATCACTGCTGCCAATGCCTTGCTTACGAACTTCGAGCCAATCCTGATATTCCATCCCTTTGGTGTTGACCAATCGCTTGGCTGCTGTTGAGCGTTTGGTGGTGATAGTTGGATTGACTACGATCTTTGATCCTACAGTCGTAGGCTGTTGGGAAATAGATACAATTTGATTCATGGAATTATCCTTATAAATTCTGATCTCTGTAAAAGAGATGCATAAAAAAGCCATACCCGACACGAGGTCGGGTATGGCGATTTGCTTGCTGTTTTAATTGAGAGGGGTTACATGAGTGCTATGACTAGCATTTGTTTGGGGTGACTTGATTTCGACATGAGTGAGTCAGTTAATTTCAGGCGATTAAAGCAAGTGCTTGCTCCAATCCTCGTTGTTTCACACTAGCACCTGCACCGAACCAAGCTGAATCAAGACGGTGATCTGTACTCATGGCTCGTCGTTCATGATCTACAAATTCAGTGATCGAACACAGTAAGCCATAAGCCGTATCTTTAGCTGATGACAGGTCAGCCCCTCGACCTTGACCATTAAACATGTCAAGTGATTTAGTCATCGCTCTTCCATTGGGTTCAGTTTTGTTTTGCTGTGATGGGTTGCTTGCCACCTGACGATAGAACTGAATAATGTTCTCTTCAGGATCAGAAATTGACATGGTGCTATTGTTAAACACCGCATCAAAGTAAGCCTTCGCTTCCTGTTGACTGACTTTACGCTGCGAGAGCTGTTTCATTTCATACATGTGTTCATCCCATGCACGCACAGAAATCCCCAATTGCTGTTTCACTTTCTCAGCATCGAACTTAGTACTATGCGGTACTTTCACCACACCTGCACTTGCAGTTGCACCTTTCAGTGCAATCGCAAGCGTGTTGTTACACACGACACGGATACAGGTAAATTGTGCTGTGGTTGCTAAAGTACCATCACATGCAGAAGCAAGCAGAATATAGCCATTGCTGACATCCTTACCCTTTAATGCTGTGCTTTGACCTGTACGTGCTAGAGCCCAGAATTTCTTACCACCTTTCAAAACGCCTGCTGTTTCAAGCTCAAAGCCTGATTGTTCTGTCAGATCACGATAGAACTCCAAAATCTCTTTGGGTTGTACTTCCTGATAACGCTGACTGACTACAGATAAAGGTGCATGGGTATCTGAACGATACAACACTCGCTGTTCCTCAAATGGCATGATGATGCTCTGACCACGTTCATTCTGTGCCATATAGCTGACATCGGAGGATTCAATCCGCCAGTCCATCCCAGCTTGCTGTGCCCAAACTTCGAGTGGTTGATTCGGACTCAGCTGATTACCCAGACCATGCCAAGGGGTTTCGCCAACATAGGCGATTTGTTCGATTTGATGTGCCATCGTTCTTATCTCCTATGCTGATTCAACGAAAGTTCTGCTGACATTGGTTGCAGTGGTAATAGGTCATGGTGACAGGCTTTTTCGGCTCATCAAACACACTGCTAAATAGACCACCAATCACTGCACCTGCTAATCCACCAAGTAATGGTGATACGGGTAAAGGTAAGCTCTTTGAAATGGATGCTCCAATGCTGGCAAACGATGCTGATGCTGTAAGATCTGTGGAATGAGAACCACTCACCTGCTGATTGACAACCTGAGTAATCTGATCGGACAAGCAATAAGGACAATTTAAACTCATAATATATACCTCTAGAAATGACAAAGGCTCACCGATTGGCAAGCCTTGCAAAGTTAAAAAACTCGTTTTCACCTAGATAATGTATATCTGAGATTATTTTCAGATCAGATTATATAGGATCTCTAATCTTTGCTTTCTATAGATATTAAAGGCAACATCAGGACAAGTCTTTACTTCCTCCTCAGCTTCCTCATAAGTCCAATCTCCTGAAATATAAAAAAGCTCGATCAATTGCTCTTTATCTAAAGAACGAGTGAAAGCCTCTTTGTCACTGAATGTGTCTTTACCAGGAACCCATAATTTTTTGATTTGCTCGATATGATCTATAGTTAAATATTTCAGCTTATGTGTTTTCATTTCACTTTTGAGGATAATTGGATTTTCCCTATTATCCTCAAAAGGATCATGATTACAATATCTTATATTTTATTTTAGAACTTAATCAACAGAATGACTATTCACTTTTCCATTTAAGTCGTTCTAATGTCTTATCTACCCCTCGTCTCGAAGGTTTATAGAATCTGCCATGACCAAAGGTCTGCATATTCTTTACTTTTATCCTGAGATATTGTTCAATTTTAGCTGGCTCAGTAAAATAACGTACTATTTTTAGAACATTAGCTCGTTTGCCCTCATCCTCTCTATTTACACGACCAAGAGCATCATTGCCCGTAGCCTTGTAACTATCACGATTTTTGGCAGTATTACAGTTATACCCTATTCCCGTCTCATCTGTGATCTTCTTCCAAGTATCAATAATACAGTCTGCAACGTAACGATCTGCTTGTACTCTATTACCATCATAGAACAACAAGAAGTGAGCGTGATATCCTTTTTCAGTACCTTGTTCTAGTGCATAGATATATCCTTGTAAATCATTGAAATGTCGATCACCATCCTGTAATCGATCCAATAGTCTTCGAATATCTTTTCTGAAATCTGAAATATCAATAAAGGTACGTTTATCCTGTCTATAAGAAAGATCAACACGAATAATAGCCAACTTAGAATAATGTTCCAGTAACATTTCCGTGTACTCTAGGGCCTTTATTCGATTTCTTAACTCATCCTGTTTAAATCGCTGTACCTCCCGTTGATGCCTTTTTTCAAACTTATCAAAAACAGACTGAACATCATAAAAACTCAGCTCCGCTAATGTTGAGGTATCTATAACATCTGACTCCATATTTTGTTCTAGTTCCAACATGAGTTCGATCATAGCCTCGTTATAGGCTGAATATCTTAAATCTGGATTATATTGGTCTTGAAGTTCTTTGAGTAAATCAACTAACCCGGACCAGTAACTATCCCATGGTTCTGTACGATTAATGGTATCTTCTACAAAGTTCTCAATTTCAGTAATAAGAGGAGAATGATTGATTCGAGTTTGTTCCATTGCTATGCACCTGTGGTTAATACATAGCAATAGGGCTAATCAATAAGAAATTACATTTAGGCTTAAATTAGATAAGAGCTCTATATAATGTGTGTATATAGAATCATATATTTAATAGATATTATTATATAGCTTTATATACCTCTTTAACCTTGGACTATTTTTGTAAGTTGTACTAACTCAAGCGTAGAACTGACACATTTAATTCCTGATAAAAAACAGTAAATATCCTATCTACGTCGAAGCGACAATTTTTTGTAATGCTGCAAAATATTGATAATCATTACTAATCATTTGTTGATGTCAAAGGCTTCAGGTTGACCAGTATATTTCGCACCCTTTCCTTCTTAATCTCATCAATTCTGTCCCAAACTTGTTTTTGATCATCAACAATTGCTTTTGAATTTTCATTATTTCTAATCGACTCCTTCTGAATGACTTCAGTATCAGATTGTTGTGATTGCTTATCTACTTCATTTTTCTCATTTGGCTTTCGAATTCTACCCCTCAAAAATTGCTCAGGTCTTTTTCCACCTTGTTCCTGTGTATTATTACATTTCCGAATATATTCGTATGCAGTATAAAAGCCCACTAGATCTTTTTTAAGTTGAGAAATAAATTTGTCACCTTTGTTGATCACCAATGGATCTAAATTACCTCCTCCAGCCCAAAGAGTCGGTATAAGGGAAAGCTTTAATTGACTAAGTTCAAATTGCTTGGCTTTAGCATACTTTCCTTTAAATTCCTGCCAATAATCGTCAAACTGTTGTGGAACATCCTGAGCAGACACATTATCTCTAAGATAGAATATTAACGTAAAATCAATAGAATATCCTTTTCCATCAAAAATATAATATCCAATATAGGCATCTATTTCCGCCCCTATACGTTTAGGGGCACGCCCACTAGACTTGATAAACTGTGTGAATAATTTTTTTAGCTCACTCAATTTAAGACTAGTTTCACGATTATCGATCTTGAAACGTAATAACACTAAATTCTGTTTAAAGCTGTGATTCAAATACTTAATTGCAAATCGGCTATTTTTTTCGACTAATTTCGTCGAGCTCGTTAAACTTTTGACTTTCTCCTTATTTAAAAGCTCTCGTTTAAGTCTGCGTAGCTCTCGAACGATCATTTTCAATGATTGTTCCGACATTAGTAATTCTTTTATATATTTTATAGAAGGTTGACGATGAAAGCCTCTATCTAAGGGATCAATCTCACAAATAGCTAGATTACTAATTTTGAGATAAGAGTCATTCCAATCACGAAGCAATATCAAGTAAATCTGAACAACATCAGCCCATTTTTTGGGTTTTGTCATTTTCAACGTATCCTGAAGGCTATCCAAATTTGTAGCCCCCAAATAGGCTATAAACAAGTTCAGCTTTTGAAGTTTCTCAATATCATTATTGTTCAATCCTTCACAATGCTTTAGACCTTCGTACAAGAAATGGATTGAGCTAAAATAAGCAGGAATCTGCTTTATAAGTTTTTTAGAATTCAATTCAAAACTAATTTCTGATTTACCTTCTTTTTTAGAATTTTCTCTAGGACACAGCTCAAATTTTGTATTTTCTAATTTTCTTTCTTTAATGTCTCTAATTACAGGATTATCAGCAAAATACGTCTCTGCTTCCAAGTTGCTGGGCTGAATAATAGTATTTAGTTGGTAGAATACACCGAGATACCACTTCAGCATCAAATCCAATTTTCGCTTATTCGGAAGTGTAATGTAGCGAATCACTCCGACACCAAGGTGGTCGAATATTTGGTCTAATTGCACCACTTCAAAAACAATTAATTGCTCAAACCAAGTTCCTTTCAATGCCAAAGTAATATGATTAATCAAAGCATTCTGAATTAGTTTGGTGGGTAATTCCTGCTCAGTAGCATCTAATATCATCCCGATTGTAATACGCACTTCCCTCCGAAGGTATATTTCTACCTTAGTCCATTTACATAACCAAGGTAATTTGACATCAATGTCCCTTAGACTAAGCCATTCAACAAATTCTTTTAGCTTCCGTGAAGAACTTAAATTGGGTTCTGCGGAATCAAGATTAATATCCGAAGTTAAATCAGCAATTTCATCTTCTGAAAAATCAGTCACACTAAACTTTATCAGGTATAGAGCCTGAGTAATTCTCTTAGATTTTTTTATCGTTACTTCAATTTCTTTAACCTGTTCTTTCCATTCAGGTATGTTCAAAGTTGGATGATAAATCTTTTTTCGCTTTTCAAAATACTTCTTAAACCGATCGACCGTCTTAAAAATTTGATCATGTGGAAAATCCTCAATCGTCCACAGGTTTGCTTGTACATCCGATCTAAACAGACATTCTGGTTCACTTATGACAAAATTAATAAATGCTCTTACTTTAGGAGCAAAGTCATAACTCTTTATACTGAGTTTCATCAAATTTATATCAATGACCAAGTTATTATAAAAAGTTACGATTTCTTTAATTTTAATTTTCTTTTGTACTTTATACGCATCATCCCAATCAATTCTTGCATAACCAAGAAAATCAGACACTACAACTAAACAAAGATGCAACCGCTCTAATGTTTCGATAGTTTCAAAGTAAATTCCCTCGGTTTTAGCTTTCAACCCATCATCAAAAGTTGGGTAGGTATCGTTATAGCAACGCTTTAAAAAACTAAAAACCTGATCATCACTAAGCTCATTAAAAAGATGATCGGTGTCGCCAACTTTTTCGGTAGTTAAATAGCTATCTTGCATATCATAAAAGTATTCATTTTTTTAATAATATCTCAATTAAACACCCTTATACACCCTTTTAATTAAGGATTTATCTTAAATATAAATTTTTATTTCTTACTATTATACCTAATTCAAGTAACTTTTATACTCAATTAAAAAACAATTAAACTCCAAATAATTAACATTTCCCCATTGGATAAAAACTAAAATTTTGCATAAAAAAACCACGCCAAATGGCGTGGTCTCTATAAAATTTTTCGGTTGTTTAATTCAACCACTCCTTAACTCTTTCTCCATACCACTCCATAATTTTTACCCTCTCATCCCAGTACTGTGCACGGTTATATGCAGCACGAATTCTATTCTGAGGTACATGGGCAAGCTGACGTTCGATGGCATCAGGATTGAATAGATTTGACTCATTCAAAACCGTACTGAAAAGTGATCGAAAGCCATGCGTTGTCATACGCCCTGCATAACCAGAACGCTTAATCACAGCGAGTATCGATTCACTACGCATGGGCTCTTTATTATTCAAACGATGTGGAAACAACAAATCTTGATTGTGTGTCAGACGTAGTGCATGAAGTTCATCAATCATCATGTCTGTTAAGGGTACACGATGAGGTAAACGGTTTTTCATTCGCTCTTCTGGGATATCCCATTTACGTCCCGCTAAATCAAACTCATCCCACTTCGCTTGTAATAGCTCACTTACTCGCACACCCGTCATCATGATGAGCATAATGGCATGATGTGTTTGCGCATCTGCTGGATAGTCTTTAATACGTCTTAAGAACTCAGGCATTTCTGATTCAGGTAATGAAGCTAAATTCTTAACACGTTTACTCTTCAACGCATAAACGAGATCACTCGCTGGATTATCATATCGATAGCCATGTGCAATGGCATACTTCATGACCATACCACAACGAGATAGCGTCCTTTTCGCAACCTCAGAAGACCCTCTTGCTTCTATTTTCTTGATGACTTGTAATATCTCAGGCGCTTGAATTTGATTGATTCTTTTATTCGCTAAACTCAGATAAAGCTCATCAAGTGATGCACGTACATTATTGATATGCTTAGGTGACCAGGTTTCTCGCTGATTCTCAAACCAATCTTCAGATACTTCCTTAAAGTAAGGTTTCAAATCTTCATACAGTACAGATTTAGAATGCTTGTATTTAAGTTCAAGTGCTAGCTCTCTTGCTTTCTTTAAACTCAAATCTGGATACGGACCTAAAGATTCAGATTGTCGCTGCCCATGAACGGTATAACGGACATTCCAATATTTTTGACCAGCCGTTGTCACAAGTAGAGATAAACCGTTTTCATCCGAGAGGCGATAACGCTTCTCTTTCGGTTGAGCTTTTCTACATTCTGTATCGGTGAGTTTCATCTGTATTTACCCTATTTAGAACTAAAAATAATTGGGTAAATTTTCCCAATAATTACCCACGGAAGGCAAAAATTGGGTCACACAGCTTAGGATTGGATCGGACAATACAGCCAATAAAAAAGCCCTTAAACATTGAGTTTAAAGGCTTTTTCACATTCAGTCGAACATCTCTGAATTAAATTTTGGTGGAGATGGCGGGAGTCGAACCCGCGTCCGCAAGCACTACACTCGAGATTACTACATGCTTAGATATCGTCTATTGTTTTAACCCTCAAAGACCCGACGAACAGGGTTAAGAGAGCGATCCTTTAAGTTTAGTACAACACCCCAAGGCTTGATGTTATACGGACTTGTGTGCGTGCGCTTCAGTCGGGATCTCTAACCACAAGTATTCAGAGATGCGGACAAGCTGCCCTTAGGCAGCTAGAGCGTAAGATTCGTCGTTTGCGACTATTTAAAATGCAAATTTTATTTACGAGAGAAAATGCGCTCTCGGCATGCATCTATGAGTTTCATCACCAGCGTCGAAGCCAGGAACATCCCCAAAGTACAACGCAATCATAGCATAAAAGTTTGAAAATACGACCTCTAATTTCACAACAATTACACATACTCATGCGCTTATTTCAATAATTGAGATAAAATCCCTTTTTTCAAGTTCAAAATTGCATATTTTATGAGTTATTTACTTGCACTGGATCAAGGGACGACGTCAAGTCGTGCGATCATTTTTGATGAACATGGAAACGTTCATGCAACAGCTCAAAGAGAAACTAAAATACGAACCCCAAAGTCAGGCTGGGTAGAGCAAAATGCACAAGAGATTTGGAGTTCACAAATCGCAGTAGTGCAGCAAGCAATTGCTGATGCGCGATTACTGCCTAAAGATATCAAAGCTTTAGGCCTAACCAATCAACGCGAAACGACAGTGATTTGGGATAAAAAAACTGGTGAACCTCTAGCCCCTGCAATTATTTGGCAAGATCGCAGAGCAAGTGATTGGTGTAATTCCCTCATTCACCAAGACTTACAAACCAAGATAAATTACACCACAGGACTCCGCATTGATCCTTATTTCAGTGCTGGAAAATTAGTGTGGTTACTTGAAAATATTGATGGTTTAAGAGCTCGTGCGGAACAAGGCGAAGTGGCTTTTGGCACCATTGATAGCTGGTTAGTTTGGAATCTCACTCAAGGTGCTGAACACGTAATTGAGGTCTCTAATGCTTCAAGAACCATGTTAATGAATTTGCATACCCAGCAATGGGACGACGAGTTGCTCGCACTATTTAACATCCCAAAAGCAATACTACCCAAAATCGTGGCTTCTGATTGCCATATTGCCAATACAGCAAAAGGTCTCTTAGGTGCAGAAATTCCAATTACAGGGATTCTAGGTGATCAACAATCAGCGTTATTTGGTCAATCATGTTTTGACGTAGGCTCAGCTAAAAACACCTATGGTACTGGCTGCTTTATGTTATTTAACACAGGTGATCAAATTCAACTGAGTCAAAATCAGCTTCTCTCCACTTTAGCTTGGCAATGCAAAGAACACACCTCGTATGCGCTTGAAGGTAGTGTTTTTATGGCTGGTGCGATTGTGCAATGGTTACGTGATGGACTAGGAATTATTCAAAGTAGCCAAGAAGTTGAACAATTGGCGTGTCAAGTTAACAATACCGATGGTGTTGTACTTGTTCCTGCTTTTACAGGCTTAGGAGCACCTCATTGGGATACGGATGCCCGCGCATTATTATGCGGTATGTCTAGAGGGACAAATAAAGCGCATATTGCGCGAGCAGCTCTCGAATCAATCGCGTTTCAAGTCGCTGACGTTTTAAATGCCATGCAATCTGATATTCAAAACCCTTTAAAAGAATTGCGTGTAGACGGTGGTGCGAGTCAAAATGATATGTTGATGCAGTTTCAAGCCGACTTACTGAATGTTCCTGTGTTAAGACCGCAACTTTTGGAGTCAACGGCTTGGGGAGCTGCGGCAATGGCAGGTTTAACTGCAGGTGTATTTAAAAATCCGTCTGATATTGCGGCATCATGGAAATTGGAAAAAGCCTTTGAGCCAACAATGTCTGAAGATCAACGTCAATTTCATTTACATCAATGGAATCGTGCGTTAAAACGTTCAAGATCAGATGTTTAGTATAAAAAACCGCCTACAAGGGCGGTTTTTTTATAAGAGATACATAGATTTTTCAATATGCGTATGAAGCAATACCTGTTGCAATTGCTTTACCTTCATCATTCACCATATTCATGCGCATCGTACAACCTTTGCGACCCATGCGTAGGACTTCAGCAGTGGCAATAAAATACTTTCCGCGCCCTGGTGATAAATAATCCACTCGCATATCCACTGTTGCTAAACGTGAAACTTTCTTTAAAGTTTCAGGCAACATATCAGGCTCTGCACGCTTGTAAAGCTCGCCCATTGCAACAATCCCGCCAATACTATCGAGTAATGTTGCCGCTACACCGCCATGCAAAATTTGGAAAGAAATATTACCAATGAGATTAGGTTTCATCTCAATATAACCTTGGATTTCACCTTCTACGACACGCATTTTCATTTCGTTGTAAGCGAAATAAGGAGAGGTATTAAATACTTGAGTGAGTTGATTTAATACCACTTCAAGATCTGGTTTAGCACCTAAATGGAGGTTACCCATCCATTTTTTTTGGGAATCGTTCATACAAAACTCAAATTAACATCATGAGAAAAAACCATCAGCATTTTCCCAAAAACCGCCTTAAGGGGGCTACAATTAGACCCAAGTAAAATACCAAACATCGAGATTGTGATGACTTATACGTTTAATCGCCCTGCTTTTCCTGCAACACGCATGCGCCGTATTCGAAAAAATGACAAACTCAGAGCGATGGTGAGAGAAACACATCTTTCTGCTGAACATCTCATTTATCCGGTATTTGTTCTACCAGGTCAAAATCAAACCCAAGAAATACCTAGTATGCCAAATATTCACCGTCTTTCAGCTGATTTGTTGTTAAACAAAGCTGAAAAACTTTTAGAATTAGGTGTATCTAAATTAGCTTTATTCCCAGTTACCCCACAAGAAGACAAAAGTTTAACTGCTGAAGCAGCATGGAGAGATGATGGTTTAGTTCAAAGCACTGTCCGTCTTCTAAAAAAAGAATTACCAGAAATGGTACTCATCACTGATGGCGCTTTAGACCCTTATACAACACACGGTCAGGATGGCATCATAGATGAAACAGGTTATGTCCTGAATGATGAAACTGTTGAGTGTCTGATTAAACAAGGTTTAAGCCATGCAGAAGCAGGAGCCGATGTTTTCGCACCGAGTGATATGATGGATGGTCGTATTGCTGCGATTCGTCAAGCATTTGAAGCAAATGGTCATATTTATACCAATATCATGGCTTATTCTGCCAAATATGCATCAAGCTTCTATGGTCCTTTCCGTGATGCCGTGGGTTCAGCATCTAATTTAAAAGGTGGTAATAAGTATAACTACCAAATGGATGTAGGAAACCGAGCTGAAGCTCTTCACGAAATTGCACTAGATATTCAAGAAGGTGCAGACATGGTGATCGTAAAACCAGGGATGCCATATCTAGATATTGTACGTGAAGTTAAAGACACATTTGGCATTCCAACATTTGTTTATCAAGTGAGTGGTGAATATGCCATGTTGGCAGCAGCAATCCAAAACGGCTGGCTTTCTGAAAGTGTGATTTTAGAATCATTGATGAGCTGTCGTCGTGCTGGTGCAGATGGAATTTGGACCTATTTTGCTGAAGATGCTGCAAAAATGCTTAAAGATATATAATACACTATTGAATCAAAAGCGCTTTTCCATAAAGCGCTTTTTTTCTACTAAAATCATCATCATTGTATTCGAGACCCAACTTTTAACTGACTCATTTAACATCTTACATCTCATCGATCTCTTTACATCATTGAGATTATTTGCACGATTAGAGCTTGAATATGGTCTAATACACCCCGTCATTTTGAAGGTGGATAAAAATGCACGTTGCCATCATTGGATGTGGAATTAGCGGCTTACTAACAGCGCTTGAATTACTCGAACAAGGTTGTGAAATTACCCTCATTGATCAAAAACAAGCAGCTAAAGCTGCATCTTGGGCAGGTGGTGGTATTTTGTCACCTATGTATCCTTGGCGTTATCCCCAAGCAGTCAATCAATTGGCACAACATGGTAAATCGTTATATCAATCTTGGAAACAAAAAATTCAACCATTGAGTGGCATTGATTTCGAAATTCACGATTCAGGCATGTTAATTTTTGATGAAGATGATTTTGAGATTGGACTCAGTTATAAGGCGCAATATAACGAGCCGATGCAGCATTGCGATTTACTCGACGAGACTCAATTAAGAAATCTGAATCCACGAGTTTCTAATACTTTCAAGCAGGCTTTGCATTTTCCACAATTGTCTAATGTTCGTAATCCTCGTCTTTTAAAGTCTATTCTGACTTATCTTAAATCACATTCAAAAGTAAAGATTATCGAGCATAAGTGGGTAGAAAAATTACTGATTCAAAATCAGCAAGTGCAATCCATTGTTCTGCATGATCAACATCAAATTAAAGCTGATCAGTATGTTATCGCTACTGGAGCTTGGTCGGCACATTGGGCATCACAACTCGATTTCAATATCCCTGTTCAACCTGTTCAGGGGCAGATGATCCTATTCAAAACCCCTGAAAACTGGCTACCCACGATGTGTATGTACAATGTCATGTATATGATTCCACGTCGAGATGGCCATATCGTCTGTGGTTCCAGTATGGCGGAATTAGGTTTTGAACATCGCCCAAATTTGAAAACACAACAATCCATTTACCAAGCATGCATTCAACTCATACCTGAACTTAAAAATTTCCCGATTGTGCAACAATGGGCAGGCTTGAGACCTAGCTCACCTGATGGAATTCCATATATCGGTTTAATGCCTGAAATGAAAAACTTATGGGCGAATTTTGGTCATTTTAGAAATGGTTTATGCATGGGGCCAGCTGCAGCGCAGTTACTACGACAACTCATGCTGAATCAGACCACCCTCGTTGATCCTAGACCCTATGACCCATCTTTGAAGTTTCAAGTTTAATGTGATGGAAGTAGTTGCTCCAACGCCATTTTGAGTTCTGGATACTGAAATGTATAACCTGCTTGAATAAGTGCTTCTGGTATAACGTATTGTCCATTTAAAACCAATTGAGACTGCTCACCTAACATGATTTTAAACAATGAATCAGGCAGACTTAAAAGCGGTTTCTTGTTTAAAATTTTTGCTGCGGTGCGAACAAAATACACCTGATTCGTTTGTTCAGGAGCAACGAAATTAAAAACTTCTTTTGGAGTCTCATTCAACATCAGAAATTCAATCGCCTGAATCACGTCCTGAATATGAATCCATGCTAAGGGCTGCAGACCTGAACCAATTTTACCTACCAGATTAAATCGAATCGGTAAGAGTAATTGTTGTAAAATTCCTCCGCCATGCCCAAACACCACGCCTAAACGAATGACCTTAATATCAAACTGATTTTTGTGTTGGAGAGCCGACCTCTCCCACTCTTGGCAAAGTTCGGACATAAAGATCGGTTGAGATAATCCCTGCTCATTGTTTTTTTCTGACCATTCTTGATCAGGATCAATACCATAATATCCTACAGCAGAACCAGAAATAATTCGCTTGGGATGTTGCTGATGGGTCAGCAGATAATGTAATAATGCATCGGTCGTATTCACTCGGCTGTCGATGAGTTTTTGTTTTCGCCTTTGCGTCCAGCGACCATCACCAATACTTTCACCCGCTAAGTTAATAACATAGTCAATTTGAGCGTGTTGGATATCATCGAAAGATTGAACCCATGTCAAACGTGGATGCTTCATTTTTGGATTGGACTGTCGGCTTAAACCAATCACTTGATAATCTTGATCTAGCAAATATGCAACCAAATAAGATCCAATAAAACCTGTTGCACCAGTAACCAAAACGCAAGGATGATACATAGAAATACTCTTATGATCTGATCTCTCTATCATGGTGAAAGATGCCTTTGAGCTCAATTCATGATTACTTATTTACCACCAATTTATTCGCCATGCGCTTCGCTTGTGGACCATAAAACCAAAAGGTAATTAAATATAATGGTATCGCTAGCATCAAAATCATAATTACACTGAGACTTAAGAAACTGGAATTTTGGACATAGAGTAAAAAGTTCTGCCAAATTTCAGGGTCTTTTCTCGAAAAAAATAAAATACTTAAAAAAACACCAAGAAAGTTATAGCCCCAAAAGATCAACGTAAAACCTAATGTGAATTTTTTACGTTCTTGATCCGAAGGTGCACGTTGTTGTTGATCAATAAATTTATATAAAACAACAATCATCGCTATTAAATATGGAAGTGCAGTGACTATTCCTGCAATTGCCGAAGGCAATAACGCTGCCAAAATACCTGCAACCAGCGTTAATCCTAAGCAAAGTAAAAAGAACCATAAAAAATATTTTCTTAAAGAAACCATAACTCTCAGACGCAATAAATTCCTGTCACAAAGCATAACCGAAAATAAATCAAATATTTTTAATTTTCTTGTCAACCGAATCACAACCTTATGCGTTATATAAGGTACAAGGTCAGTAGCAACCGCGTAGTCATTGCACCGGCATCCGCAATGATACACGGTGACCTTATACCCCAATGAGACCTATAAATCATGCTTCATGCTTCTTGCAGAAAATTTAGTTTAGCAGCCTAAATTTGAATGACTGAAGTATTTTGGCCGACGATTTCACATCACTCGAATCGTCGGCTTTATTTTTGAACTTAATAAATTTTCTAAATATACTTTTATCCATAAAGATGAGATAACAATCAGAATAAATCCTAGTCGCAATGTATAAAGAAAAAATTAAACATAAAATTAGTCTAAAAAAACGTCTAAATTTTAAATCAGACTTTTGGGATGTATTGAATTATCCATTCACTCGCTTTCTTATCAGTATCGTATTAGTTTGCTATTGCTTTGTTGTTATTAAAGCATTTATTAATCATCAATTTCACATACCGCTTACAATCATCAGTTTACTCTGTGGTGTTTTTTATCAAAGTTATCAAATCATTAGAAACAAAGAAAAAATCTTAATTTATTCAATTTTAAGCCTATTTTTGAGTGCACTTTCATTTATTTCTATACAGAGTAATAGCTCGAATCCATTAATAATTTGGGTCTATTTCTATCTTGGTGCTTACTTAATAGTTTTTTCTCTAGAGCATCATCAGAGTTCACCACACCTTTTAGTGAAGGGCTTAGTTTTTTATTCGCACTTGGAATTTGCTATTGGTTTTTCGAAAAACAGATGCTTGGTGTTGATACAGTATTATCGACATTCATCACAATAATCTTGTTAATATTTTTACTCTATTCGATTTTACATGCCTTTTTTGAAATTAAGCATCATCATTTAAGCCGTTTTCTACTGAGTTTCCTTACTTGTTGTTCAATTTTAATTTTGTCTATTGATCAAATTATAGAACTTTATTTACAGGGCGATATTACATCTGAGCATCGTTGGGTTGAGCGTTTAATTTTATTATTTCGATATTTTTTACTCGGTTTATCGTCTTTATATCTTTTTCAAAACTTAATGCTGCTTCTCAGCTATTTTCCCAATAAATACACGCATTCTTATTTTTCAGATGTCAAACAAAATACGCTGATCCATATCAAACGTTTTTCAGAAGATCAAATTTCTAAAACAGAAGCTTGGTTTGCACTCATTTTTACGGTTTCAGTCTATTCTTTAAATTATATCTATCAAATATTTCCCATCAATATGAGTATTTGGCTAAACATTCTATTGGTACCCTTAGTCATCCAATCTTTCTTTTCATCATAAAATAGATCAATCGTTAACAGCAGCTAAACTGCATGCATCCTCTTCTCATAAGCAAATCTCGATCAACTCGAGAATCAAAAATAGAAAAAAGAGAAAAAGACGAAAAAAGAGTAAATCGAATAAAAAATAGCGATTAAAAGCTGTCTCATAGAGATGTTAAAAATTTCGATGTTTTAAAGTCCGATATTGGATAAGATGACAATTGAGATGTTTTGGGGTTCGGTAATGGCAGTGCGTTTTTTTCATACTTCAGATTGGCATTTGGGGCAATTTTTTCACAATCATGATCGTGACTATGAACACACACAATTTTTAAACTGGCTACTTGCGCAAATTCAACAAAAACAACCGAATGCCCTGCTGATTGCCGGTGATATTTTTGATGTGGTCAATCCTGCATCATCTGCTCAAAAACAGTTATACCAGTTTCTCACCGATGCCCATGCCATTGCCCCGCATATGCAAACCTTAATGATCGCAGGTAATCATGATTCCGGTTACCGCATTGAACAGGTTGAACCTTTTCTAGCGAAATTCAATGCCAAAGCGGTCGGTATTATTGGCAAACAGGATGGTGAATTTGATCTCGATCGTTTGTTGGTACCTATTTATGATGCTGATAAAAATATCGTTGCTTGGTGCTTAACCCTGCCTTATTTACGCAGTGCCGAAATTACAGGCTTAAATGAAAATACCACCAACAGCCAAAATGCGATTGCCTATTTACACCAACAACTTATTGCGGAAGCTAAAGCGCGTAAACAACCCAATCAAGCCTTAATTTTGATGTCACATGCCCATATGCAAGGCGGTGAAACCTCAGATTCCGAACGTCCAATTGTGATTGGTAACGAAGAGGCTTTATCCACTGCATTATTTGATGATGTGATTGATTATGTGGCACTCGGTCATTTGCATAAACCGCAAAAAGTTGGACAGGAACATATTCGCTACAGTGGCTCACCTATTCCACTGTCTTTTAGTGAACGCAACTATAAACATCAAGTGGTTGAAGTCACCATTGACCCCGAAGCTGATGAACAAAATCATTTTCAATATCAAGCGCACGTTATTCCACGTACCGTGGATTTGATTCGAATTAGTGAACCCTTGTCTGAATTAATCACTACGGTACATGCCCTGCCAAAAGGCGAAATTGACAATCTCAATGCACGACATTTTCTAGAGATTGAATATACGACAGATGCCCCACCGCCTGTAGACTTACGTCAGCAGATTGAACTGGCACTGCCACCAAATCGTTATCGTTTACTGCGTATAGCTCGAATTTATCAAAAAGCAACGGAGCAAAACGATGAAAGTCACAAAGTCGATTTAGCGCCCCCCACCCCTGAAAAATTATTTTTAAGCTTGTGGGAAAAAATGGGCTATGAGCAGGATGAATCGGTGAAGCGTGATTTCTTAACTTTGCTTGAAGCGGCACAACACGATTTGGATCAAAAAGCGCACTAAGGACAGGTCATGAAAATTATTCGACTCAGTTTAAACAACTTGGCCTCTTTAGCCGGTGAACAACATATCCATTTTGAACAAGCGCCATTGGCTCAGGCAGGTCTGATTGCCATTACTGGTAAAACAGGTGCAGGAAAATCGACGCTGCTCGATGCCATGTGTTTAGCTTTGTACGATGAAATCCCACGTTTACGTGGCGCAGCTGGCAGCATGAAAGATGTAGGCGGTAAAGACATTTCAATTAAAGATTCGAAGAATATTCTGCGTCGTGGTACCACCGCTGGTTTTGCTGAACTTGAATTTCTTGCCCTTGATGGTAAACGCTATTTGGCGCGGTGGGACATTAGCCGTGCGCGTAAAAAAGTTGATGGCAATTTAAAAGTCGAGCGCTTTGTTCAATGTTTAGATGATGGCGCGACCTTAACGCAAAAAATCTCGGAAGTGACGCCACTGATTGAAAAGCTGATTGGTCTCAGTTTTGAGCAATTTACCCGTGCAGTCCTGTTAGCACAGTCTGAAGTGGGGGCATTTTTAAAAGCCAAAGACCATGAACGTGCAGATTTACTCGAATATTTAACCAATTCGCAAATTTTTAGTGAAGTCAGTAAAAAAGCCGCTGATAAATTTAGTGAAATTAAACAGCAACGTACTGATTTAGAAAAGCAACTCGGTCATATTGATATTCTGAGTGAAGAACAACTTGCAGCCTTAAATCAACAACATCAGCAGTTAAAACAACAACTCGTACATTTGGCACAATCAGAAAAGCTGCTTGAAAATGAACGTAAATGGTATCTTGAGCGTGATCAATTGTATGCTGAAGTCCATGGCAAAAAAGAGATTTATGAGGTTCAGCTTGATGCCATAAATAAATCCGCAGCACAACAACAATTGTTACAACAGCTTGATGCATTTCAAGCCATTCGTGAGCAATATGTACAGCGTGCACGTTTAGAACCTCAAAAACTTGAGGTCCAACAAAAACAACTCGCCTTTCAAGCTGAGTTTGTCTCTTTACAACAACAAGCTACTACTGAACAACAGCGCTTAAAAGCCTATGAACATGCCCAAGCGCAATTTGAGCAGCAGCGTTTGGATGTAAAGCCGCATCTTGAACAAGGCTTAAAGTTGGATCATGACATTCACAGTATTTCTGAACAGTATAAAAAACTCAGTGCAGATAAAGATCAACTTGTTCTCAATGAGTTAGAACCATCAAAACATGCTGTGGAACAACAAAAAACCAGCGTATTGGCTTGGCAAAACAAACAGCAACAAATCAACTTTGAGTTAACCCAAAGCCAATTTTTACAATGCTTTGACCAAGAACCACAAAGTACTTTGCAGGCGCTACAACACTATGTAGAGCAATATCAGTTGCTTCATCAACAAGAGCCAGAACTATTACAACAATCCTTCGCAACTTTAGAACAACAACAGCAAACCGTTGTACAACGTCTGCAAAGCTATGTGGCTCAACATGAAAGTCTTGACGCTTTGACACAATCGCTGAAAAACATCCAACAACAGCGTGAACAGCACCAAAGCACGGTATTACGACTGCAACATCAACAGCAGCAGCTTGAGCAAGTCATCAACCATGTCAGTGAAATACAAACTCTGACAGGCTCAATCGCTGAACAACAAAAGCAACTGCAGATCATTCAACAGACCCTTGAAAAACGCCTGAGCGAAAAAGCCACACAAGAAGCTGCTTATACTCAACTACAACGCATCTTGGAGGCACAGCGTCTATTACATAGCGAAAACGTGCAGCATTTACGTGAACAGCTAAAAGCCAATCAACCTTGTATGGTCTGTGGTAGCCATGAACATCCGTTTTTAGACCATCATCAACGCTTAGAACAAGGTTTATTGCAACTACACGAGCACCAATTGCAAGAGGCTCGTCAACAATTGGAACAGGTCAATCATGAGGTACAGCAAGCACAGATTGAGCAATCCAAAGTACAGACCTTACTTGAACAGCAACAACAGCGTATGGAACAGCTCACGCAATTCACTCAGCAACAGCTCGAGCACATTCAAGCAGCATTACAACAACTGGGTTCAAATCTCGACACGGCAGACCCGATTCAGTTGCAGCAGCGCATAATGCAGCAGATCGAAACACTGCAATCGCACATTGAACAACAACAGGTGCAAGAACAAGAACTTAGTCAATTGCTTGAGCAATGGCGTAAGGAGCAACAGCAACAACAGCAATTACAATTGAATATTCAACGTCGTGTGCAACTTGATCAAGGTATTCAACCCATTGTGCAGTTACTGCCTGCTCGCTATCAGCAAGACATGCCAATACATTGGGTTGCTGAATTACAACAGCAGCTACAGCAACGTGTTGCATTGCTCACCATGCAAAAACAGGTAGAGACATCACTGCTGCAAGCACAGCAGGAACTTGAAAAAATGACGCTGCGCTTTGAAGCAGCGCAAAAGCACGAACAACACCTGACTCACCAGATTGAACAACTGATTGAGCAAGGCAAAATGTTACGCTCGAAACTTGCGGAACTGACCCAAGACTATGCCGGTCAAAGCTACCGTTATGCTGCGGATTGGCAAAAACATTTAGAGGAAACTGCTGTCGCCCATGCCAATGAGGTTCATGCACAACGCAGTAAAACTGCACATGCTGAACAACAGCTGAATGCAGCCAATTTACAACAGCAGCAGTTGCTCAGTGATTTACATCATATTGAACAGGCATTACAGCAAGTACAACAGGCTATTCAGCAATGGCAACTGAGCCATCCGACCGTGACCACAGATCAAATCACAACATGGTTAAGCATTGATTTAGCCCAACATCAACAAATACGCCATGAGTTAAATACGCAGCGACAACTTTTAGAGAATGCCAAAACCGCTTGGCAAGTTTTAGAAGAACGTTATCAGGCACATTTAAAACATCAGCCTGAACATGATCTCAGCATGCTCGAGCAGCAACTTGAGAACTTGCAAACGGAAAAGCTCGCTCAACAAGAAGCGCTCACCGATACAGAAACTCAGTTACGCATGAATGCTGCTAATCAAACCAACTATGCTAAGTATCAAAGCCAAATTGAGCAAATTAAAGCAGAAGAATATCGTTGGGGACGTATCTACGATTTGATTGGGCATAAGGAAGGCACCAAGTTTAAAAAGATTGCTCAAGAGCATCATTTAGATATTTTGGTGGAATATGCCAATCAGCAATTACAACCGCTTGCGCCACGTTATCAGTTGCATCGTATTCATGACAGTTTAAGTTTGGCCATTATTGACTTAGATATGAACAGCGAAGTTCGACCTGTGTTGTCGTTATCAGGTGGTGAAACTTTCTTAGTGTCTTTAGCCCTTGCTTTAGCGATTGCTAACATGGCATCAGGTTCAATGAAACTTGAATCACTGTTTATTGATGAAGGCTTTGGTACGCTCGACCCGGCATCCTTACATATGGTCATGAATGCCCTCGATCATTTACAAAGCCAAGGTCGTAAGGTCGTGCTCATCTCTCATGTACAAGAAATGCATGAACGTATTCCTGTACAGATTCAAGTCAAACCTGTAGGTGCAGGTGCGAGTACCATTAATATTGTCGGTTAATGGTTAATGATAATAAGTTGAAGCCGTCAAATGATGGCTTTAATCTAAGCCAGTTTTCTTAAAGTTAAAATTTGCTCAGCTCGTCCAAAAGGTCCGTTCAGATCATGAAGAATAGATGAAGTTAACCCGATACCGTCATCACCATATTGTTGCACTGTTTCCAGACCTAGCCACTTACCTATTGGCATACGATAGAGATGTATCTGTAAATCTAAATTCGGGAAAGTATAGTTAAACGGCCAACCTTGTCGTGTGACAATTCCATTCGCTGTATCGACCATTCCCATCAACTTCACAAAGTCTGAATGTATTTGTCCTTCAACCATGTCATAAGGATTGGTTAGCCATACAATTCCCTTGCCTGCCCGTCGATCTAAACGACGTGCCTCAAGTGATTGAATATAGCCTCCAGGCCAGTTTCTAATTTCTTCCCATAAGATCCCCTCGTCAGGATCAGCAACTTTTTGATCTTCTAATCCTGCGACTGCCTGAGTATCACTCATCATCATTCGCCAAGTACGTGCCTGAATGCAGCTTTTACCATGTGCAGACATGGTCGACTCGATCAATTCAATGGTTTTTCCAGGTCGAATAATTCGAGTTTCAATTTGAAACTCCCCAGCGGGTATCAGGCCCAAAATATCTAAACTTATACGTCCAATCCGTAGGTCAGACCGAGCAGAAAAGTGATCCAACTCTGCACAAATAATCCCTGTTGCGGGCGCCATATGCTGTTCGTGCGCATTCCATGCGCCTTGAGCATGTATAGTCGACTTATACTTAGCCAGTACTGATCCATCATCACACACTTTTCGTTCTAAAAGCTGATAATACGAACTCATCCAATTCTTCCCTGTTTTATGATTATGTGAAATATATTGGTTTATTTTTATACATAAAAAGTTGTATTTACAATGACAGCGACTGAACCCGAAAGTTCAGTGCAGACTGAATCCAATCATTTTGAGTAATCTCGCGCCCCAAATAAGGCCGTCCCTATGCGAACCATAGTCGATCCAGCGCTAATCGCATCTTGTAAATCACCCGACATTCCCATACTCAAGGTATCCCAATCAGAAGGATGTGCATGATGCTCTTTCATCTGATCAAAAAGTGTCTTGGCATCATAGAGTGCATCTACATTGCCAGGCGCTGGAATGACCATTAATCCTCGTAATCGAAGTCGAGGTAATATGCTCATTTGAGCAACCAGATCTTCGACCTCTGAAACTGCACAACCATCTTTGCTTTCTTGAGCATCAATATTCACTTGAAGACAAATATTGATAGGCTCCTGTTCGATTGTGCGTTGATTAGAGAGTCGCTCTGCGATAATAAAGCGATCAACCCCATGCACCCATGCAAATTGTTCAGCCAACTGTTTGGTTTTATTGCGTTGTACATGACCAATAAAATGCCATTCGATGTCTAAATCATTCAGCGCTTTGATTTTATCTAATGCTTCTTGCAGGTAATTCTCACCAAATGCTCGTTGACCAGTCTGATACATTTCTCTCAAAATATCTGCTGGATGCGTTTTGGAAACAGCAAGGAGTTTAACCTCGTTAGATTGTCGTTGAGCAACTTCACAGGCTTGTTCAATTTGTCGAATAACACTATTTCTCGCTTGCTCTAGACTCATCATGTATAGCTATCTCAGTTAATTTATCTTTTTTTACTTTCTTGCACGCTAACTGTTGGTTAAGCTGTAGGAAAGCCTTATTATTCTATCAAAATAATTACGATTTTAATGCGTTCGGGGAATTTATGGATATTACAGAATTACTGGCATTTTCAGTGAAAAACGGGGCGTCTGACTTGCACCTTTCTGCAGGAATGCCACCGATGATTCGTGTTGATGGTGAAGTTCGTCGTATTAACTTACCAGCCTTAGAACACAAAGAAGTACACCGCTTAATCTACGACATCATGAATGATAAACAACGTCGCGATTATGAAGAAAAATTAGAAACCGATTTCTCATTTGAAGTACCCGGTGTAGCACGCTTCCGTGTCAACGCATTCAACCAAAATCGTGGCGCTGGCGCGGTATTCCGTACCATTCCTTCTCAAGTGATTTCTATGGAAGACTTGGGCATGGGGCAAATTTTCAAAGACATTTGCGCCTATCCACGAGGAATTGTTTTAGTCACAGGTCCAACGGGTTCAGGTAAATCGACTACGCTTGCGGCGATGATGGATTACATTAACGACAACCGTTACGACCATATTTTAACCGTCGAAGATCCAATTGAATTCGTGCACCAATCCAAAAAGTGTTTGATTAACCAGCGTGAAGTGCATCGTGACACACACGGTTTTAATGAGGCGCTACGCTCTGCACTGCGTGAAGATCCAGATATTATTCTCGTCGGTGAAATGCGTGACCTCGAAACCATTCGACTTGCACTTACTGCTGCGGAAACTGGTCACTTGGTGTTTGGAACACTGCATACCACATCTGCCGCAAAAACAATTGACCGTATTATCGACGTGTTTCCTGCCGATGAGAAAGACATGGTTCGTGCCATGCTTTCTGAATCGCTTCAAGCCGTCATCTCTCAAACACTTTTAAAGAAAACAGGTGGCGGTCGGGTAGCTGCTCACGAAATTATGATTGGAATTCCAGCGATTCGAAATCTCATCCGTGAGAACAAAGTTGCACAAATGTATTCTGCAATACAAACCGGTGCAAATTATGGCATGACCACTCTCGATCAAAGTCTCAAAAATCTTGTCGCGAAAGGCATTATTACCCCGCAAGTTGCACGTACTGCGGCTAAACAACCAGAATCATTTTTATAAAAATGGACGTCATTTGATTTAGGGGAATCAAAATGGATTTTAATGACCTGCTCGACATGATGATTGCGCGCAAGGCTTCAGATTTATTTATCAGTGCAGATATTGAACCATCAATGAAAATTAATGGTGAAATTGTGCCTGTAGTTAAAACAAAACTCACTGGTGAAATCATAGGTCAATTGATTCACTCGATTATGAGTGAAAGACAACGAATTGAATTTGCTGCAACACACGAATGTAATTTTGCTATTGCCAATCGTGATAAAACTGCACGTTTTCGTGTAAGTGCTTTTCAGCAACGTGATCAACCTGGCATGGTTTTACGTCGGATTGAAACTGTCATTCCAAGTATTGATGAGCTGAAACTACCGCCCGTCCTTAAAGATCTAGCAATGACTAAGCGCGGGATCATCTTATTTGTAGGTGCTACTGGTACAGGTAAATCGACTTCGCTTGCAGCAATGATCGGTCATCGTAATCAAAATTCTAAAGGTCATATCATTACCATTGAAGACCCAATCGAATTTATTCATCAACATCAAGGCTGTATCATAACTCAACGTGAAGTTGGAATTGATACAGACTCATTTGAAATTGCACTGAAAAACACACTCCGCCAAGCACCTGATGTCATTCTTATTGGTGAAATTCGCTCACGTGAAACCATGAACTATGCGATTAGTTTTGCTGAAACAGGACATTTAGTATTTGCGACCTTACATGCCAATAATGCCAACCAAGCCTTAGATCGTATTATTCATTTCTTTGAGACAGATCGTCACAGCCAACTGTTTATGGACCTCTCACTGAACTTGAAGGCGATCATTGCACAACAGTTAATTGCGACTCCTGATAAAAAATCACGTCATCCTGCAATTGAAATCTTAATCAATTCTCCATTGATTTCAGACTTAGTGCGTAAAGGCGAAGTTCATGAAATTAAGGAAGTCATGAAGCGTTCCCGTGAAATTGGAATGCAGACGTTTGATCAAGCGCTATTTGACTTATATAAAGCTGAGAAAATCACTTATGACGAAGCATTACGTCATGCTGACTCTGCCAACGATTTACGCTTACAAATCAAACTCTCTGAAGAAGATCCAAACTATCTGTTGAATTCTGGCCCCCGCCTCACTTTTGATGGTCAAGATGATTAATCAATAGTGAATAAAAAAGGAGCAATCATTGCTCCTTTTTTAATGCAATCAAGATTTATTTTTTACGGTATGCTTCTTGGCATTCAGGCGCATCGCAATAACCATATAAATTCAAAGAGTGACCTGTTAAAACAAAACCAAGTTGTTCAGCAACATTATGTTGTTCTTGTTCAATCAAATCATTGTGGAATTCAACAACTTTGTTGCAGTTCTGGCAGACCATATGATCGTGGTGATCATCTTGCATGATTTCGAATACAGAGTGATTATTCTCGAAATGATGACGTTGGATAATACCAGCAGCTTCAAACTGAGTTAACACACGATATACAGTTGCTAGACCGACATCTTCGCCCTGCTCAAGTAAGGTCTTATAGATATCTTCCGCGCTCAAATGATGCTGTCTTGAATTTTCTAATAATTCCAAAATCTTGATTCGTGGAAGGGTAACTTTAAGTCCAGCTTTGCGTAAATCTTGATTTGAAATAGGCATATAAAAAGGTCTCTCAACAAATTTTAAGTTGGAATATGCAACAGAGTTGAGATGCAGTATGATCTATCCTTGGATCAATTGCATCATAATTAATTTGGGATAGTGTAGCAAAATGCAAAAAATCATGCTGACGTTATTCGTCGCTTCTTTACTGGGTGGTTGTTCTGTCTTTGGTGTATACAAAGTTGATATTCCTCAAGGAACACCATTAACCCAAGCGCAAGCTTCAAAAATTCAAGTCGGGATGACTTACCAACAAGTTCGTTTTTTACTTGGTAGCCCAACCATTTCAGATCCTTTGAATCCTTTACGTTGGGATTACATCTACAATTATACCCCAGGTACATATGCTAAAAAAGCAAATATTCCTGCAACTCAAGGTCAGCATCTAAAAGTATATTTCGATGGTTCTGGCGTCGTGAATAAAATCGAAGGTTTAGAAACTATCCCAGAAACTCAACCTGGTTTACCAGGTTCGAAAGATGCGATTTTGAACGCGCCACCACTATAAAGAATTAGACATAAAAGAAAACCCCTCAAAGAGGGGTTTTTCATATCATTTCAATTGTTTAAAGCGATTGCCACGACAATAGCGCCCAACTGGATTCGCTGCCGCTCGCTTACGGCGAATATCTTTTGGATTAATCGTTAATGCCCGATAGATTTCCACCCGATCACCTGCTTGCAGAACATGCGATTGATCTTGTACTTTCGTCCCAAAAATTCCAACAGCATACTCGTCTGGCAACTGCGTACACGACGCGATACCACTTTGTGTAATAGCATCCGCAACAGACATGCCTTCCACAAATTCAAGTTCAATGTGAAACTGCTGGTCTACAGCAGCATAAGCAACCCAAACTTTTGCATTTTGGATCATGGTAACAATTGACCTAAGTAAGAAATCATTGCAGCCACAATTGCTAAAGGTGTCACAATACGTACAGCCACACGCCAGATATTATAAAAAGCTTCATTACTAAAATTCAGCGCTTTACGTAAATGACTAATTTTCATGATCCAACCCACGAAAATTGCATAGATTAAACAAATGCTTAATCCCCAAAGCATTAAAATCGGAGTTAAAAATAGATCGGCTTCAGGGAATACCCAAATTAAAAGTGGTGCAAGCAATAAAAAATATTGCACCGCTTGTGCTAATCCACGATGTCCGAGTTGTTCCTTCCCAAGTTGCAGGAGTAAAGCTACTGCAAATATTGTCGCGATTAAAACGATATATGCTGGAATTGCAGCACTAATTGCAAAATATCCAAATCCAGCCACAGCCACCAGTTGCGCTAGCCAAATCGGTAAAGTTTTTGGCGTTGCAGCATCTTGTTTCTCTTGATTGAGATTTGTCTGCCAATATAATCCAAGCCCGAGACCTGAAGCTACTAAAGCGAGAATAGTTGCATTACCCCACTCTTTAAACTCAACAGGAGTCAGCTGCCAATCATTGACTTGGACACCAAAAACCTGAGCCGCGATTAAACTTGCAATCGTTGCAATCGCAGTAAGTACAACCAATACAGAACGTTGAAGAAATGATAAACCAAATGCAATGAATGCTGCGATACCCATCAAAATATTTGAACCAATACCAAAATCATTTTGTTGTGCTACAGCATTAGAAGTATTAAGTAATATACCGCCTGCTAAGAATGGAATAAAAATAACAGCAAGCCAGCCCACTACTCTCCAACGTTGGTTTGCATCGGCTTCACGGGTCAATTTTGATAATGCGTTCAGCGCTGAAGTTTGAGCTCGTTTCGCCAATCCAATTTCTAAATAAATAATTGGCAACGCTAAAAACAACATCGTTGCAAACCAAAGTAACCAAAAATCGAGTTGTCGATCAATTTGCAAGCCTAAGCTTGGTGCTAGACCCACAATAATGATAAATGACAAACAAAATGCCATCAGCGGCGATAACCATCGTGACATAGCGGTGTCCTGCATGAGGTATTCCATTAAAAAGTTTTACGCTATTTTGCCTAGCTCAATCATTAAAATCAAAGTCTAGCGTAAAAAAATAAGTGTAGATCTTAGCCACTTCAAATTAAATTTTTAATATTGATCCGCGCGAGTAACACGCTTCAAGCTTGGGTCACGGGCTTCTCTGACCAATCGCTCAACGTGAGTTATGGTACGTAATGTTGGCTTACCATCCTGAAATAAAATCATTTCGCCGGGCGTATATGCAAACCAAGCTTCATTATCTGTTAATGGTTCTGTCGTAATCACAGCCACACGATCTTCAGGTGTCGTGACCTGACTAAAATCGACCTCAACATCAATATCAATTAATCGTGCAGGTTGAAATGGATATTCGCGAACAATCCAGTGTAATTTTGTGGTCGCATAACTATACAAAGCCTGCCCATTTGATAAACAAAAATTGAATGTCCCATGCTCTGCTATTGTTGGTGAAATTTCTTCTAATGCATGAAAGACATCGTGGACACTTGGCTCTACATAACCAAACTTTTGTACGAGATGTTCTAATAAATAGCAAAATGCAAGCTCACTATCTGTATTACCTACTGGTGTGAACTGTCCCGACAACCTTGGATGAAAATTATGCAGATCGCCATTATGCGCGAAAATCCATTGTCTCCCCCACAATTCACGAATAAATGGATGAGAATTTTCTAAAGTAATTTTTCCCTGTGTTGCTTTACGAATATGGGCAATGACATTACGGGATTTAATCGGGTAATTACGAACGAATTCTGCAATTGGAGACTCGACTGCAGATTGGTTATCAACAAATAAGCGGCATGCCTTATCCTCAAAGAAAGCGATGCCAAAACCATCTGAATGATCTGACGTTATTCCAGCGCGCTGAGAAAAACCACGAAAAGAAAACGTAATATCCGTAGGGGTGGCACAATTCATTCCAAGTAGTTGGCACATAATCTTTCATTTTGCTTTAGTTATCAGTTTTATTGTGCATCAGCCTTATAGATGTTGCAAATATGAATATAGTAATTGAATATGTTTTATACGGGATATATGGGACATAAAACGATTATTCTTATCAAACAAAAAAAGCCACCGAAGTGACTTTTTATTATGTGATTATGAATTAGTGCGCCGACTTAGAACGATTGGTAATCAATGTTCCAACACCGTGATCCGTAAAAATTTCCAACAAAGTCGCATGTGGAACACGACCATCCACAATATGCGCGCTCACTACACCACCTTTCACCGCATCAAGCGCACATCCCACTTTCGGAATCATACCGCCGTAGATCACACCTGTATCGATCAAGCGATCGACTTCTTGTGTTGTTAGTCCAGTGAGTAGGTTTTTATTCTCATCCAATACACCACTGATATTCGTAAGAAGAATTAACTTTTCTGCACCCAAAGCTTCAGCAACTTTACCAGCAACTAAATCTGCATTGATATTGTAAGTATTACCTTCCTCATCAACACCGAGTGGCGCAATCACTGGAATAAAATCACTTTGAGTGAACATTTCCAGAACGTCAGTTTTTACACCGACCACTTCACCCACTAACCCAAGATCAATTTGTTGAACAGATCCATCCTCTTGGGTTTTTTCCATCAACAACTTTTGAGCACGAATTAAGTTACCGTCTTTACCCGTTAATCCAATTGCACGACCACCATGTTGATTGATCAAATTCACAATAGACTTATTTACACTTCCGCCCAACACCATTTCTACAACTTCCATAGTTGCAGGATCAGTTACACGCATTCCATCAATACGGTCTGATTCACGCCCAAGTTGTTTCAAAAATGAATCGACTTGAGGACCACCACCATGAACCACAACCGGATTAAGACCAACTGTTTTCAGAAGCACGATATCACGGGCAAACGAACTTTCTAATGCAGGATCAGTCATTGCATTGCCGCCATATTTCACTACAAGTGTTTTACCTGTAAATCTTTGGATGTATGGCAAAGCTTCTGTCAAAATTTGAGCTTTGTCGATGCCAGTTTGTTGGTGTGGCATTCGCCTCTCCTTCATTCCTACATTAGTGTGCATTCAAAATACTTTGAGCAAGCACAGGATATTTATCATTTAAAATTTTTACAAAATGCTGGCGAATTTCATAAAGTTTCGATGGGCTATCTGCATCAAACCGCACCGTGAAGTATTCACCAGTATTTGATGCTCGAATAATGCCAAATCCGTAGTCAAAATCAAGGCGAATACCATCGATTTTACTCATTTTAGCCCCAGTACTTTTACAATTCTGCTCTATCAAGGCTAAGACGTCTTGCGGATTTGCATCTTGAGTTTCAATGTAGGTATCTTCAGTACCAAAGCGATCTGGAAATTGGGCGAGATATTCAGATAGCGTGATATTGAGTTGACTCAATGCCTCCATGACCCGTAATGCTGCATAGATACCATCATCGTAACCAAAACCACGACCATCATTGAAAACATAATGACCCGCATATTCTCCCCCAAAAACAGCTCGACCTTTGGACTGGGAAATATAACGGCGCATGAAACTGCTGCCAGTACGAATCATTTTTGCGATGCCTTGTAATTGTTCAATGGTTTTTGACACCATCGTTGAACATTTTACGTCATAAACAATTTCATGATGTGGATGCTGAGTTAAACACAATGATGCGAATAATGCCAACAAGCGATCAGCAGACACAATGTGAGCATTCTCATCCAGAATGACGGCACGATCACCATCACCATCGAGAGCAATCCCTAAATCCGCCTGATGCAACAAAATTTTTTCTTTTAACTGCGTCAAATGCTTCGCTTGTGAAGGGTCAGGAGGATGATCTGGAAACTCTCCATTTTCACAACAACGTATTGAAATGACTTCGCATCCCATTTTTTGTAGTACTAAATCAGCACAACGCCCAGCGGCACCATGCATACCATCTAATACAACCTTGAGTGGACGCTTTAATTGAATATCCTTGAGCAAAGCATGCTGATAAGCCAAGCAATATTCTGATTTAATCTGATGTGTCAGTTGAGGTGGCGTTGGAAAGTGATCATGTTGAAAATAGAAACCTTCTGCATACTCCCCAACATTTTGAATCATGTCTGGACAAGGTGGTTCGTATTCAATAATCCATTTAATCCCATTATCATGTTTAGGGTTATGACTCGCGGTCACCATGATGCCATTGCCATTTTTATGTCGAGCAGCAAAATACATTTGTGGGGTTGAACAACATCCAATGTTCTCGACATTCATCCCTTGGTTTTTGAAGACTGATTCAATAATCCAAGCAAAAGTAGGCCCAGTCAATCGAGCATCGTAACCTAGCACAATACTTTTCTGGCCACGTGATTGATACTGAGCAGCGAGCCCATGCGCAATCGCATAAATTGTTCTTGTATCCAATTGACTGACTTTTCCGCGAATATCATAAGCGCGGAAAATTTGTCTTGGAAAAATAAGTGGTTGGGTATTCATTCTTAATTAACACCGTTGACTGCTGAGTCAGAACAGCGTGATGAGAGTTGATCCAAATAAATTTTGAATATATTGAGTAATAGAAAATATCGTTATTCTTTATATAACGTGTACCAATTTCAATTTATATAATCTTTGTTAATATTTTGCAACATATAAATAAAAGCCTGATTTTACAGGCTTTTATCCAAAATACTATTGTTTTCCAGTGTGTCCGAATCCACCAGCTCCTCGCTCACTTGCCTTGAATTCGTCAACTAAATCAAATTCAGCTTGTAAAACAGGAACCAATACGTATTGAGCCAATCGCTCACCCGGCTCTAATGTAAATGCATTTTGACTGCGGTTCCAAACTGAAACCATTAATTCACCTTGATAATCTGAATCAATTAGACCGACGAGATTTCCTAATACAATCCCGTGTTTATGACCTAAGCCAGAACGAGGCAAAATCAAACCCGCATAACTTGGGTCTTCGATATAAATTGCCATACCTGTTTTAACTAAAACAGTCTGACCAGGCTCAATAGTGATCGCTTCATCTACACATGCACGTAAATCTAAACCTGCCGATCCTGTTGTTGCATAAGTAGGTAATGGCCATTCTTGACCAAGTCGTTGGTCGAGTACTTTCACTTGAACTTTCATATTCAATCCTGTTTTAAAATGTAATTAACGTTTGAGTAAAGCTTTCAGATTTTGCAGATAATGCTGTGCCTGTAATTTTGGATCGATATTTTCAGCCAATTTCTTTTTTCGACCTAGCCAATCGACTTCATCTTGTGGCAATTCATCCAAGAAGCGACTTGGTGTCATTTGTTTCATCTGACCGCCATTTTTACGCTGTTCTGCAAGCGTCAAAGTCAGACCTTGTTTGGCACGGGTAATACCAACGTACATCAGTCGACGTTCTTCTTCGATGGTATCAGCCACAATTGAATTCTTGTGCGGAAGCAACTCTTCCTCAAGCCCCATAATATAAACGAATGGGAATTCCAGGCCTTTAGAAGCATGCAAAGTCAGTAAGTTTACTTTATCGATATCTTCATCTTCTTGCTGTTGCTCCAACATATCCAGCAACACCATCTTACGAATGACACTTTCGATATTTTTTTCATCGACATCTTCAGCACGATTGATCAAACTTTGAATACTGCTATAAAGCACTTCAATATTGTCAATTTTAGTTTTTTCTTGTGCTGGCGTCGCTGCCGTTTCTTTGATGTAGTCGATATATCCTACCTCAACCATCATTTGGCGGACTTTAGGCACAGGTTCATCATCATCTAACAGTTCACGCGTAAAACCTTCGATAAAATCAGCAAACTCAGCCAATTGAGATGTCGCCTTCTTCGGTAATACCATACTTAGGCGCTGATCATTCGCGGCACCTAGTAGAGAAAGATTATTCTCTTGCGCAAATAAACCTAGTTTTTCTAAAGTCACAGGTCCTATGGCGCGTTTAGGTGTGTTGATAATCCGTAAGAAAGCACTGTCATCTTCAGGATTAATAATGAGACGTAGATAGCTCATAATATCCTTGATTTCAGCACGACCAAAGAACGACTGACCACCAGAAAGTTTGTAAGGAATCTGCATCTGACGAAGTTGTGTTTCTAAAACACGTGCTTGGAAGTTTCCACGGTATAACACGGCGTAATCTTTCCAATTTTTGCCATTCATCAATTTATGAGTCAGCAAATCTTTAACAACACGTTCCGCTTCATCATCATCATTACGACAAGTAATAATACGGATCACCTCACCATGTCCTTTATCACTCCACAATTTTTTATCAAAAATATGTGGGTTATTCTCAATCACATGGTTTGCAGCTTTTAAAATACGACTGGTTGAACGATAGTTTTGCTCAAGCTTAATGACTTTTAAATTGGGGAAATCTTCCTTCAATAAGGCCATATTTTCTGGCTTTGCCCCCCGCCAAGCATAAATTGATTGGTCATCATCCCCTACAGCCGTAAATTGTCCCATGACACCAACAAGCAGTTTGACCAAGATATATTGGGCGGTATTGGTATCTTGATATTCATCAACCAATAAATAACGTACACGGTTTTGCCATTTATCACGGACTTCAGCATTTTCTTGAAGAAGGCGTGTCGGCATTACGATTAAATCGTCAAAATCGACCGCATTATAGGCACGTAAATTACGCTCATAAAGTTGATAGAGATGCGCAAATTGAACATCTTCAGCCGTTTCACAAGTCGTATGTGCTTGCTCAGGCAAAATTAGATCGTTTTTCCAATCTGAGATCATCTTCATCGCTTTTGCGATCAGCTCTTTACTTTCTGCACCAGACAAATTATCTCGGTGCATTAAATCCATTAAAATACGCTTACAGTCATCAGCATCTAAAATGGAAAAGTTTGCTTTAAGTGGCGTATGTTTTAATTCTAGTCTTAATAAATTCAAACCAAAGGTGTGAAAGGTAGAAACAGATAAACCCTTTCCATCCTCTTTACCAAGCAATTTACCGACACGCTCTTTCATCTCTCGTGCAGCTTTGTTGGTAAAAGTCATCGCAGTAATACGATGTGCTGGTATACCGCATTTTTTGACTAAATATGCAATTTTCTGTGTGATTACAGAGGTCTTACCTGAGCCTGCCCCAGCAAGTACTAACAAGGGTCCTTGAGTGTATTTCATGGCTTCAAGTTGCTTGTCGTTCAAATGACTGGCTGATGACATATTCTTTCCTCTTTTCCTTCAGCGCTCGATTATAGTCATCTGCTTCGAATATGACTAACGTTAAATTTAATGAAGGTATATTTGAATAAATTTCAGACATAAAAAAACCACCCGAAGGTGGCTTTTTTCAGATCATGTATTATTGAACTGCGTAAACAGCAATCTCTACACGACGGTTTTGTTCTTTACCTGCTGCAGTTGTGTTATCAGCAATTGGGTTTGAAGAACCTAAACCTTGAGCATTAATACGTGCTGTAGAAACACCCTTAGATGCTAAATAGCTAGCGACAGATTGAGCACGTGCTTGTGACAATGGGATGTTAATCGCATCATTACCTGAACTATCAGTATAACCAGTTACAAGGATACCGCTCTTGTTGTCTTCAGTTAAAACTTGTGCAACACGGTTTAAAGTGTCATAGAAGTTTGGCTTGATATTTGATTTATTTGTATCAAACGTGATAGCACCTGGCATTACTAAGTTAATAGAGCCATCTGGATTACGGTTTACATCAATACCTGTACCAGCAGTTGCTTGGCGTAATTTTTTCTCTTTATTGTCGAGATATACGCCTGCAGCACCACCTAATACAGCACCAATCGCTGCTGCACGGTTATTTTGACGGCTAGTGTTCGCATTACCTTTAGAAACACCGTAACCAGCTGCTGCACCAATTAAAGCACCCAATGCAGTTTTGTCATACTCGACGCCACCAATATTGTTACCAGTTGTTTGACAACCAGAAAGTACCATTGCCCCAACCACTGCAGCTGAAATAGCTAATGCACGCATGGGATGACTCCTTTTATATGTTTTTGTATGTGATGAATAATGATTTGTTAGAAACAATTTAACCATTACTATTTTGTTAATAATAAACAGTTTATTAACAATATGTAATCTTTTGTAGCATCTTTCGTTAATGCTTCATCATATTTTATACATAGTTAAGAAAACGGGCTTTGTGATTTGAGCGACTCGATTTATAGTGTTTTAAAAATTTCAATCACATGCAATCACTTTTTAGGACTGTGCAATGGCAGCAGAGAAGCAGAAACAACCTATTTTAAAAAAAATTTCTAAGGGTTTAACCGTAGGTTCTGTGATCACAGGAAGTACATTTTTTCGTGGCCCACCTATTCTTGCATTAGGTTTGACTAAACTCGTAAAAAAATCATCAAAAATCGATGAAACCAATATCAATATCGCCAATGGTTGGATTGGTACGAATAACTGGCTCATTGAAAAAGTTCTCCCTGAGCTTAAATGGCACATCACGATTGATGAAGATCTAGATCTCAATCTACAAGGTCGTTACATCATGACCTGTAATCACCAAAGCTGGGTGGATACAACTGTTACTCAATATTTTGGTCTTAAACGTATGCCGCTCACACGTTTTTTTACGAAATGGGAACTCATTTTTATTCCTTTTGTTGGGCAAGCATTCAAGATCCTTGGTTTTCCTATGATGAAACGTCATACCAAAGCGCAAATCGAAAAAAATCCTGCGCTGAAATATCGTGATATGGAAGAAGCGCGTAAATCGTGTGAACAACTGCTCAGCCAACCTTTTACATTATTAAATTATTTAGAAGGTACACGCTATACCCCTGAAAAACACGCCCAACAAAAATCTCCGTATAAAAATTTACTTAGGCCCAAAGCAGGTGGTTTAGCACTTGCCCTAAATATTCTAGGAAGTGAAATTGATGCGCTAGTCGATATGACCATTGTCTATCCAGATGGTGTGCCAGGTTATGGAGATTTTTGGTTAGGAGAAGTTTCTCAAATCGCCGTGAATTTAAGAAAAATTGAAATTCCTGCTTGGGTGCATGGCGGCAATTATGAGGATGATGCCGACTATCGCGCTCGTTTCCAAAAATGGGTTGATGAGCTTTGGACAGAAAAAGATCAGTTAATTACACAGTTAAAACAACAGCTTCAAACTGAATCTGTAAATTAAGCTGTCCTCAGAATGTATTGCATATGACAGAACGCATGACTAATTCTCGAAAAACTTTCCGTCCACAGCGTCACGATACGTTATTTTGGAAGATGTTCCTGATTTATGACATCTTTATGATGCTCATTATTTTAGTCAATTTGTTTTGTCTATGTGCCAATGCATTTTTAATGAGTAATTTTGGCTCATGGGTATTTGACACGGTTCAATTACCTCAAATTCTGGAGTTTTATAAATCCGAGCTTCACCCATGGGTCATCATTACTGAAAGTTGGTTTATCACATTTTTAATTGTTGAACTCGCTGTAAGATGGCTGATTGCAATCGTCAATAAACATCATCAGCGTTGGTTTTTCTTTCCCTTCATTCATTGGTATGAAATATTAGCTATTATCCCTTACCTTCGCTTTTTACGTTTAATTCGCGTCGGAGTGATTGCCTATAGACTGCATGAGCTAGGCTATAAAGTCATACCTAATAAATGGTTCAGACGTCTTAATTTTTACTATAACGTGATCATGGAAGAGCTCTCTGATCGTGTGGTGATTACTGTCATTGATAGTGTAAAAAAAGAGTTAGACACTAGCTCAACCCATAAAAAAATCATTCATGATCTGGTGAATCACCATCGAGACATGTTTGCCACGACATTAGCGCAAGTCTTACAAGAATCTTTAGCAACCGAATTAAAACTTCAAAAAGATAATATCTCGCAAGGCGTTGGTCACATTGTCATTAAAGCAATTGAAGACACACCAGAGCTAACACAGCTCTTAAAGCTGATTCCATTGGTGGGTGGTCGTATAGAACAGCAAATCCACAACATTGGTCAACGATTAGGTGAAAATATTACCGACGGTTTAGTTGAACCTTTTATTTCTGGAACCATTGATAAACCGAATGCGCATTATCAACTCATTGCTGAAAAAATTAGCCAGCTCAATATTGATAATCATGCATTAGAACAACTCGTTGAATCTGTCGTTTATGAAAGTCTTGAGTCTTTAAGAAAACAGGTGGCAGTAAAACAATGGCAAATAGAGTTATCAAAAAACAATCAAGTCAAGGAATGATCATTTCTCTATTAATTTAATATATCCGCTAGAGAATTCTTGAGAATTGAACTAGCATTTGCACAATTAACAATTTTTACTTCGATTATAAAGCGCGAAGCAAGCAAGGAATGAATATGGCAGATATTCGGATTACCGGTAGAATGGTGAATTTTACCCGAATTACCTTTGACACCAATGATCATAATGTTATCCGCCAACAATTAAGTGCCATGATGAGTGAAACCTCTTATGAAGGTGCGCTTGTCATTCTAGACACAACCGTTGAACAAGAACTCATTGGACTCATTCAATTGGTCATCAGTTTAGGGTTACAGCCAATGGCTGTCGTTGATGGTTTAATGGGTGATGAAGCACGTGCGATCCAATTCCCAGTTCTTGCGGCTGATCGTCCTTTGCAGCGCATCAAAGCAACAAAAGAACAAGTGGTAGAAGCTCCAGCAAATACCCCTGAAGCTGAGAAGGCTCCAACACACATAGCTCCTGCAACCACACATAAAACTTCGTATCACAATGAAGTGCTTAGAACAGGACAATGTCTGGTACAAGATCACGGCGATATTATTTTAACTGCTGGAATTAATAGTGGCTCTGAAATCATCGCTTCAGGAAATATACATATTTATGGCTCTGCTCGTGGTAGAGTCATCGCCGGCGCCGGTGGCAATACAGCAGCACGAATTTTCTGTCATGTTTTAGAAGCTGAATTAGTATCTATCGCAGGAACATATTGTGTTGCAGATGATATTCCACCACATATGCTAAAAAAGTCAGTACATATCTATTTAAATGATGCTCAAGAGCTTGTCTTTGAAGCACTCGAATTTTAATGTATAACTAAACATGAGAACCCCTATAGTATTGGGGATAAACATAACAGGAGTGGATTCGGTGGCGAAAATTGTTGTCGTAACATCAGGTAAAGGTGGCGTAGGTAAAACAACTACCAGTGCATCTTTTGCAACAGGTTTAGCCCTTCGTGGCCACAAAACTGTTGTAATCGATTTTGACGTAGGTTTACGTAACCTCGACCTTATCATGGGTTGTGAGCGTCGTGTTGTTTATGATTTTGTGAATGTATTAAATAACGAAGCGAGATTACAACAAGCACTTATTCGCGATAAAGAAATCGAAAATCTATATATTTTACCTGCATCACAAACCCGTGATAAAGATGCGTTAACCGATGAAGGTGTTGCACGTGTTATGGACGAACTTTCTCAAGAGTTCGACTACATCATTTGTGACTCTCCTGCAGGTATTGAACGTGGTGCGATTTTAGCAATGTACCATGCTGATGAAGCAATCATTGTAACGAACCCTGAAATTTCATCTGTCCGAGATTCCGACCGTATTATTGGTATGTTGGACAGTAAAACGAAGAAAGTAGAAAATAACGAAGGTCGTATTCGTAAGCATCTTTGTATCACACGCTTCAACCCTGAACGTGCTGATAAGCAAGAAATGTTAACAGTCGATGATATTTCTAAAGATATCCTTCGCGTGCCAACGCTCGGTGTAATTCCTGAATGTAAAAGCGTGTTACAAGCTTCGAATGAAGGTAAGCCTGTTATTCTTTATACTGAAGAAGCAGCTGGACAAGCTTATGACGATCTTGTTGCACGCTTCCTTGGTGAAGAACGTCCATATCGTCACATCTCTGTGAAGCCGAAAGGCTGGTTAGCACGTTTATTTGGAGCATAAAGATGGCAGGATTCTGGAGTAAACTTTTTAGTAGTGATGACAAACCATCAAGTGCACAAACAGCTAAAGATCGCTTAAAAGTTATCGTGGCATCTGAAAATGGTCTAGGTAAGCGTTTAAGCCAAGATAAAATTGATTTAATGAAAAAAGAAATCATGCAAGTTGTGAATCGTTATGTGCGTGGTGTAGATGAACAGCATATACAAATGTCGGTTCGCTCAGAAGCAAATATCGAAATGCTAGAAATGAATATCAATTTGCCTGAAGAACGTTAATCTGATTTTTGATTAGTCAAGCAAATTGAATCAGGGCAAAATATGAGAGTGGCAGAAATAGGCTATTAGCTATATTCCGCCCACTTGAAGCAGAGCTTCAAGTCTTGCGACTAGACAAAGCAGTGCTTCGCTCATCTAGTCTCATATTTTGCCCTTTTTTATTGATTAAAAATACCAAGGAGATTGTGATGGCATTATCACAGCCAGCCACGTTCAATGAAGAATGGTCAGACGAGCGTGTTTTTGCCTATTTAAATCAGTTACCTCCTGAAGGTGTAAACTCTGATTTTCATGTTCTCTATCATGCTTTTAAACATATGCGTGCTAATGACTATGAGCGTTTACTCACTAAATTTATAGCAGATGGTCGAGATCTTAACGCTCAAAATTCTGAAGGCAAACGTATTCATGATGTGATCGCAGAATTCCCACGCCAAAGTGCAGAATTCCTTGCTGTTTTAGCAAAATTTGCCTAAAAACAGATAAAAAAGCCTGCTTGAGCAGGCTTTTTTGATTTAAATCTATCTTATACCTGTTAAAAAATAGTTTCGTATTAAGGTTACTTATACGTTTGGGTGAAACTTAGATTATTTCCATTGCCAACCCAATGCAATAGCACCACCAACATCACCTTGTGAACTTGCGGTTCCAGATGCTTTATAGACAAAGCGATTCGTTTCAGAAACCCCACTAAATCCAATGGCAATACCTTGCTCACCATCCCATGTACCAGCAGCTGCACTGAACATACTTGCACCAGCATAAGTTGGCTGGGGTAATGAAGCGACAGCCAAAGACGCTGCAATAGCTGCTCGAGTGTCACGTCGTTCATCGGCAAAACTCTGTTCTAAAGCATTTACACGTCGACTAGTATACTCATTGGCCTGATTCAATATTTCATTGGTTCGTATATTCGTATATTCCTGTGCATCGCTCAAAACTTGCTGATCTGCTTGACGCATTTGTTTTACATTGACTGCGTCGGTATCCGCTGTACCTGCTGCCACATTAACAATTTGGCGCTGTTGCGTAGAGGAACCCACTGAAACCGTATTGTCCCGATCGGTAGACGAAGCATTTCCTAAAAGAACAGCATTATTTGCGTCAGACGTTATATTATTCCCAAGAGCTACAGTACTATTTCCTGAAATATTGTTGAAATTACCAACTGAATGCGTATTTTCACCCGTAACCGTATTGTGATTTCCTAAAGCTGTTGCATGTTCACCAGCGACTTGTGATTCAGCCCCAATTACAATACTCTCACGACCCGATGCTACTGATGAACTTCCGATTGCAAGAGCATCTTCACCTGTTGCATTTGGTAATATTGCATTTTCACTAGGATTTGTTCCAACAGATATTGCGACAGTTCCACCACTAGCCAAAGACGTTAGCCACTGTTGTTCGGTGCCATTAAAGCCATTTTGTACAGCAATCTCAAAAGCACTAAAACCTTGATCACCTTTGTCACCTTTTAAGCCTTGAAGTCCTTGATCACCTTTGTCACCTTTGTCACCTTTTAAGCCTTGAAGTCCTTGATCACCTTTATCGCCCTTGTCGCCTTTTAAGCCTTGAAGTCCTTGATCACCTTGATCTCCCTTATCACCTTTCAATCCTTGAGGACCTTGGTTACCTTTATCTCCTTTGAGTGACGTCAGCCAATCTTGCTCTGTTCCTACAAATCCATTATTCACCGCCACTTGGTAAGCACTATCACCTTGTGGTCCTACACCGCCACCAGGTCCACCGCTTGCACCTGGTATACCTTGATCCCCTTTGTCACCTTTCAACCCTTGTGGACCTTGATCACCTTTATCTCCCTTATCGCCTTTTTCACCTTTTAATGATGTAAGCCAATCTGTTTCAGAGCCCTCAAATCCATTACTCACAGCAACCTCGTACGCACTTGGTCCAGCTGGTCCAGTGGTACCTGTACCTGTTTCACCACCAACACCATTATTTTCGAGTGCAGACACTCGGTCTTTTAACGCTGTAAATTCAATATCAATCCCTCTAATTGTTTGATTTACGTTTTGGTATGTAGAGCCTTGCATTTCAAATGAAAGGGGCATCACACTCCCCTGAAACATAGTCACCCCAGTACCCAGAATTCTTTGTAAACTGGCTGTCAATTGATCAACATTAATAGCATCATGAGTATCTAATCCCCATGCTAAGTTCATGATTCGGCGTTTTAATTGATCACTACCGACTGAAATAACATTCTCTCGATCTGCAACCGATGCACTACCTAAAGCAACAGAGTTGCTCGCATAAACCTGACTCAGCTCACCAATCGCGACTGACTCTCTTACGGATGTATAATTTGGTCCTGGTCGAATAATAATAGAACCACCGACAGCCACATTAGTGTGACCTTGCACATTACTGTTGGAGGCAAATATATGAGAACTCGTCGCACCAACCTCATTAAATCCACCAAAAATCATCGAGCCATTAGTGTTGACGTCGTGAATATTATTCATACCAACAACAACAGATTTTACAGACGAGTTTAAATTTGAAATACCTATAGAGATACCCCCTTCAGCAGTATTTGAACTACCGATCGCAATACTCCCTTCCCCCTTAACCACTTGATTATTACCAATGGCAATATTACTTGTATGATGCGTTGTGTTTTGATTTCCAATGACCACATTATTTTGCGTTGTCGTTACAGCGTTTGGTGTCACCGTATTATTCAAACCAAAAACAGTATGATTCATCCCAATATTGACGTTATTGCTTTGTCCCATAACCACACTGTTCGGTGCAACCACTGAGTTATTTTCACCACAGATGAAAGATGTAGTGTCTGAATTCGTCGCTGTGCCTGTTGAACCCTCACATTCATCAGCTTGCACCTGACTCGTCATTGCGGTTAATGCCCCAATTAAAATCAGATAACCTGTCGTCATTCCAATATTTTTTAAAGATTGTGTAAAACGTGTACGTCCAAGTTCCCCTGTTACGACTAATTTTCCATTACGATTACGGATAACTCGGTATATATGGTTCATGTAATTCCCCTTAGTTTTTGACATGGTCATGTCACTTGCAGGTTTTCCATAGTTTGCAAGAAAGACCTTTTATAATGAGGAAAATCAAACCATAAAGCTGATAATCTAGAAGCCCCCCTTTAAGGGGGGATGAAAAAAATATTTTTGTGAAAAAATGATTAATATTTACTTTTTTATCTCAATTTTTTTAAAAAAATCTATAATTTGAATTTGTTATAATCAAAACAGTTCAATCGAAGATGAATTCAATAAGTTTTCGTAAAAGTGATCGAACAAGGCTCGGCACCCTCCATCGCCTGAGAAATCTTTGCTGTACTCAACTTCCGCTCCTTACCATTGCGCCCAGTATTTTTGACTATTTGAATTTTTTGATTCCACATGATGCCTACGGTATGGCACTGACCTATCCAAATGGTGAACCTTATATACTGTATTACAAAAATCTTAACCCTCAGTCGATGAGGTATGTCCAAGAAAATACTGAATTATTCTTAAACTTAAAAACCGAAAGCCATATCCGCTGGCTCAACTGCCCTATGTTACCCAAAGTCGGAAATCTTTTACGCCCAGATGATCCGTATTTTCATAGCTTAACCTACCAGATGATTGTGCGCCAAAGCGGTCTTCACCATACACTAGATCTAAGATTAGAACGCAATCATATTCCTGCAGGAGGTATTACCCTCTATAGGCGTATGTCACACCCCTTCCAATTACAAGATCATCATTTATTAGAACAAGCTGGTGTCTATATCGAATATGCGCTTAACAATCAAATGGAGGATGGCGACGATGTAATTGAATCAGATCAAGCGTTGTTAATCGTGAATTCTCAAAATGATTTAGTCATGATGACTGATGCTGCAAAGGATTTACTGAATCTATTCCCGATACATTATGAATTTTGGGAACCATATAAAGCGTTGCCAAAATCATGCTATCAAGTCATCAATGAGCTTAAATATGGGCAACAAATCCCCAAGCTTAGTTTGACCATTCCTAATGGAATATTAACCCTTCGTGCTGAATGGTTAAGTAGTCAAAATACAACCGATACAAATATCGCCTTATACTTAAAGCGCTCATTACCACGCTCCCTCATTATTTTAAAAAAACTAGAAGCACTTGATTTATCCCCCCGAGAATGCCAAGTGGCTTTTTCGTTAATTACAGGCATGAATAAAAGTGAAATTTTACAAAAATTATCCATTAGCCCTGCGGTATTTAAAGATTGTGTCAAGTCAGTTTATCAAAGCTTGAATGTTCACTCTGTGAGTGAACTGATCACATTTGCCAGCCAATGGACTACCCCCAAAAACAACACTTTTTTGAGTTAAATAAAAAAAAGCAACCTATGGTTGCTTTTTCTGAGTCAGTCTTCGTTATACTAAAATTTCACGTTTACCATTTGCGCCCATTGCACTCACGATACCGTTTTCTTCCATTTGGTCAATAATACGTGCGGCACGATTATAACCAAGACTAAACTTACGCTGTAAAGATGATGTGGATGCTTTACGGGTTTCCAAAACAAAAGCAACACATTGATCATAAAGTGCGTCACGGTCTGAAGCACCATCCCCATCTTCAAAGCCACGTGATGCTGGTTCTTCATCAAATGGGGTGAGAATTTCATCCACGTAGTTTGGTGCACCACGCTCACGCCATGCATCACAAATACGGTTCACCTCGTCATCGGCAATAAATGCACCATGCACACGCTCAGGCTCAATTTTACCTGGTCCTAAGAACAGCATATCACCATGTCCAAGCAAATCTTCTGCACCACCCGCATCCAAAATCGTACGCGAGTCAATTTTAGAGTTTACACGAAGTGCAACACGCGTCGGTATATTCGCCTTAATTAAGCCAGTAATTACATCGACGGATGGACGCTGTGTCGCAAGTAATAAATGAATGCCTGCAGCACGTGATTTTTGAGCTAGACGAGTGATCATCTCTTCCGCTTTCTTACCCACCTGCATGATCATATCTGCGAATTCATCTGCAACAATCACAATCGAAGGCAATGGTGTAAGTCTAGGTGCACGTTCTCCAGCAACTGACTCACTGGCTTTCCAAGTTGGATCAAATAGATCTTCACCATTGGCAATTGCTTCTTCAACTTTACGGTTATAGTCACTCAATTTACGTATTTTTAAGAACGACATCAGCTTATAACGACGCTCCATCTCATTCACACACCAATTTAAAGCACTGACTGCATCTTTCATGTCAGTCACAACAGGCGTGAGTAAATGCGGAATATCGTTATAGTTCGCCAATTCAAGTTGTTTAGGATCAATCAAAATAAGGCGCAATTGATCTGGCGTATATTTTAAAAGCATCGATAGAATCATCGAGTTTACAGCAACAGATTTACCTGAACCTGTGGTACCCGCAACCAACATATGTGGTGCCTTGCCCAACTCAGTAATGACTGGGTTGCCAGAAATATCTTTACCCATGGCCATGGATAAGATTCCATCTGGATCCTTAAATTTTGGAATTTGTACCAATTCAATCAGGCGCACCATCTCACGTGTACTATTCGGAACTTCAATGCCAATGTAAGGTTTTCCAGGGATCACCTCAACAACACGTACTGATGCCATCGACATTGATCGTGCTAAGTCACGAGAAATATTAGTTACTTTCGAGGCTTTCACACCAGGCGCAAGATCCAGTTCAAATCTGGTCACGACAGGACCCGGTTGAGCTTCAATCACTTTCGCTTTGACATTAAACTCTTGTAATTTAATTTCTAACAGTTCTGATAATCTTGATAATTGCTCTGCAGTGAAGTTTACTTTTTTGTTTGGGTCTACTTCATCAAGTAAATCCAAACCAGGAAGTGGTGATAAATCTTTACGGCGCTCTGCAACTTGCATTGCACGAGACATTGGACGACCAGCAGCATCTGTTAATGGCGCATCGAAATCAAACTCATCCTCTTCAACTTCGGGCTTACCTACCGTTTCTTGCCAAGCTTCTCTAAAAGCATCCTTATCTGAAGATATACGTTGTTTTTCCTCATCACTCACTTTAGCAACAGGAATTAATGATCCCTCTTGCTCAACCATATTTTGTGGTGATGGAGCAATAATACCTTGCTCTGATTCATATTCTGCGACTGTATCTGACTTAGGTGAAGTCATAAATTTAATATTTGGCGTCACCAAATTTGGACGCTTGACCTCTGGATTAGACAAAGCTTCTGCTTCATCCGCAAGTGATGCAAGACCATCAAGCTCAGAAGCTAACAGATCTGCTTTAGTGATCGCTTCCGCCGCTGCGCTCGATTGACTTGCGTATACAGCACTTGCACCAATAGCTGAGGTATTTTGGATTAGGGATGCTGTATTTTGATCATCAGCAGATTGACCTGAAGGATTTGTTTGATGATGAAAAGGAGTATGAATATCTTTGGCGTGCTGTCCTTGTGGAACAACTTCAAGCAATTCATCAAAGATTTGATCATCATTCCAGTCCAAAGCAGTATCTTGAACAGTTGAGCGCTGCTCTACTCGAACGTTTTTACTTAATTCATTAATTTCTGAAGTACGTTGATCAAGCTGATCCTCCTCTGCTGCGCGCAAAAGCTCATCAATTTCTCTTTTATGATCTTCATCGCTATGCAAGGCTTTCCAAACTTCACCCGTTGGAACAATACGTTGACTCTCACGCTCTAACTCATGCGCTTTCGCGATGGTACGCTCGAGCTCTGCCTCATCATCTTCATCAAAACGATGATTTTGTTGAGACTCTTGGAAACGCATATCTTCAAATAGTTTTTCAGCAGTACGTTCATGACGCGCTTGTAATTGATCTATTTCTTCTAAATGACTGACATCATTGAGCTCAGCTTGATGAGGGACTGGAGCTGAATCTTTTACAGGAGGTTCAATTTCTTTTTTCGCTTTTGGCTGAGTCGTCAAATCATAAGCTGATTCAGTCTCAGGTACATTTTTATAGAATAAATCTTGCAAATAAGCGGGTGTCGCCTTCAAAGTAGACCATGTCTTGTTCCACTGAATACCAAAAGCCAGTGTGATTAGAACGATGCTAAGTACGATCAGAAAAAAAACGGCGCCATAAATCGTCAAAAGCTGTTTTAAACTCTCACCCAATTCGTAACCAATGATTCCACCTGAAGCGTTAGCAAGCGTATCTGCAGGCACTGACCAAAGTAAATAAAACAAACTCGCGACGGTAAGTAGAATGAAAAATTGAGCAGCAAAACGAAATGGGCGACTCAAAAAACTTCTTGGCCACCACACTTGAATCGCTTCAATGAATAAATAAATTGGAATCAGTAAACTTGCCCAGCCCAGAAATCCAAATAAGAGATCTGCAATCCAAGCACCTGCGACACCACTTGCATTTGAAACTTGTTGAGTATCACTCGAAATATGCATCCAACCCGGATCAAATGGCGTATAAGTCACTGTTGCTAAAAACAGATAAATACCAAATGATATTAAGAAGAATGTTAAAACTAAGCGCTGTGCATATACACTCGACACCGCAGTCATATACTGTCCTGTAAACGATTATTCATTAATGTTCTAATGTTGAAATGGAACAATTTCTTCATTATAGAAAACTTACTATTATGCACCTGTTCATAAAAAAAAGGTGCAGCTTTCTAAGGTTTCCTTGTTAACACTTTTATCTATATAGCTCAATTCGATTTAGTTGATCAATATAATCCACATTCATTCCACACAACTGTGGTGAAGTTTCACGTATAATTTTCAGCAAGTCGATATATCAAATTAAAAGGATGCTTATACATGAGCGCTCGTCACTCAAGATTGATTATTTTAGGTTCTGGTCCTGCGGGTTATAGCGCAGCTGTATATGCTGCACGAGCAAATTTAAAACCAACTTTAATCGCAGGTATGCAATTGGGTGGTCAGCTCACCACAACTACAGAAGTTGATAACTGGCCAGGTGATCCTGAAGGCTTAACAGGTCCTGCTTTAATGGAGCGTATGCAAGCTCACGCAGAACGTTTTGGTACTGAATTGGTTTACGATCACATTAACGAAGTTGACTTAAATGTACGTCCATTCGTTTTAAAAGGTGATATGGAAGAATACACGTGTGATGCTTTGATCATTGCAACAGGTGCTACGGCTCAATACTTGGGATTAGAATCCGAAGCTGCTTATATGGGTCAAGGTGTGAGTGCGTGTGCAACTTGTGATGGTTTCTTCTATAAAAATCAAAAAGTCATGGTTGTCGGTGGTGGTAACACTGCGGTTGAAGAAGCGCTTTATTTATCAAACATTGCTTCACATGTAACACTTGTACATCGTCGCGATAAATTACGTTCTGAAAAAATCCTTCAAGATCATCTTTTTGCAAAAGAGAAAGAAGGGAAAATTAGCATCATCTGGAACCATGAAGTTGAAGAAATACTTGGTAACCCTCAAGATGGCGTTACTAGTGTTCGTTTGAAATCTACAACTGATACTACAACACAAAACGTTGAAGTGACTGGATTGTTCGTCGCTATAGGTCACAAACCTAATACTGCAATGTTTGAAGGTCAGCTTGAACTACGTGATGGTTATATCCAAGTTCAAAGTGGTACACGTGGTAATGCAACTGCGACTTCTGTTGAAGGCGTATTTGCTGCAGGTGATGTTGCAGACAATATCTACCGCCAAGCAATTACATCAGCAGGTTCAGGTTGTATGGCTGCTTTAGACGCTGAGAAATATTTAGACAACTAATATTTATTTAAAAACCCAAAAAACCACCTTCGGGTGGTTTTTTTATTCTTTCAACTTGGCATAATCATTTTAAACATTTTTATCTTCGGTTTTTCATTATTATTTTTAGAACTTAATCCCTATGCTCCCTCCTTCTGAGTTTATTTTCCCTAATCCAATTGAATCCGATCCCGAAGGTCAAGGACTAATCTGTATAGGTGCTGACCTCTCCCCTTCTACATTATTTGAAGCTTATACACATGGTTTATTTCCTTGGTTTTCCGAAGGTGAGCCGATCTGCTGGTGGAGTCCAGAACCTCGCTGCATTATCTACCCTTCGTCATACCATCCAAGTAAATCACTCATTCGTAACATGAAAAAACATGATTATACGATTACCATTAACCGTGATTTTGAACATGTGATACGTTCTTGCTCATTACCACGAAGTTATGCCAATGAAACATGGATTACTGAAGATATCATTCAAGGTTACTGTGCATTATTTGAGTCAGGCTATGCATATAGTGTCGAAGTACGCAGAGAAAATTCGATTGTCGGCGGGCTCTATGGTGTCTCTATAGGTCAGGGTATTTTTGGTGAATCCATGTTTAGTCGAGAGACTGATGTTTCAAAAATGGCTTTTTATACCCTCATGTTGATTAGCCTTGAAAACCAGGCACCCTGGGTTGACTGTCAATTGGTGAATGATCATCTCATGAGCTTAGGTGCTTGCACAATTTCTCGCCAAGACTACCTTAATTCGTTACAAGATGTGATAAAACAGCCTCAGATTGATTGGCAAAAGTATAAAGACGGTGTATTTTCAAGTAAAACAATAGCATTTGATCAACGACTCATGGATTGAGAAATAGGAGGGACAACATGAATTCTTATCAACCCCAGTCCCTATTAAATGAACTGCAGTATTACATTACACCACCCCATGACTGCAGTTATCTTCCCGAGAAATCAGCACGGATGGTCTTTTTAGATCCTGCTCATAAAATCGACGTTGTAACTTTATCAGAATTGTCTCGTGTAGGATTTCGAAGAAGCGGAGATTTTGTCTATCGACCTGAATGTCATTTGTGTCGACAATGCCTTTCATGTCGTGTACCTGTTGATGCTTTTAAAATGAACAGTCAACAAAAGAAAGCTTGGAAACGTAATCAAGACTTAGAAGTTAGAATAACCCAAACTCAAGATGCTACTGATTTACACTATCAACTCTATGAACGTTACATCAATGAGCGTCATTCAGATGGAGATATGTTCCCCCCTAGCTATGATCAATTCGAGAAGTTTTTGATTCACAGTTGTAGCAATAGTTTCTTTATAGAACTTTGGAAAGATGATCGACTCATTTGTGTCTCAACCTGCGATGTATTAGATGATGGAGTATCCGCCGTCTATACATTTTTTGATCCAGATGAATCCAAACGTTCTTTAGGTGTTTTTGCAGTCCTTAAGCAAATTGAATATGTAAAGCAGCACAATCAAGAGTTTGTATATTTAGGATATTGGGTACCCCATTCATTCAAAATGAACTATAAGTCCCAATATGCGCCTTTTGAATTATTACTGGATGGTCAATGGCGACGTGTTAATAAAATGCTCAGCAACGAAGAAATCGATCAATTAGGTCATATGTTGATGACGACACTTCCCTCTGAATGGAATAACTTTATTGTAAAGTAGGGTATTGAATTTTGTCACTTGAATAAATCTGCAAAATTATCACTGCATGCCTTTACCATAATGATGGCATGCTCTTTTCCACCATCTAATGTTGGATAATAGTTTTTACGCATATCAATTTGATGAAATCCGGATTTCTCATATAGTGCAATCGCAGCCTTATTACTTTCTCGGACCTCTAAAAAGATTTGTACGGGATCATTATTGAGTTGAGCCATTGAAGCTTCAAGCAATTGATATCCCAACCCTTTTCCACGCATTTCCGGATGAACTGCCATCAACAGCAAATTTGCTTCATCCAATACAGGCTGTAAAATACAGAAACCAACAACACGATTCTGGTATTCAATCACTGTGGATTGATATGAATCAACCGCTTCTGAAAATTGTTTTTTTGTCCAAGGATGCGTCTGCCCCAAACTTTCAATTTCATATACCACCTCAACATCTGATGTCAGCATCGGTCGAATCATAATCATTACATTGCATTTTTTAAGTGAGTACATTATAGAAAGTTCGAAAATAAATGAAATAAAAAAAGGCAGCTTACGCTGCCCGAATGCACAAAAGTAAATACTTAAAAACCGAGTTTTGCTTTCCATGTTGCCAATAAACCCACGGTATCCAAATCATTCGGATGGAAGCCTGGTTTAAAATAAGCCAACATTTCCTTACCCATACCAGAAATAATGCCTTTAGATGGACTATATCCATAGGTATAAATATCTTTCAAAGATGCAATATTTAACTGTTTATCGTCTTTCAATAAACGCGCTACAAAATAAGTCTGCACCATGAATAGCACAACCATTGCTGCCACTAAAGAAGATGTTCGAGCAAGATAAGATTTGATTCCTTTACCGAACACACCTTCAAATACATCATATGCGACAGCCTTATGCTCATTTTCTTCAATGGCATGCCAAGCCCACATCGTCGCCATTGTTTCATCAGTCATTAATGCTTGAATATGTTCGTTACGCAATAATTCTGAGGCAATGGTTGCTGTAAAATGTTCTAGCGCAGTCGTTCCCATCAGATCGATCATTTCTTGTGAAATACCAAATGGTTTCATAACGGTGCTAGCTGACTTACGAAAAGTTTGAATGACCGTATCTGTGGCTTTTTCAAGTGCAGCAACATCATGACCAAATTTTTGTGCTGATGCATTAAAGCCAGCATGCTCATGTGTATGCATTGCTTCCTGACCAATAAATGCTGAAATCTCTTTTTGGAGATCTTCATTATCTTTAATGGCTGGATGTTGGCGAACTGCACGGACTGAATCGATAAAGAATTTTTCACCTGCAGGAAATAATGCAGATAACGCTGTCATGAAATGAGTTAATCCTGCTGAACCATTCATCCAATATTCTGGTACGTGATCAAAATCAAATTGCATACGACGTACTGGAAATGATGCACCGGCACGATTTGTAATATTTACTTTAGCATTCATTGCTGGACTCCTATTCGGGATCTATCCAAATCTAGTTTTATGATTCTTTTCATTACTTCATCTTAGTGATTTATTATTTTTATGATAAATGCCTTATAGGTCACATCATTATCAGTTAAGGACAGCTTACAACTCTTATTGTCTAACAATTTTATAGATTCCATAAAAAAACGCCCCAAAGGGGCGTTTCTTTCACACAATCAATACTTATGCAGTTACTTTAGCAACAACACCAGCACCAACTGTACGACCACCTTCACGGATCGCAAAACGTAGACCTGGGTCCATTGCGATTGGG
>NZ_JBWYIU010000013.1:0-113950 GCF_056783995.1 Acinetobacter sp. ANC_7588 | reverse complement strand
TATTCAGCTAAACCCTTGTTTTTCAACAAGTTTTAATCAACATCACCGCCGATGGATGTGCATTCTACAGTATTTCATATCCAATGCAACCATGTTTTTTAAATATTTAAAAAAAATATGATTAACTGGATATTTATTGTTCAATTTACGTGATTTTTATGCTTTTGGAGCTATTTTTTAAGCGTGCATGGCACAATACTTGCAAAATTATCCATTAATTTTTCATCTTTATTAATTTCTTGCCACTTCAAACTACGGCAATCTATATATTCACAATACCCAGATTGTCCCACTTCTTTAATTCCATCAATCTGCACCTGATAACTAAAACTACCGACATAACCTGCGGCAAGACCGAATTTAAAATCTCCACGACTTTCACCTTTCACGATTATTTTTCTTTTTTTATTTTCAAATGACCATTCAAATACCCGCGCTAAATACATCTCATGTCCATTAGGGGTCTTTATTTTTGGGTATACACGATGGACTTTGAAATAAACATCATCAAACATTTCAGATGTCTGAGCTTTTAAATCTCTTAGATACATCCTTGATTGCACAATTTGATTTAAACCATTGCGTATATGAGCAAGAAGTAACTGTCTTTGGTCGATTAAGTTAATTATCTGATAGGTAAAAAAATGAAGCGGTAGATACGGAATATTGATCGCTCTGGCAAATTCAAATGATCCTAACTGGTCAATTTTATATGTTTGTTCTTTATAGGTCACTGTTCCTTTGCATTGACACACTAATGACCAGTGATCAAATAAACCTAATTTTAGTTTGGTAAAGTGCGAAATAATTGGTTGAGTTTGAATATTCAGATCAACGGAAAGTTCATTGTCCTTTCTTATTAATTTGAAGTTTGGGATTGAGCCTTCTAGTTGCTCTCTTTGTCCGAATACAAATTTATTCTCTTTAATCTCGCAATCATTAATGATTGAATAACCATGAAAATGTCCAACCATATGTGGACTAATGCTCGTAATGAGTGAAACAGTATCCAAGGCTCTTGTTTTAATTGCATAATCATTACGCAGCATTGGAACATTCGGCTGTCCGATAATGGTTAAAAAATTAAAATAATGAAGTGGAGATGGTAATCCTGGAATCATCAATCCTTGATGAATAATTTTATAGATTCCTCGTGGACCGTGATAATCCAACCGAAGAGGAAAAGGAGCCTGATTCAGCTGTTTTGAATCGTCCGCTAAACTCATCAACAACTGCATACCAAACTCCTTTTTTATTTATATTGTTTTTTCTCGAGCCAAAAATGTAGTGACGAAACCTGAAAGTGAATAAATTATCGAGAGCACTAAAATACCGACAGGAATATTGTATGTAATCGCAGCAAAGATAAACACAACAATAGGCAAGACTGCGAACGGCACACGTTTACGATCTACGGTTTTAAACGAATAGTATTTAATATTCGAAATCATCAGCAAGCCAACTGCAATAATAATGACTGCATTTATCGTCTGAATCATTGGATCAGATAGGACAAAAATTTCAGGGAAATCACGCCCCACCCAAACCAAAGAAATGATCATTACTGCGGCTAGAGGACTAGCTACACCAATAAAATAGCGTTTATCAACCACACCTATTTGCACATTGAAACGTGCCAATCGGAATGCAGCACAAGCAGTATAGACAAAACATGCAGCCAAACCGATTCGACCTAGATCATGGAGGCTCCAGCTATACATCAAAATTGCAGGCGCAACACCAAATGCCAACATATCTGATAATGAATCAAACTGCTCACCAAAAGGGCTTTGCGCTCCAATTGCTCGTGCGACCCGACCATCTAAACCATCAAATAAAGCAGCGATAAAAATGGCATAAATGGCTTGTGTGAATTCGCCATTCATACTTGCAATAATTGAGTAAAACCCTGACAACAATGCCGCAGTAGTAATCAGATTTGGCCACAGATAAATCCCACGACGCTTAACCTTTTGCCCTTCTTGTGTATGTTCCTCTTCTTCAACTTCGAAAGTAATACCATCAAAGCCCGGAACATTTCTTGGAGAAGATTCAGTTTCAGGTTTATTTATATTTGTCATTGTCATTCGTCCTAACTGTAGCCTTATCTCTCAATATTCTTATTCGCCGACCAACCAACGAACGGCAGCATGACCACCATTTTCACTCATTCTTAAGTGCGGAAAAAGCCATTGCAATGCTTCATCTGCATCTTCAGAAAACTTCCAAGGTGGATTAATCACTAATAAACCACAACCGTTTAATCCTACAGGTGTATCGTCTGGCCATACACATACTTCACAAACCAATTGACGGCGAATACCAGTCTTAATCATTTTTTTCTCAAAACGATCAATCATTGCGCGGTCTTTAATTGGGTACCAAATTGCAAATATGCCTGTAGGCCATTTCTTATATGCCGTAGCGATGAGTTCAACCAACTGCGGAAAATCCTTTCGCTCCACCTCATATGGTGGATCAATCATGACCAATCCACGTTTTTCTTTAGGAGGAATCACACCGAGCAAACCTTCATAAGCATCACGCTCATGCAAACCTGCCCGACGATCACGCACATTCATGTAAAGTTGCTGAAATACATCTCGTTGCATCTCAAAAATTGTTGCTTTATCTGTTTCGCGCATTCCTTCCAAAGCGAACCATGGCGAACCCGGATAAGCGCCTTTTCCGGCACCTGCACGCATATCTTCTACAACTTTAAGATATTGCTTAACACCTTCAGGGGCATTACGCTTAATTGAGTCATCGAGTTTAACTAAACGGTGAATACCATTTAAAAACTCTCCCGACTTCTGTGCTGCAGACGTTGATAAATCGTATTTACCTGCACCACCATGTGTATCAATGTAATGATACGGCTTATCTTTTTGATTAAGACGTGACAAAATCTGAAGCAACAATACATGCTTCATGACATCGGCAAAGTTTCCAGCATGGAAATGGTGACGGTAATTCATGTTTCAATTATTCCTAAGATCAACAATCATTTTAACATGAAAAAGTGTTTCATTCAGAATCGATTATTACTCTAAAATAGCTGACCTTTTTTTTATACAGTAAATAGCGAGATAAATATGGAAGCAGTTGTCATCCCAGGGGATTGGAATGTTGATCAAATCCTTGATGATTTAGATCAACATGGCTTCAGTATCATCGATCATGCATACCCACCAAGCTATTTAAAAAACGTTGTAAATGAATGCCAAATCCATCTTGATGATTTTCGAAATGCAGCAATTCAAAATGGCATTGTCAGCACAATCCGCAGCGATCACATTTTGTGGTTAGATCCAAAACTATCAATTTCCCATCAACACATAAAAACCTTAGATTTACTCTCTCAGGAATTAAATCGTGCATTTTATTTAGGCATTCAAGAAGTCGAAGCCCACTTCGCTTGTTATAATCCTGGTGATTTCTATGCTTTACATCGAGACAACCCTCAAGGCAAAAATGGTCGTGTGATGTCGACAGTTTTTTATCTGCATGAGGAATGGCATCAGCATTGGGGTGGTCAACTAAAGCTACAAGATAAGAATAATCAGTGGCATATTATTGAACCCAAACCTAATCGCATCGCTCTATTTCAAAGCGATTTATTACATGAAGTTCTTGTTGCACACCACCAACGTCTTTCGATTACAGCTTGGTTAAGGACCGCACGAACTTTAATTTAGCGCTTTATTTTTTCGAAGTTGCCTCCATATAGGTTTTAAACCTGATGAGGACTCATCCATGCAATCAAATACCAAGCTAATTATTCAACGCATTGGTGAAACAGACCAACTTTACTTACAAAAAAATACGCCTGAGCTTGCCTTTGAACGTGCCGAATTGCGTTTAGAGCTGGTCAGTATGAGTAAGCTTCGTCAGGAACAAATTCATTTTCTTCAAGAAGCGATTGTTCTTCTTGAACAAGGTCGAGTAGATTTCGAAGAAATGCCAATGCGTTTGTATATTAATCTTACCCTGATGTTAGCTAGAGCCTACATGATGTATTTTGAGATTACTCAAGATGAAAAATTTGCGATCATCACTCAGCAAATTTTAAAATCATTAACATCGACCAATCATAGTGATGTTTATTTTAATCTGGCTTATGCTTGCGCTTCTCGTAAAGAGTCAGCACTTACACGCCATTGGCTAAATAAATATTTTAAAACTATTGATCATGATTTAGAGGTGATAAGAACTCACCCTGCTTTCAAACAATTTCATGACCAAGAGTGGTTTATCCAGTTAACCAAACCTAAGATGCATTAAAAAAAGCCCCATGAAAGGGGCTTTTTTAGGCCATTTTTAATTTATATGCATCCATATGTAACTGTTGATTAAGTTCATCTATCCATATTGCCCAATCATCATCTTGTACTAAATGACTAATTAAGAAGTCGCGCTGACCTTTATTCCAAAATGGTGCATCATGTAAATTTTGTTGAGCGGAAAGCTGATGTGTACGGATATAGAGTTCAATTGCCGCTGGACTATTTGCCAACCCCAATTGAGAAAACAATAACGCTAAGGAAGGTTTATGTTCCATCAAGGGACTCCCCTTATCAGATTTTAATAAAATTATTATTTAAATAACTTATAAGAAATCCATGAAAAAACCCAGCTTTTGGTCTGGGTTTATTGTTTTAATTTGTGATTATATTTTCATCACTTTGTATCGTTTGTGAGCTGCTCACTCAATTGGTCAATGACAATGGCCCATTCATTATCTTTTTTCCAATGACTAATAATAAAATCGCGTTGCGATGGGTTCCAAAAATCAGCTTCATGCATCGGCGTATTGGGATCAAGCCGATGTGTTTGTATAAATTGATCAATCCCTTCAGGTGAGCTATCTAAGCCCAATTGCTCAAAAAGTAATTCTTGATTTACTTCCATATCCAACATGGATTGCTCCTTGAATTTTCATGATTTTGTTCAAGATAACATGTCAATACAAAGTTCTATGTAGAAGGATTTCTTAAGCATTGTTAAGTTTTGTGCATTAAAAAAGCACTCCGAATGGAGTGCTTTTTTAATTTAGTTGAGAACTAAATTATTTAACCATGTCAGCAATCGCTGCACGTTCTTCTTCTAACTCATTAAGCGTGAAGTTGATACGCTCACGGCTGAATTCGTCAATTTCAAGACCTTGAACGATTTTGTACTCGCCATTTTCACAAGTTACAGGGAAACCGAACATTACGCCTTCAGGGATACCGTAAGAACCATCAGAAGGAATACCCATAGTTACCCATTCGCCGTTTGTGCCAAGAGCCCAATCGCGCATATGGTCGATTGCAGCGTTTGCAGCAGAAGCAGCAGAAGAAAGACCACGCGCTTCGATGATCGCAGCACCACGCTTACCAACAGTTGGAAGGAATACGTCTTTATTCCATGCAGCATCGTTGATTTTGTCTTTTAAGCTTTCGCCGTTTACGTTAGCAAAACGGTAGTCAGCATACATTGTTGGAGAGTGGTTACCCCAAACTGTCATGTTTTTGATGTCAGAAACTGCAACACCAGCTTTTTGAGCAAGTTGAGTTAACGCACGGTTGTGGTCAAGACGTAACATTGCTGTGAAGTTTTTCGCTGGAAGATCTGGAGCAGATTTCATTGCGATATAAGCATTCGTGTTAGCAGGGTTACCTACAACAAGAACTTTAACGTCACGGCTAGCAACTTCGTTAAGCGCTTGACCTTGACCGATGAAGATTTCACCGTTGACTTTAAGAAGGTCAGCACGTTCCATACCAGGACCACGTGGACGTGAACCAACAAGAAGCGCGTAGTCAGCATCTTTGAATGCAACTTTAGGATCATCAGTACCGATCATGCCAGCCAATAATGGGAAAGCACAGTCGTCAAGTTCCATCATCACGCCTTTAAGCGCTTGTTGAGCTTTCTCAACAGGAATTTCTAATAATTGAAGAATAACTGGTTGGTCTTTACCCAACATTTCACCGCTAGCGATACGGAATAAAAGGCTGTAACCAATTTGACCAGCAGCGCCAGTAACGGCAACGCGAACAGGTTGCTTCATGTAATTATCTCCAGTTGAGAGGATAGTCAATGCGATTAAATAGCTGTTCTATCTAATCTTAATAATCATAAACGGCGAAGATTGTACTCCAATACTTTGACAGATGCATTGAAAAGAGAATGAATTTCAACAAAAGTCTGATAGGAAATATAAATTAACTTCGCGGAAATAAATTAGTAGGCGCCCTCTATGTCAAATCTATTTGGGCAGGTCGAGACAATATCAGACGCACATGACTTGAATTGACCATTCGTGCGATAACAGATTTCAACCCCCGTTAACACTGGGCGACCATTTAAGCTTTGGCATTGAAATTCAATACCTTGGCTGGGTAATTTTGGGTTGAGTTTGATGAATTGTGATCGTAATGTCGCCATAGAGACTGTTTTACGATCCACTCCTGTTAAGGAATCAGGAACTTTTAATTGGTCTGCATGATTAATAATGGTACGAAAATACTGACTGGCATTCATTGGAACGCAACCACCATAGTTGGCCCATAACCTAATTCTAGCCTGCTCATCAGGCATCACCCTAGCAACAACCCTCTTCTGTAGCGGTGCCAAGGTGGCAGATGAACTCGTTTGGCAATCATGACGACTGGTTTCTGGGATAAGACCCTTTATCGTCAGTGAATATCCTTCTAGGCATTTACGGTGTTTCGCTTTTGTTCGATCTAATGCACAAATGGCAGGTGTCATCTGTACTTGAAGCACATATCCTTGTAAACCTTTCCCGGATGCCATCACATCTGCTGAACACAACAAAGCCCCTACGCTCAAACTACAGAGGAGGTAAGTGTGTTGACGACTAAACAGCAGTTTTGCGTGATTCATCCAAGCTCACAAAAGTAGTTGAAATGCTATTGCGTATTTCTTACTGGAATAGGCGGCATACGACTTTCGATCGCTTGCGGCCCCTGACCAAGCAAAACACCATAATGAGCAGCATTGGTCATAACTTTCTTCACATAGTCACGTGTTTCATGAAGTGGTATTGACTCTGTGTATTGATCCGCCGCAATACTTTTAAACTCTGGTTGCCAACGGCGTGCTCTAGTCAGCCCTGCATTATAGCCAGCCGTAGCTAGAACTGGACTGTTACTCAGCATACCTTGAATCATTGACAGGTAATATGTCCCATAACGAATATTGGTATTCGGATCTGATAATGCAGCAGGATTATACGTTTCACCCATTTTTCGTGCCACATCTTTTGCTGTTGCAGGCATAATTTGCATCAATCCACCAGCACCTACATGTGAACGGGCCGTGGTTACAAAGCGACTTTCTTGACGCATTAAACCATAAGCCCACGAAGGATCAATCCCTGCATTTTTACTATGCGTCACCACTAGATTTTGATGTGGTGTCGCATAACGATATGCATAGTTATGACGTTTAAGTGTTCTTTCCGCCGCATAAATAGCACGGTCATACCACCCCATTTCTGTGGCACGTTTTGCCGCAGCCAGTAATAGACCATCATCTTGCTTAAGATAAGCTTGGCGGACAGCCCAATTCCATTCACGGTTTGTGTAAGTTGCTGAAGCATTGATATTGCGTAATGCAAAAGCACGTCTAAAGTGAATATCTTGATCTAAACGTTGAATATCCTGTGCGCTTGGTTGTGCTCGATCATGTGCTTCATTATAACGAATACCTAAATGATCTTTTGCCAACAGATTGTGATAATCATCGCCAGCGGCAGCTAATCGTTGATAAATACTTTTTGCAGCTTGCTTGGAAGCTTGATCTTTGCGATTTTCATACGCTCTCGCCATCCAATATTGCCAGCGATCTTCTTGTTTTTGCGTAACGCTCATACTATCTATGGCGCGCAACACACTTTCCCACTCACCAAAACGAATCGCTTGACGCGCGTAAATTTCAGCCTCTTCTGGTGTAAAAGGCACGCCATAACTGTAATCAAAGTTCTTCAGCACTTCAGGATTAAAATTATTTTTCATCACTGTCGTGCCTCCAATATACGCCACCGTGCGGTACATATACTTTTGAACATCTGCAGGAACACCTTGCACGACACGAGGAAGATTTTGAAGCGCCGTGTTCAAGTCAGCATCTGCAGCACGACCTAAAGCAAACACCAAATAAGCATAATCTACTGTTGTTCCTTTGGTCGCAGACCATAAATAATTCAAAGGATCTGCCTGAATTTGATTTAATTGTGCTAATGACAAGTTTAAACCCAGAGTTTGTGCTGTTGCGATCGCTTGACCAGACTGTCCCGCTCTAAGTTGCGCATACAGGCGCTGTTGACGATCTGTGGTGGTGAGTAAGGGACTACTTAGCATTAAGCGACCTAAACCATTACACGATTCTGGCTGCGATTCTGTTGTAAACCAGACATCTTTGTATTCAGCGTATACCAATGTATCGCCATTTTTTGCTCTTACTTGCGCAACCGCACAGCTTTCAGCTTGATCAGGATTGGTGACATAAGGTAAAACAAGTTGAGCTGTCTTGAAATCTGCTTGTTTTACCTTTTCTTCGACATAATCAGCAGCTAATTTTTCAGCCATTGCAGATTGAGGATAGCGCTGTGCAAAGCTGATAATATTCGTTGCGGGTTGGAAGCCTAAATTATTATTCAACATCCAATATTCTGGATAATATCCAAGCGCATCATTTTGCATTGCAGAACGATAATATTCGAGCTGAGCTGTATTACCCGAGTTCGCAAATTTAATCGCCTCATTAAATTGCTCTTCAGCCGCATGAGCAGCGGGCAAACAACCTAGTGTTATCAGCCCCATTAAATATTGTTTTAACTGTTTTTGCTTCACTGCTTTTTTTAACACGCTTCTCTTCTCAACTTTAACTCGTCGCTACATTTGGACATGCTTTTTTGCATGATCAACTCTTTTGCAGCGCTTGGCAATTTTAAAATGTATTTTAAATACTCTAATGATCAAGTACTGTTCTGTTATGTAAAGCGCTGATTAACCACTATTATTTTAAAGTATTTTTACTGTAAATCCATAAACTTGATCTGATTTATATATTTGTTCAACCCGTAGTACAAATACTGTAAAATAGCTCGCTTTTATCGAGTGTGGGATTCCCCCATACTTCACCGGAACATATTTATCCCTTTTTATAGGATAGGAGCCTTCATGACGGTTCAAACCTTCATTCCGAATAGTGCCCCAGCTGCCTCAGAAAACACTGTTACCCAGCCACAGCACACCCCAGCCATCGATGGTGCAGTCAAAAAACTGTATATCGAAACGCAAGGGTGTCAGATGAATGAGTATGACAGTCATCGTATGGCCGACTTGCTAGGTGATTCACACGGTTATGTATTAACGACAGACCCTGCTGATGCAGATATTCTTTTAATGAATACCTGTTCAATTCGTGAAAAAGCGCAAGAAAAAGTATTTTCAGAATTAGGTCGCTGGCGCAAGCTGAAAGAAAAAAATCCTGATTTGGTGATTGGTGTAGGTGGATGTGTTGCATCTCAAGAAGGTGACAATATCCAAAAACGTGCACCTTATGTCGACATGGTATTTGGTCCACAAACACTTCACCGTTTGCCACAAATGCTTGATCAACATACGGATCAAATTGAAAAGCCGAAAAAAGAGAAAATCAAACTGGTAGACATCTCATTTCCAGATATCGAAAAGTTCGACTTCTTACCTGAACCTCGCGTTGAAGGTTATAAGGCGTTCGTATCGATTATGGAAGGCTGTTCAAAATACTGTTCATTCTGCGTGGTGCCATACACTCGTGGTGAGGAAGTCTCTCGTCCCCTAGATGATGTACTTGCTGAAATTGCTGGTCTTGCTGAAAAAGGTGTACGTGAGGTTTCTTTACTCGGTCAAAACGTAAATGGTTACCGCGGAGAAACATTCGAAGGTGAAATCTGTACATTTGCTGATCTTCTTCGTCTAGTGGCGGAAATTCCAGGCATTGGTCGTATTCGTTATACAACATCTCATCCATTAGAATTCAATGATGACCTTATCCAATGCTATCGTGACCTACCACAGATGGTTTCTCACCTTCATTTACCAGTTCAAAGCGGTTCAAATGATGTATTGAAGGCAATGAAGCGTAACCACACGATTGACGTTTATATCGATAAGATTGCTAAATTACGCCAAGTACGTCCTGATATGCATTTGTCTTCAGACTTTATTATTGGCTTCCCTGGTGAAACTGATGCTAACTTTGAAGAGACATATCAATTTATTCAAGACTTAGATTTTGATCATTCTTATAGTTTCATCTACTCGAAACGTCCTGGTACACCAGCATCAGAGTTGGAAGATTTAACACCTGAAGATGTTAAAAAAGAGCGCTTGGCTAAAGTTCAACAATGGATCAAGCAATCAAGTATCCAAAAAACTGATGCTATGCTTAGTACTGTCCAACGTGTGCTCATTGAGAGCGTTTCAAAGCACGATCCAAACTTATTGGTAGGAACCGCAGACAATACACGTTTAGTAACATTTATTGGTGATGCTTCTTGGCTCGGACGCTTTGCAGAGATTGAGATTACAGAGATTAAAACCTTAAATTTAGTTTACGGTGAACTCTTGAATCTTGAACCTGACGTGGCGTAATGTAGAGGTATAGATTAACAGACTCTAAAGGAAATCTCTTGACTGCAGCGATTCGACGTACAGTGGCTTTTCCCGGTGTTTCAATGGACCGTTTACAAACCATGCTTGGCGCGTACAACGGTCATATGAAACAAATTGAACAACGTTTAGATGTAAAAATCAGTCAGCGTGGCGATAGTTTTTTTATTGACGGTGGAATTGATGAAGTCGAGAGAGTTGAAAGCTTACTTCAGCGCTTATACGCCGAAGCTGAAGTTTCTCAACAAATCAGCTCTGATTTGATTCATTTAATGATTCAAGGCAGCCAGACTGATCATGAATTACAATTGGATCCTAATCAAGAACACACAGGACTTGACGAAGTCTGGCTCCAAACCCGTAAGGGCCGCATTAATCCGCGGGGGGCCAACCAAAAACGCTATGTACAACGCATTCTTCAAAGTGATATTTCTTTCGGGATTGGTCCAGCGGGTACAGGTAAGACCTATTTGGCTGTAGCTGCTGCCGTTGATATGCTTGAACGCAATGAAATTCAACGTATTCTTTTAGTTCGCCCTGCTGTGGAAGCTGGTGAAAAACTTGGCTTCTTGCCAGGTGACTTATCACAAAAAATTGATCCTTATTTACGCCCACTCTATGATGCCCTGTATGAAATGCTTGGCTTTGAAAAAGTGGCAAAATTAATTGAGCGTCAAATTATTGAAGTAGCGCCACTTGCATATATGCGTGGTCGTACACTCAATCACTCCTTTGTCATTTTAGATGAAGCCCAAAATACAACGCCAGAACAGATGAAAATGTTCTTAACTCGTCTTGGTTTTGGTTCGCGTGCAGTCATTACAGGTGACATTACTCAAGTGGATTTACCACGTGGACAGCAGTCTGGTTTGGCACATTCATTACGCGTGCTTGAAAAGATTAAAGAAATCCATATCACGCGTTTTCACTCACGTGATGTTGTAAGACATCAGCTTGTACAAAAAATTGTAGAAGCATATGAGGGTTGGGACAGTGAACAACATCGTTTAACTGCTGAAGCACGTGCGGAACGTAAAGCACGTCAAGAAGCACTCATATCAGAAAATGATTCTGCTGCTGATGCTCAGCATCAAGATGCAGAGTAATTTAAATCTAATCACGCTCAAGGCAAGATTTTGAAACTCAGTCTCTCATTACAACAATCGTTTGAAGCATCAAACTTGGTGCTCAAACGTGCGTATGTTAAAAAAATTATTGAAACCACCCTTCGTCATATTGATACACAAAGCGATTGTGAAATTGGTATAGCTTGCGTAGATGTCGAAGAAAGTCACAAACTTAACCTTGAATATCGTGGTAAAGATAAGCCAACCAATGTTTTATCTTTTCCAAGCGACTTACCAGATGAAATGGCTGAAATTCTAGACAGTTTCCCTATCGGAGATCTGGTGATTTGTATTCCCGTTGTGCTTCGTGAAGCAGAAGAACAATCTAAAGCACCATTAACACATTTCACTCATATGTTGGTTCACGGTACTTTACATCTGATGGGCTATGATCATGAAACTTCTGAACAAGATGCTGAGGAAATGGAAGTAATTGAGATTGAGATTTTACAAAAACTAGGTTTTGAAAATCCTTACCTGCTTTTGGATAACGAATAACATTCCTCAATGACTTCGGTCTATGCTTCCCGTTATTCGGGAAGCAAATTAAAATAATAAATGAGTATTCAAAAATGAACTTCGTTGTCATCTTCAAAGCTAAAATAAAAAATATTGATGATGAATATGTAATATTGGCTAGCCAAATGCGGCATAAAGCGATGCATGATTACAATTGTACAAAGTTTGAAAGCTATCAAGAGAAGGATAATGAAGTCAGTCTTTCTTATTGGAGTCGGTTAGAAGATATTCAAGCTTGGCAAGACACCCAACATCTTTATGCCCAACAAAAAGGTCGCCTATCATGGTATGACACGTATTCGATTGAGGTCTGTCAGATTCAGCGCGCTTATCAATCTGAGTAAATCGAGTTGATCTTTATATTGATGACATATTTTAGACAAATGAGTTAAATATTGAGCAAGTTCTTCAGATAAAATAAGATAAAGTCATGCGAAACCAATAGATTAAACTTAAATAACGCCTGACCATCAAAACCATAATAAACGTCTTTGTAAACATTACATCGCAATTGGATAAGCTGTTATCCTTCGGCAGTAATCACCTACAAGATATACACTAGCTGACATCTCACAAGATTTAGAGGTAATGGAACTTCACTTATGCCAACGATTATTTCAAATATCGCGAACAAATTTCGTAAAGTCTATCAAAAGGCTGAAGGGTTTATTGAAGAAGAACGTGAATTTCCTGTCTCTCAAGTTTTTTTAAATGCGACTTTCAAGCGCTTTGTGACCGACAATGTCAGCATCCTTGAAGACTTACATGCTGATTTACACGACGATTGGCTTCGACTCTATGCCACTTTGAATGTGAAAGGGCTTTATACCATTCTCTCTGTAGATTTAAAGCTGATTCAAATGGAATTGAATAAAGATGTACAACTGATTGTATTTGAACAAATTAGTGAAACCGAAGTCATTGAAGCAAAATTTCAAACCTTTTGGATGAAAATTGCATTCCGCTCTGCCCTATTTTTCTATCAAAAAATTCTTCGTAAAGATCCACTTGGCATGATTTTAGAGCGGTTTAATGTCATTAAAGTCAAAGACGATCTCTTACATCTCGATTTAAATCAGTGGCTCGGAAAAAATCGCTCGATCATTGAAACATTGGGCAAAGTACACGTCAACCATGCAGAACTTCGTGAAACAGAATTGGTGGTGATTGGTAATGTAAATTTGATGGCTTTATTCAGCAAAATGAATACTGATCGATTCAAATCGAAATCTGATGAAGTGGAAAGTGATCACATTACACCAATTAAACAAAAGGACGACTAGAGCGCAGCGTTTTGATGTCGTCATAAAGCTTAAGCTACAGAAAAATACATTTTCACTGTGATTATTGATTATTTCTCCTTATTTATCAGAGATAATAAAACTTCAAGTGATCCTTCGATACGAAGGTAAAGGAAAATATTTATGGCATTTAAATCGTTTAAAACTTTGAGTGTGATTGCAAGTGTAGGTACAGCCGTGCTTTTCACAGGCTATTCAAGTCAAGCGCTTGCCATGACGCCCTTCCAAGCCTCTTATCAGTTTGCATACAATGGTAAAAACTTGGGGTCAGCAACACGAACCTTGAAAAAATCAGGTAACACATGGAATTACGTTTTTGCAGCTAAAGCAGGTGGTATTGCTTCAGCGACTGAAACCAGTAACTTCACATTCAACAATAATCAGATTCAATCATCCAATTTCAGTCGCACCAGTAAAATTTTGGTTCATAACAATACAATGAGCATTAAATTTAATCCAAGTGCCAAAACCATTAACACCACCAAAGATAAAGAGCAACGTTCATTTGCTTGGAAATCTGGTGTACTGGATGAGTTAAATGCAGAATTGCAAATTCGTGAAGACTTAAAAAATAACGGTTTAAAATCGCAATATTGGATTGCAGATGCTAAAGAAGTTGAATCACGTCGTTTCGTCAAACAAGGCACTGAAAAAGTAGAAACCAAGTACGGTACGTTTGATACCATCAAAGTAGTGATGAAGCATGATAAACCAGGTCGTGAAACGATTTTTTGGCTGTCTCCGAAATTGGACTATTTACCAGTGAAAGTCACACACCAAGATAAGAAATCTTCATACGGGCTCTTACTGACAGGGTATAACGGTCCACAAAATTAAGGCATTTTTTACTTGCTTTTTTGCAGATGCTTTTTAAAATACGTCTTTGCTTAAAAAGGCACCTGCCCTAGAGGATTCTCCCGTGTACGCACTAGAACAGAAAATCTTAAACGAAGGTATCGTTCTATCTGATCAGGTTTTAAAAGTTGATTCTTTTCTAAACCACCAAATCGACCCAGTGATGATGCAACAAATTGGTCAAGAATTTGCTCGTCTATTCAAAGATGCAGGCATCACCAAAATCATCACAATTGAAGCTTCAGGTATCGCACCTGCTGTGATGGCTGGCTTGGAACTTGGTGTACCGGTAATTTTTGCACGTAAGTATCAATCTTTAACTTTAAAAGATGATTTATATCGTTCAAAAGTATTCTCATTTACAAAGCAAGTAGAAAGCACAATTGCTATTTCTAAGAAGCACATTGCAGCAACAGATAAGGTTCTTGTGATCGATGACTTTCTTGCAAATGGACAAGCTGCTTTAGGTCTGGCTGACTTGATTCACCAAGCTGAAGCTGAAGTTGTCGGGATTGGTATTGTGATTGAAAAGTCGTTCCAACCCGGCCGTGATCTTTTACTTGAAAAAGGTTACCGCGTTGAATCACTTGCTCGTGTTGAATCACTTGCAAATGGGACAGTGACTTTTGTTCAAGAATAATGTTGAACATTAAAAAAAGCGCCTAACGGCGCTTTTTTACTTTAATGTGGCAGGATCTAGTTGAATGCCCAATTTTGTACCACCAAAATGCTTTTGAATATAATCCTCAACGTAAGGCTGATGGTAAAGATTTGAAAGTTTTTGAAATTTTGGATCATTCAATCGGTCTTTACGCACTGCAAGTATATTGACATTTTCTAAAGCTTTATCAGTGACCTCTTCTTTAAATATCGCATTTGTTATTACATTTAGTCCACTTTCCAGAGCAATAGTATTTCCAATTGCGGCTAAATCCACCTCAGACAAGACACGTGGGAGTTGTGCACCTTTGACCAATTTAAATTGAAGTGATTTCGGATTTGACTGGATACTTTCAAGAGTTCCAGAAATCGTATTAAAATCAGGCTTAAGTGTAATTAGCTGAGCACGCTCTAATAACCTTAATGCACGTGCTGTATTCGCCACATCATTTGGAATTGCAATTAAGGCCCGATCAGGCAAAGCAATTAGTGACTTGTAGTTTTGAGAATATAACCCCATAGGCTCTAAATAAGTGGTCGCCAAGACAGCAAGCTTATGATGATTCAAGTCATTAAATTCTTTGAAATACGCCCAAGATTGAAATGCATTTACATCAATTTCACCATCGAGCAAAGCTTGATTCAAAGCCACACCGTCATTAATTTCTTTCACCTCAATGTCAACTTTTGCTGTTTTGGCCTGATCAGAATCCGCGATATGTCTCCAAATATCAACATCCGATCCATGTGACCCAATCACGATTGTTTGTTGTGTTTGTTTTGTTTTTTGAGGTTCAGGTTGAGCACTACATGCACTGATAATGAGAATTGGAAAAATAATAAATAAAAATTGGGCGTATTTTGACTTCATGATTTACTCGATATTGTTGTTGATTGTTTGAGTTGTTTAAATTGTGCTGGATAATATTTTTCAGTAACGTCTAAATGAGATCTAAGTCGACCTTTGATACAGTTTTCTCCCACATTTCTCAGTAAAGGATTCAGCGGATCTGTCTCTGGTCCTTGTGCAAGCGTTTTTAAATTATCTGCAAGATTTAAAAGCGGAATTTCACCAGCAAATAAATTGGGAGAAAGAAAATAAGCAACCGAATACCGATCTGCATTCGTTGGAGATATGACTCGATGTTGATTCGCAATCAAATATCCATTTGTGGCAAGCTCTAAAACCTCACCGATATTGACGACAAATGCGTGTTCAACAAATGGTACTTCAATCCATTTGCCTTGACTTAAGACCTGAAGTCCTCCGATCTGGTCTTGTAAAAGTAAAGTTAAAATATTGGAGTCTTTATGAGGGCCTACACCCTGATGATTCATTTGATCAATTGGAGGATAATGAATCAGCTTGAGTAGTTCATGTGGACTGCCTGTAATCAATTGATCAAGTGCTGTGTCCTGCTGCCCCAATGAAAGCAACAAGGCTTTTAATAATTTAATTGCAACTTGTCTGAGATCTCGTTGCCATGCGGTGACTGCGCGTTGAAACTCAGGCCAATTCGAAGGCCACTGATTTGGTCCCTGTAAGCGTCTCCATGTCGGTCCAGTTTCAGGTTCTAATGCTGCCAGTTCAAAACCAATGTCTATTTGTTCTCTAAAATCAGGGTGCAGACGTGTAACTTCGGCATTTACTCGACTATACCCTCGAAAATGCGGGGAATGAATCATAGCGATTTCATCTTTTTGTTCTTGTGGCAGCGAAAAAAACTGCCGAGTAATACGCTGAATCTCTGAAATTTTTTCAGTTGGAATGCCATGACCCGTCAAATAAAAAAAACCAATATCCTTGGCGATATGTGCAAGTCGTTGCAGAAAATCTGCTTGAGTTGATGATTGATCAAATTGACTTAAATTCAGAATAGGAAATGCGTTTAAGCTTTGTTTTAATGGTTGAGTCATGATGCACTCATCTTTCTAATACTTCATTGTATTAATGACTGAAAGATGAATGCTTTTGAAATCATTTAAATTGGATACTTATGCGTCTATAAAAATATGATTCACGTTCAATCACTTACTCTTGCCCAGTCCACACATGATCTTTTAAAGACACGGCATTCGGAATGAGTTTAAGTTGATAAAACAAATCTGCAATTTTTTGTTGCGCCGTGACTGTATCTGTATCGACCAGTTTGGCATAAGCAGGAATATTTCTTTTTTCTAAAACCAGTTTGGTAATATTTTCGTCCAAGCTTGTACTTTGCGCCAAAATTTTTGCGGCTTGATCTGGGTGTTGATTGATCCAATCATCTACTTGATTTAATGTTTGCACAAATTTTTGGGCTTCAACCGCATGTTGTTTTAAAAATTTTGGTGAAGACAAATAGAAGCTATATGCCAATGGCAAAGCTTTTGAATCAATAAGAACACGTGTATCACCTTTAAGCGAAGCAGCACTTGCATAAGGATCCCAAATCGCCCAAGCATCGAGTGATTTTTTATCAATAGCAGCTCGTGCATCTGCAGGCGTTAACCAGACGGGTTGAATATCAGACCAACTCAATTGAGCTTGATCTAATATTTGTGAGAGAAAGTAATGCGCACTTGAACCTTGTGTAACACCAATACGCTTACCTTTTAGATCCTTTAAGCTTTGAATCGTGCTGTCTTTGGGTAACAGCAAGCTGTGTGCATTTTTAGATCCATTTTCATACGCTAAATATTGAATTGGTTTACCTGCAGAAAGTGCGAAAATTACAGGTGTATCTCCTGTATACCCCACATCTATAGCACCGACATTTAATGCTTCTAGTGTTTGAGGACCTGCCGGAAACTCTTTCCATTGAATTTTCACACCAGGAAATGCCTGCTCAAAAGTTTTATTTTGTTTTGCAACGATGAATTTAAGCGCCGCTTTTTGATAGCCAATATTCAAGGTTGTTAATTTTTCATTTAATTCATCTTGCCCCTTAAGATCAGTAGGCTTTTCTTTTGAGCATGCAATGAGGCTAAAACTCAATGTCACAATAGTACTTAGTACAAATAATTTTTTCATTGTCTTGGTAATTTTTTTGATTGGAATAAAAAAATAAGCCAAACTTCGAAAAAAATTAAATCACTATTTGCGCTTAGTTATTCAGTTCAAGATCTAAGCCATCCTGCTCATAAAATATGGTTTTATCCTTAAAAATTAAATTAATCTATTTTCAAATCAATTTTTTATTTTATCTGGCATTACAGTTTTTCTACATTCGGCCATGTTGCAACTTTAAGCGCAATGCTAGAATCTTTTAAATAAATGGATGTATAGATTAGAGCAATCCTAAATGACTGAAAACTTAGAAATACACTGCCCAAAATGCGGTTCAACTGATATTGAAAAACGCAACCATGAACAATTACTGCAAAAAACAGGTGGTGTTCTTCTTTCCGCAGCGGGTACAACTGCGGGAACTGTGGGTGGTGCTGCATCAGGTGCTTCTATTGGTGCTTCCATTGGTGCTGTTGCGGGCCCTTTAGGTGTAATCATGGGTGGCACAATTGGCACTTTTGTTGGTGCAATCAGTGTGGGTGTGACTGGTGGCTTTTTAGGTCATCGTTTTGGAAAAAAAGCGGGAGAAATTGTCGATAAGAATGTTTTCCTCGATTACCAATGCAAAAAGTGCAAACACCGATTTGAACAGAAACATATTTCAAAATAAAAGTGAGCGAGAAGCTCACTTTTTTTATGCCTGATAAAATAATCTTTTAAATTATTTCTTTAACATTTGCAACGCCACTTCACCTAATCGTTTCCCTTGCTCGATACACAGTGATTTTTCATCTTGGCTTAGAGATTGATCGTGTCTAGGACCACTGACATGTGTAGCACCATAGGGTGTCCCACCTGATTTTGTATTCGATAAAGCTGGGTTGGCATTGGTTAAACCCAAAATCAACATTCCATGATGAAACAAAGGTGGCAACATAGTCAGTAATGTACTTTCCTGCCCGCCGTGCATAGAGCCCGATGAACCAAATACACAAGCAGGTTTATTATGCAATGCACCATTGAGCCATAAACTCGTTGTTTGATCCCAAAAATATTTCATTTCTGATGCCATATTGCCAAATCGAGTTGGTGATCCTAATGCAAGTCCCGAACAATGTTGAAGATCATCCAAAGTCGCATAAATATCGCCCTCCTCTGGAATACTTGGTGCTGCTTCGGTCACCACTGTTGCCAACTGTGGAACTGTTCTAATTTTCGCAAGCATTCCAATAGATTCAATTCCTTGAGCAATTAAATGTGCCATTTCCTTGGTTGAACCATATTTACTGTAATACAAAACTAGAACATATGCTTGCATAAAAAGATCATCCAATGAAAAAAGAAAACTATACGGTATTTTTTTTAAAATTTGGTTAAGCTGTGCAACGAACGTACAGAATTTTAACTAAAAAATACTCGAGACTCATTATTTATGGCGGAAATCTTAAAAAAGTTACCTTTCTACAATAAAACATGGTTTCAGTTTATTTTGTTTGTACTACGACGCTTTGAAGCTAACAATTGTCGTGAGCAAGCAGGCTCTTTAACTTACACCACACTTTTCGCTGTCGTGCCGATGTTGACCGTATTCTTGGTTATCATTTCATCGATTAAAGCATTAGAACCTGCTCGGCAACAATTACAACAATTGATCTACAGTAATTTTCTGCCTAAAACCAGTATCGCGTTTGATAAAGCATTGAATGCATTTACTGACAATTCGAGCAACTTAACCATTATTGGTGTGCTGTTTTTATTCTTTACCACAGTAATGATGCTCACTAGCATTGAGACAGCATTCAATCGTATTTGGCGTGTGACAGAAACGCGTAATGGCATTATTGGTTTTATGCGCTATTGGACCATCATTTCATTGGGACCAATCCTGCTGGGTTCGGCTTTTGTGATTTCATCGACTTTAGCGTCTATGAACATCCTAAGCAATAATTTTGCAGGTTATGAATTGAATGGGACGTTTATTTTGTGGGTCATCTCATTTGCACTCACCGCATTTGGTTTTTTTGCCTTGTATTGGACGATTCCAAACCGCTCTGTTCCAATAAAAGCAGCCATGATTGCTGCGATTTTTAGTGCTGTTACCTTCGAGTTACTGAAAAATTTATTCGGCTTCGTGATGACTAACTTTACCAGTTATCAGTTGGTTTACGGTGCTTTTGCAGCAGTTCCAATTTTCCTGTTGTGGATTTATCTCTCTTGGAACATCGTACTGCTTGGTGTTGAGATAAGTTATGCCCTCACAGCATTTCATACAGGTAAGACCGAAACGCGCCATCCAATTCTCATGCTTCTAGATATGCTTGAGTTATTCTATAAAAAACAAAAACAAGGTAAAACCGTAACCGATCTGGAGGCACTTGATATTTTAGGACGCGGTGAAATTGGCCGCTGGCCTAAATATGTTAATCTATTAGAACAGCAGAATATTATTAAACGTACAGATAATAATGAATATGTTTTGGTTAGAAATTTAGATCATCTTGATTTTTGGTCATTTTATAAATCATTGCCTTATACGCTGCCTGATAAAAATGATATCGGAAAAATTCATGAAGATGATGTATGGATGAACCGTATTGGTCCTGCACTGATTGAAGCTGATGATTATCTTGCTGCAAAGCTCTCCGTACCGCTATCGACCATACTTGAAGAAAAATAAACTCTTGCAATAAGAAAAGACCTCTATAGGTCTTTTCTTATTTCGTAGACGGATTATATGGACGTGTAGATTGCCAACAAATAAGTGCGCCTAAGGTCACTAAGACACAACCGATCCAAAAGCTCATTAGAGGTTGCACATCTAGAATCAGCATCGACATCAGACTTGAAAAAATGGGCATAAAATACGTTGCCAAAATTAAAATTTTGAGATGTCCATATTGCATGCTTTGGTTCCAATTGCTGTAAGCCAAGCCAATTAAGCTGCCAATGACTACAACCATCAGCCATGTCATCAAATTCAGCTCAACAAACGGTTCTCGCATCACAAAATGTACAGCCCACAACCCAACTGCAGTCATTAGAAAAAGAAATGGAACAGCATTATGACCTTCTGCATATTTCTTGGTAAATATACTGTACAAAGGCCATAGTACGGCGCCGATGAAAGCAAATGAGTACGCCAATGGATTTTCAAGCACGGCCACCAATATGCTTTTCGGCTCGAGAATATCTGGATTAACAACCATCATTAACCCAAGAATGGCACATGCAAAGCCAGTAATCACCCAAATATTCGCGCTCAATTGCCGTGCAAGAATCGAAAATACAATCAGCAAAGGAGGCCAAAGATAATTAATCATTGCTATGATTAATACCTGTTCTCGATGCGTTGAAAGTGCAATCGAAATTAAAAACAGGATCTCGTAGCCAACAAAAAGAGCACCACAGCCCCATAAGTATTTTTTAGGCATGAGTGAAAGCTTGGGAAAACCATTTTTCCATAACATGAACAATGCACTAAAACTATAGATCAGTGCCACCGCCTGTATCGGGCTTAATGATTCAGTTACAAGTTTCACCACCGCAACCAACGAGGCCCAAATCAAAATCGAGCTTAATCCCAGCCATGTGTACTGATTCAATGGAATGCTCCAATTCTTGCGCTGATTCGATCAAAATAAATTCTCAAATAGCGGTGCAAAGATACGATCATAATCCCTGCAAGAACCATACTAGAACCGACCAAGAAACTTGTTTCGATCTCCTCATCTAACAGCCATACACCAAACAACATACCGAACATGGGGGTCAAAAACGAAAACACACCTAAGCCATTTGCTAAATAAGTTCGTAACAACCAAAACCATAGCAGCAAACTTAAAAAAGACATGACAACCGCATGAAATGTTAAGCTCAGAAACGTCAGTTGTGACCAGCGTACATCTGCTTGTCCAGTCCAAAAAGCTAAGGGTAATAAAAAAATAAAGCCCCCAAGCAATTGATAAAATAATGTTTGAGTGGGCGGCGCCTCAGAAAGCGTTGAAAATTTTAAAGAAATCGTAGTCAATGCCCACATCATCCCTGCCATTACAGCAAGAAAATCTCCCCATAAAATATGGTTGAGTTGACTTTGAGCTTGATCACGCACTAAAAAAGTATAAGCGATGCCAAAAAATGCGAACCAAATACCAAACCACTGCAAGTGATTCAATTTTTCAGCTTTTACTTTCCAATGTAAGCCTAAAGCCACAAAAATAGGCGCGGTATAGAGCAGAACAACAGTGTGCGCAGCACTGGTGTACCTGAGTGCCTCAGCAACCAAATAAAATTCTGCAGAAAATAAAAAGGCTAACCAAATTCCAGGAACAACATAACGGTAATGAAACAGTTGTCGCACTCGTTGTCGATACAATAATGGAACGACAAGCAAGGTTGCCAAACCACAGCGCAATGCGATTTGCATCAGAGGACTAATATCAGTAGCTGCAAGTTTCAAGATAATTTGCTGTAAACCCCAGACTAAACACAATACGATCATTAAGCTTGACGCCTGAAGGTCAAGACCTCTTCGCTCACCCATGAGTGGCACTCTTCACACAAACAAGTCGTCACTATACTGCTGACTGAATTAGAATATATAATTCAAAACAGACAACAAATACATTTATTCAGGCAATTTAATATGCCAAAACGCCATCCACATGAACTATTCGTTCAGTTAGATAATTATGATCATATCCAAGAGAATCTTTGGCTAACATTCCGCAATGATCCAGCCCATTCGGAATATCCTAAACACGGTCATGCATGGGGCGAATTTATCTATGCATTTGATGGTGTAATGGAAGTTCATATTGATCAAAATCAATATTTAACACCTCCGCCCTACGGAATTTGGCTACCGCCGCATCTGCATCACAGCAGTATTAATCTCACAGCTGTTTCTCATGCCACCTTATACGTGCATGAAAGCCTGTGTGATGCATTGCCCAAACAAGCAGGTATTTTACTAAGCTCCCCCTTAGTGACGGCGCTACTCAATGAACTCAGAAAAACTTATTTCAAACATGATCAACCCGAATATCAACGACTTTTAATGGTTTTACTGGATCAATTAAAAAGCTCACCCCTGCTCAAAAGCTACTTGCCCCATTCTGATCATCCTGCATTACAAACGATATTTACCTACATCCATGAGCATCTCAGTGATCAGCGTCCACTGAGAGATTATGCTCAAATGGTGAATATGAGTGAGCGCACTTTATCTCGCCTATGTGAAGCTGAAATTTCGATGTCGCTCAATGAATGGCGTCAACGCTTTAAAATTACACGAGCATTAAGCTTATTGTCTGAAAATAAAACCGTTGAACATATTGCTCTAGATTTGGGCTATGCCAACGCCTCAGCCTTTATCAATATGTTTAAACGCTGGATGCACATCACGCCCCAACAGTTTCGTAAAAACATCAATTCAGACAATCTCTAGCCATAAAAAAAGGATGAACCATCATCCTTTTTAATTGAGCTTGATGCATCATTAATGCACTTGCGTAGTCCACACAAAATCTTGTTTTAAGCCAGTCAAAGTCATTTTGAGCTGATCACCCGATTCTAATGGTCCCACACCTGCAGGCGTACCCGTCATGACAACATCACCAGACATTAAGCTAAAGTTTTGACTGATTTCTGCCAAAAGCGCTCCTAATTTAAAAATCAGTAACCCCGTATCACCATGTTGCCTAAGTTGATCATTAATTTCGAGCTTAAACTGGACTTGATCTAATGCTGGGACCTGATCAAGCGAAATCCAATCTGCCAAAATACAAGATCCATCAAATGCTTTCGCACGTTCCCAAGGTTGTCCTTTCTTTTTAAGCTGATCTTGTTGATCTCTTAAAGTCAAATCCAAACCAAGGGTGACTGCACCTACTGCTGCTAATGCCTCTTGAGGATCCTTAACGTTTTTGAGCGGTCGATCTATTCGTAATGAAAGTTCACATTCATGATGACACTGTCCCAATGCACGATTCCAATCAATCCCTTCTGCTAAGGACACCAAGCTACTCGGCGGCTTGATAAATAAGACAGGTTGATCAGGAATCGCATTACCTAATTCTTGAGCATGCGCAGCATAACTGCGACCGACACATACAATTTTTGATGGAACTGCACTCATGAAAATCTCTCTTATTTATAGTTTGAGTAATGAACTCATCAAAACTTAACGTTTTTGGAATGTATTTTCAAACAGTGTTCTGTCTACATCAGACTCAAATGCACGTTTTGGAATAATGACAACTGTATGATTTTTGAGTTCAAGCATATAGGTCAATTTACCCACTACAAATTTTTGTACTTCACTGTAGGCAAATGCTTGTTTAGGACGACCACTTGAAAAAAGCTCGGCAGAGTTTTGAAACAAATCGATACCTTGTTCAGTCTTACCAAATTGATATTTTTCAAACTGACGCTTGAACATCATAGGTAAGAACCAGTAACGCATAACGATTTGTAAAAAGATAAAGAACGTGCCTAAAGCCACGTAATAGCGCCCTACTCCCTCTAATCCAAGATAAAGCCCCCAAATCACGATCGCAATACTGACAAGTGGCGTTAAAAAACGCGTAAATTGTTTTTTGCCAAAAGTAGCTAATGCAAAACCATCCTGAGACTCTTGTAAATTTAAGAAGTAACGGACAGATAAAACTGGTTGAGTATCAGACATAGGGGATTCAACAATCGATTTTCTTAAGCAAAGATATTACACCACTTTACCTGAAATCGAATTGTCGTTTTAATGAATACTGTTGATTACATCATCGCACTATTGATGAAAGCATCACACGATTTACAATGACACAAAATAAAAAGTCTAAATTCATAGTTCAGGATGAAAATGAAATACTTTAACTATCGAGCATTGTGCTTAAGCCTTATTTTTGTACCTAGCTTGTCGTACAGCGCGATTATTGAATGGAAAGAAAATATACCCAGTGCGTTAAAACCATTTCAAAATAATAGTACCGAACTCGCCAGCATCGCAAAAGATCAGATTCTCATCTATGCGCACACAAATACCCAAACATCTATTCCGACACGCAAAAAACAACCCAATCCAAATGTGAAGTTCACATCATCTGCCATCGTATTGCCTGTCAATGAAGAAAAGGTCGCCAAAACGCTTTCACAGTTTGAAAATTTTGTTGGTTTATTCCCGACATTGAAGTCAGCTAAAATATTAAATCAAGAAAAAAATATCACTCAGGTTCAATATAAAATTTCCATTCCAACACCAATACCAGTGCTCAACTTTAATGAGACCATAGTGTTTCAGCATCATATTGAAGGTAATACTATTTCGAGTTTGATTGTGGATGCACCCGTTCCTTATGGTCTAGGCAAATTTGAATGGTTCAAATTGGATCAAAATCATACTCTTCTGACCCTAACGCAATGGGGAGATTTGAACCAACCTAAAGGTTTTCTATTTAGCAAAGTTCTGAATGCAGTGCCTGAAGCAAAAATGGGAATTCCAAGTGGTACACATGCATTTTTACTTGAATCAATTCGAAAAAAATTAACAGCACCTTCTTCGAGTACGCTCAAACCAGGTCAATTTCCATCCGACCAATTAACGACAAATCAATTGGCCAAAATCACACAAATCAGTCGTATCACCGAACACCCTGTAAGTTTTGTCCATACACCGACAACCGTGCCTTATCAACACGGTGCAGAATCAATGCGTTTTGTGACGACGTATCAGTATTATTCCCAACCAGTGCAACAATTACAAAAATGGACACAGCCTGTACATTATAAAAAGCTGTTTCCCCGTCAACTCAAATCTATTGATATCGAAACCCTAAAAGACCAAACGCAGTTGGCAGATTTTAAAGTTGAACTCGGGTTAGGAGTTATTCAAATTCCATTCCGATTTAAACTGAATTTTAGCTTTCCTCAGTCGAATCAGAATAGTTTTTATGCTCAAGGCGGTGATCTGAAATACATTAAAGGAAAAATGCAATTTGATAAGTTTCAACAAGGTACTTTATTGAAAATGACGAATGCTGGAAAAATAGATGAAAAAGCACCGTTCCTGATTCGTGCAGCACGGAGCTTGCCTTATCATGATGTGCTCCCTACAGTTGGGGCGAATGTCGTCTTTGCATTGAAAGTCAAAAACGAAGAGCAGAAGAAATAAGATAAAAAAATAGACACAAAAAAACCGCAATTAAGCGGTTTCTTCTCTTTTTTACATCTTAGAGATGATCAAGTTGGTGCGCTCAGAGAGATTCGAACTCCCGACCCCTTAGTTCGTAGCCAAGTGCTCTATCCAGCTGAGCTATGAGCGCGACGTCTTGATGGAGTGCATTATATATGAATATTATTATTTGTTAAGTACTTTTTAATAAAATTTAAATCAAGCGAACAGTATTTATACGTAAATGTAAATTATGGCTAGATAATCAACAATTTAAGAGATGGTCAACAAGATCAATCCAAATTCCAAACAATCCTGAGTTGGATTGATGATGTTTTTATAAGAGCTAATATCTATTAATTAAAAATAATATGTGTAGAAATTTTAAAATTTATTTCTTTCTTAAGTAGCTAATAAAATATGATGATTTATAGCATCACTTCATTCTAGAAACAAAAAAACCGCAATTAAGCGGTTTCTTCTCTTTTTTACATCTTAGAGATGATCAAGTTGGTGCGCTCAGAGAGATTCGAACTCCCGACCCCTTAGTTCGTAGCCAAGTGCTCTATCCAGCTGAGCTATGAGCGCGTACTTGAGTGTCTTACGACTTCGTTACATCGATTAACTTGATTGGTGCGCTCAGAGAGATTCGAACTCCCGACCCCTTAGTTCGTAGCCAAGTGCTCTATCCAGCTGAGCTATGAGCGCATTTCAAGTTTATCGTTGGCGGTGAGAGAGGGATTCGAACCCTCGATACCAGTAATAGGTATGCTTCCTTAGCAGGGAAGTGATTTCAGCCACTCATCCACCTCACCGTAACGAGACGCCATAATACAAACTTCGTCCCTACTCTTCAAGTGAGAATTTAAAAAATTCTATGTTTTTTGTTCAATCATATATTTTTTAAACAATTTTCAGTTTTTTTGCCTTTAATCTGCATTAATTTCACTTTAATACTGTCTATTCTGCATCTCTTTTATAATTTATGAACTAAAAACACTTTATTGCAATCATTTACGTGCAGTATTTCTCATCATGTCTTATGCTAAACTTATCTTCTGATATGAAGCCAAAGACATTATGAAAAATTGGGTCGACCCTGAAGCCAAAGCGGAAGCTGAACGTTACGATAATCCTATTCCAAGCCGTGTTCTGATTCTAGAAACGATTGAGAATAAGAAAAAAGCATTGTCTCATGCAGACCTTGTGGAACACTTCGAAATTGCGGATCAAAAAAGTATTGAAGCACTTAGTCACCGTTTAAGTGCGATGGTTCGTGATGGTCAATTGACGAAAGAAGGTTATAAGTTCCAGCTTATGGCAGATCAACCTGTTCATGATGCGACCATCTATATCAATAGCAAAGGTTTAGGGGTTGCGAGTATAGATGGTAAGAAAGAAGAATATTTGTTACCTGAGCGTGAATTACGTCAAGTCTTCCATGGTGACCGAGTTAAAGTTCAACAGACCTCTGTTGACCGTAAAGGTAAACCATGGGGTTTCATTACTGAAATTACCCAACGACGCGTCAAACAAATCATTGGGAAACTCGCAGAATATGAAGGTGAATACTTCATTCAACCAGCAAATCCAAATGCGCATCAACCGATTACCTTAGAAAAAGAACTCATTGCGCATGCGAAAGCTAAAGTTGGTGATTCTCTTCGAGTTGAAATTGATGATTTTCCAAATCGTGAAGAGTTTGCTACAGGTCATATTATTCAATCTATGGCCGACAAATCTGATACTGAAATTATTATTCCTCAAACCATTTTAGAATATGGTTTACCTTACGAATTTCCAGAAGAAGTAGTTCAAGAAGCTGAAAGTTTTAAAGAACCGACAGCACGAGATCGTCAAGGACGCATTGATTTAAGAGATTTACCCTTAGTCACAATTGACGGTGAAGATGCGCGTGACTTCGACGATGCTGTCTATGCAGAAAAACGTCCTGGTGGCGGCTATCGCGTCGTGGTTGCAATTGCAGATGTCAGTCATTATGTTCGTATTGGTAAACCTTTAGATGATGAAGCACAAGAACGCGGTACGTCTGTGTACTTCCCTCACTTTGTCTTACCGATGTTGCCTGAAGCACTTTCAAATGGCTTATGCTCACTCAACCCAAATGTCGATCGTCTATGTATGGTCTGTGATTTGAATTTAAGTCGCGCAGGTAAAGTCACAAAATTTGAATTCTATCCGTCGGTGATGCACTCTAAAGCACGACTCACCTATGACCAAGTTGCAAAATATTTTGAAGGTGATAGTCAAGCTGTACCTGAAGATCGTACAGTGCGTAAATCACTGAATACATTATTCCAACTTTACCAAGTATTAAAAGGTTTACGTGCAGAACGCCATGCAATGGAATTTGAAACCGTTGAAACGTACATGACCTTTGATGAACTTGGTGGAATTAAAGAAATTCTACCAAGATCACGTAACGATGCTCATAAACTCATTGAAGAATGTATGTTGTTAGCCAATGTCGCTGCTGCTGAATTTGCTTTAAAACACGAAATTCCAATGTTGTATCGTGTGCATGAGCCACCTGAATTCTCACGCATTCAAAAAGTTCGCGACTTTGTTAAGTTATTAGGTTTGAAATTCCCTGATCAACCTACGCAAGCGGACTACCAAGCGGTCATTGAAGCCACTAAAGACCGTATTGATGCGCCAAGTATTCATGCTGTGCTTCTTCGCTCCATGATGCAAGCTTATTATGGGCCAAATAACGCTGGTCACTATGGTTTGGCGTATGAGGCATACACTCATTTCACCTCTCCAATTCGTCGTTATCCAGATTTATTATTACATCGTGCTATCAAAGCACACCTGAAAAATAAACCTGCACCAGTCTCAGGTGGCGCACTAGAAGAAGCCGGTAATCATTTCTCGGCAACAGAACGTCGAGCTGATGAAGCTTCTCGCTCAGTAACCACTTGGTTAAAATGCCATTATATGCAACAGCATCTTGGTGAAGAGTTTGTTGGCGTCATTAGTGCTACGGCTGAGTTTGGTCTATTTGTCACTTTAAAAGATTTATATGTCGATGGTATGGTCCATGTAAGCCAGCTTGGCGATGACTTCTTTGTCTTCGATCAAGCGAGTCAAAGTTTAGTTGGGCAAAATCGTGGTCAGACCTTCGGTTTGGGTGATGAAGTACGCATCAAGGTTGCAGGTGTCAATTTAGAAGAACGTAAGATTGATTTTGAATTGATTCAACAACTCAGCCATGCAGGTCGCGCTATTCGTAGTCGAGCACCACGTGTCGTAAAGGAAAAACCGGTCACCAAGCAAGAAGCGTTAAATCGCATGTTGAATGAGCCTGTCGAACTCCTAAAAGATAAAGATGAAAACGGTGAACGCCCTGTTCGTAAGAAAAAGTCCAAGGCAAAACCAAGCTCTTATTCTAAAAAATCAGACAAAAAATCTGATGGAAAAGTAAAAGATAAAGCGAAAAAGAAAGCTAAAGTGAAAAAGAAAAAGTCGAATGCGAAAGCTAAATTAGACTAAATCTTTAAAGAGCGCTACGGTGCTCTTTTTTTTAAGCTTTATTTTTTTAATTTATAATCAAGTGCACCGATTCTTTATTTAGCACTTACGTAAATAATTGAATGTATCACTTGATTTAAAGTCCATAAACCCCTACATCTAAATGAAGTAAATGAATCAATTAGGTCCTTGAATGACTTTAGAAAAGGCAACTTTGCCTGTACCCGATTTTTCTCAAATTACACTTGATCAACTTAAAGCACAGATTGAACAAGCGATTCAAAATGGTCAACACTTTATAAACCAACTCGAGAAAGTCCCAGACACGGTACAATTACAATTAAATGTGCTCGATCAAATCGATGAATTAGAAAACCAAATGAGCGAATCTTGGGGAATTTTGTCTCACTTAAATGCTGTGATGAACAATCCTGAAACCCGCGAGATTTATCAGTCTCTTTTACCTAGCTTAAGTGAATACTACACACAATTAGGGCAACATACTGCGCTCTATCAAACCTACCAACATGTGCATGATGCACCTATTTTTTCGGATTTACCAGAAGCTCAACAGAGTGCGATTAAACTTGCACTTAGAGACTTTAAACTCTCAGGCGTGGCTCTAGAAGGCGATGCAAAAAAACGCTACGCAGAAATATCAGCTCGTTTATCGCAGCTTTCTTCAGATTTTTCTAACCACGTTCTTGATGCCACACAATCATATTTCAAACCATTAACTGAAGATGAACTTGCTGGTTTACCTGCGAGCAGTATCGAACTGCTAAAGCAATACGGTCAACAACGTGAACTCGATCAAGCCGTGGCGACATTGGATTTCCCTTCTTATCTTGCGATCATGACTTACGCAGATAATCGAGAGCTTCGCGAAGCCTTATATAAAGCATATACCACGCGAGCGTCGGATCAGTCAGATCACCCTGAATATGACAATACTGCGGTGATGGAAGAAATTCTCAAATTGCGCCAAGAAATGGCTCAACTTTTAGGTTTTGATCATTATGCAGCATATTCACTGGCAAGTAAGATGGCTCCAAGTGTTGAAGCTGTAGATCAATTCCTGATTGAGTTGGCAGAACATGCTCGTAAACCTGCCCTACAAGAAATTGAGGCATTAAAAGCAATTGCTCAATCTTATGGTGTAGATGAACTACAACCTTGGGACACGACGTATTTCTCGGAAAAACTCAAAGTTCAACAGTTTAATCTGTCTCAGGAAGCACTTAAGCCATACTTCCCTACCCCTGTCGTCATTCAAGGTTTATTTAAAATTGTGGAGCGTTTATATGGTATTCAAGTCATTGAACGTGAAGCACCAGTATGGCATCCAGATGCACGATATTATGAGCTTGAAGATCAAGGCAGTGTCATAGGTGGATTCTATTTTGACTTGTACGCTAGAAGTGGGAAACGTGGTGGAGCATGGATGAGCGGATTCCGCTCACGTATGCAAACCAACAATGGCATGCAGAAACCGATTTGTTACATGGTCGGTAATTTTACACCACCGATTGGTCAACAATCTGCGCTTTTGACACATGATGAAGTCGTTACTCTTTTCCATGAGTTTGGACATGGTCTGCATCATATGCTCACAGAAGTAGATCATATCTCTGTAGCAGGCACACATGGTGTCGCTTGGGATGCCGTCGAGCTGCCAAGTCAGTTTATGGAATTCTGGACTTGGGATAATGAAAGCTTGGCTTTAATCAGCCAACACATTGAAACCAAAACACCGTTACCTGAAGAACTCCTTAAGTCTCTTTTGGATGCGAGATTTTTCCAATCAGGCATGCAAACCCTTCGACAGCTTGAGTTTGCCATGTTTGATTTGAATATACATAAACAATCTCCTGCTTTAGATGCAACAGGTATTCAACAATCCTTAAACGAAATTCGTGAACAATATGCTGTTCTCCCTACAGCACCATACAACCGATTCCAAAATAGTTTTAGCCATATTTTCGCAGGGGGTTATGCCGCAGGCTACTACTCTTACAAATGGGCTGAAGTTTTAGCAAGTGATGCATTCGATCGCTTTGAACAAGAAGGGATCTTCAACCAAGAGACTGGACTTGCTTTCCGCAAGGCAGTGCTGGCTGTAGGCGGTAAAGATACAGCGCTTGATGCCTTTGTTAAATTTAGAGGTCGTGAGCCTAAAATTGATGCATTATTACGCCATCAAGGTTGGACGAATGACACTAAAACTGCTTAAACTACGCTACTAATTTTTGAAGGTGAGAGTCATTATGTCGATCAAACGTCGTTTCATTGCAGGTGCAAAATGTCCGAAATGTGAAGCTATGGATCGTATTGTCATGCTCACTTCAGGTGATTCAGAATGGATCGAATGTATTGAATGCAACTATTCTGAAAATCGTCCGACACACATTGACGAACCTCAAATGCCTGAGGTTGCAGACGAAATTGGTGTTATTCAATTTAAACCTAGTCCAAGAAATTAAGATGCTTAAAGTCAATAAAGCCAGCTCTATAGAGCTGGCTTTATTGTAAATTCATTAAAAAATAAGCACCCGAAGGTGCTTATTTTATTTAATTATTGATACCAACCAAATAACTTAAAGATATAAGGTACATAGGCGATAATTAACATAGCTGGAATCATCACAATCAGAGGAAGAATCCAACGTTCGTATTTGTAGTAGAACGTTTTATCTTTCACTTCTGCATCGGCAGCAGCCACCTCTTCATCACCAATCGACTGCCTTGCGAGCAAGTGATTGAGTGCAACTGGAGGTGATACATAACCCAATTCGAAACCAATTAAAGCAATCATCCAGAAGTGAACAGGATCTATACCATAAGCGTAGGCGACAGGAGCAACTGTTGCTGAAATTAAGATGACAGCACCAAACGGATCCATAATCATCCCGACGAATACCATGAGACATACGATCAAGGTAATCACGATATAGATATTTTCAATATCCGTTGGGAAGTGTTCCATCAACTCGATACGCTCTAAGTATCCACCAACGCTGACAGACAATGCCATTAAGATCACAAGCGCCCCGATATGTCCGACTGTTTCACTTGCAGATACATGAATTGACTTCCAGAAACTCACTTTACGTGCAGGATTGTCTGGACTATCCTGTGCTGCAATTTCAGATGCTGACACTCGCGCCTTAGCTGCTTCTTGTTCAACCGAAGTATGGCTTAATGTCGTATCCCAATGTCCTACTGGTGCGAGCGGTGCTGGTTCATGACGTAATTTTTCATAAAGCACCATGACAAGTAAGATGATTGGCATCATGACTGGTGCAGTAAACTCATTCAAGTTGGTATTTAACGCATACTTGTAGAATGCCCACACAATCAGGAATACGATCACATAAGGAACTACTGCCACTAATGCCTTAGCTGAATTCGGGAATGCAACTGATGGCGCTGCAATACGGAATTTTTGCTCAGCAAAGAACAGTGAAATCAATAAGAACAAAGTTGAAGTGATGAGGAAAACACCAATACCATATTGGTATAACAAGTCAGTCGTCACTTCTTTGTTCAGCGATGCAACAACAACAATCAATAGACATGGACGGAGTACCACACCAAGCGAACCTGACATTGCAGCCGTAGCCAAAGCGAATTGACGGCGTCCGCCCGCATTCCAAACTTCTTTATAAATGATCGCACCTGCAGCGATTACAAAAATACCTGATGCACCTGTATAAGCTGTAGGTAATGCAGCAGCAAGTAAGATTAACCAGGTAAGCGTTTCAGGCGCTAGATTCCATGGACGTAAAATGTTTAGGAATTTATCAACAATCAAGGTCTGCTTTAGCAGCATACCTGCCCAAATGAACAGTGATAAATTAAGGAAAATGGTAGAGAACTCAACCAGCTGCCCTAAATAAATCCCTTGACCCATTGGATAGTCCATCACAAAGGTAAAGTTAAATCCTGTTGTGATCGCCATATAGGCATAAAGTGGGACTGACAATAATGCCATGCCAATCGTACCACCTGGCTTCGCATTTTCTGGTACACGGAACAATTGGTACAAACTAATTAATGTCAGTGTACTGAACAAGATTATCCATAACCAATAGATGATTGTCATCTCACTGGTTGGCGGAACACCAGAGTTCAATACAGATCTATACTGACTGATCGCTGAACTGGTTAAGAAACTGTTCGCAAGTATCATTGCGACAGCGTAAACCCGATAATCTAAAACAGAACTTGGACCGCGTAGACCAATGTGGTGGATTTTAAGTGTTGCAGTGATCGCTGCAAGTACCACCATGATAATCAATAGAACTGCCTTATTTTCCGTACCAAATTGGAAAATACCAAAGAAAGTTGTTTCCATGGTTCGGTAAGTTCGTATTGAAGGATTATCTTCTAAATACTGAATTGACTTATCGTAGAAGGCATATTTTTCTTCACATAACTGTTGACCAGCCAATACAGAGGCACGAACATCTTCTTCAGACGTTGTACCAAAGATATCTGCAAATTCATCTTTTGCATTGGCTTGCATTTGGTTTTGAACCAAAAGGTCAATATTTGGATTTCGATCACAGACTGGCTTTTCAGGTTCGGCACGCAAGAATGAATACTGCATACCAATTTTTTCGTCACCGTATAGACTTTCACCTATACGTAACATCTGCCCGTGAATCATTTCTCCTGTCCCGATGATGAGCGTCAGTAACAGTAGAAGCAAAATCGTAAACGCAGATATCCACTCAGTCCATATATAACTAAGTAGACCTAACCCAGATCTCTTTTTAGAAGGCTCTTGCATTGTTATTCCATTATTTAATACTGCTATACATTGCCTGTACAGCTCATCTTTTCTAATTCGGGCTTAGGCAAAATCCTTTACCTAATTTCCTTACCACTTTTATCACATGAATCTGACTGATTTTTTTTTAAAAAAGAATGACTGACTTTTCCATTTTTTTTAAATTTATGCCAATTTTCATCAATTCACCTCTTAAGAGCGAGATAAAAACCAACTAAATCAGTAGGCTATACCATACTGTATTTCTTTTTTTAAACAAATATGACCTTAAAAAAATAAATGCAAAAGATTTGAATCTGATCACACATTAAAATAAGTGATAATTAAGCATCAGAGGAATTAAGAGATGTGTGTGTCCTTCACGGAGATATGCTGATAAATTAAAAAGAGCATGCTGAGTAATGCCCCCCATATTGCACCTGTTAAATGTGCTTCAACCAATACTGGGCTACCAATCATTTGCGCAGTATCGAGAGAACCAAAGATATTTTCCCACAAAATTTTGCCCGTGATTAAAGCTAATACAAGCAGCGAGAATTTACGTTCTTTTTCAAATTTAAAAAAATAAACTGCCAAAGCCATATACATACCATGTAGCACCCCTGATAGACCTGCATAAGCTTCAACGCGAGGATAAACATAAAAAAAACTTAAACTAATTAATGGCGGGAGTGCGATCAACAAGTACAACATGTACCTAATTTTGACATATGGGAAGATGAATGGTAGGCAGGCTAAACCCACCATATTCAATGCATAGTGTATCCATCCCACATGTACATAGTGAGCTGTCCATACTCGCCAAATTTCTTCATCCAATACAGGACGCCAATAGAAAAAATACTCCTGAAAAATCTGCAAACTAGCAGCAATACTGATACAGCATGCAATAAACAGTATTTTTCGAATCAGGATAGTATCTTTCATCTTTCGTATTCCTAAAAGAAAAAGAGCTTAAAGCTCTTTTTCTTGAATAACTCCATTTTTAATTTTGAACAAAATTAAAAAATCTTATTCGCCTAATGTGTTCTCGAAAAGATCATCGGCTTCATTGGTCGCTTGATCATCCCAGAAGCTCGACATTCCATCTGCTTCAGTTCGGACACCTGTATTCTCCGTCCAATAACGGTCTGAGATCGCTTGTATCATTTGTCCTGCCATATTATCCAATAACTTAAACTCTGGATTTACAGGAACTTCTTCAGCACGTGAAGCGGCATAAGAACGTAATGCATCACGTATTTTTGCATCGTCACCACTGGCTTGTGCTGCAACAGCATACAAGGCATGCGATAAGCGTACTCCTTTTTGCTCACCAATTTGCATAGATTGTTTAAGCGTTTGGTATGGATCTGGTTTACCTGCATCAGCTCCAGGTAATAATGTCCAAATCACTGCTCGAGTAGCATTCGGTACGCCCCAGAACTTGTTGTTATCGAGGCAGACCATGCCACGTTCAACAATTGCTGCGATATCTTTAGGAACATGCACTTGACCACCAGAAGCAATATCATTGGTCATCGCTTGTAAGCCACTTAACATACCTAACAGATATACTGTTTGGTCAAGATTACGACGCATAGTTGGACATGAGTCACCTAAATTATATTTATATTTAGACTGCCAACGCTCCGCAAACAATTGATAACCCGTATATTGACGTTCGGCAGCAACAGCAGCCCAGCGCTTTTGTTCAATACGCGCATCTTGTGCTTCTGTCACTTGACCTGCTTTTGATGCTCTTAGGTATCTTAATTCTGCATCTAAGGCACGATTTTCTGCACACATCCCTGAAGCTGAATATAAAAGAACTGCCATACGGGTCGGATCAGCACCCATATCTTTAGTCGCCATAATCACAGGAGTCAAAGCTGTGCCCTGATTACACACCATATCCACATCACCCATTGAGAGTACTGGCGGTAAGATGTGTTTTTCACTAAACGCAAGTGATGCATTCGCACCAGTTTTGATTACGTATGAACATCCAGATAAAGTTGTAGCTGCTACAACCGCAATTGCCGTGAAAAGACCTTGAGTCTTTAATTTAGACATACTTCCTGTCCTCAATTTTATAATTTTGTCATCCTTGCGATTTAAAATATCAGATGCAATCGCTGAATAAAAGTGCAGCAATGCACTTCATTAACAATTAGTCTGTCATTGATCTGAATTGAAATAATTGACTTATTTTTTGAATTGTTAAAATTTTGGGCAAAAAAAAGTAGCATTGCGACGGTTCGGCACATGCTACTTATTAAATGGTAAACTCAAGAGAGTTTATTTTGTTCGTTGTTGTGGTGTTCAATTCGTTCCTTCAGCACAGTTCCTAGTCTTCCAATTATAATTGCCATAACAGCAGCAACCACTAGAAACAACCACATATGAATTTCGCTCATTTTGAAATTCCTCATTAGCTGTTGGTATATTTAATGTACTTTAGAAATTTAGATTTCATCGCATTTTTGTCTAACAATTTGATTTTCTTTCATTTTCGTCAAACAATTCATTTTTTGTTCATACTATACGTTTTTAAATAATTGTTTTTTATTATGTTTTAAATTTTAAAATAAAGCACTTTTTGTCTAACAATTAGCCAAAATTTGCATGAGTAATCAAGCTTTTCCATTGTTTTTCATCTATTTGATCTCTCCAAATCACCAAAGAATCTAATTTCTTTTCGTTAAAACTGAGTACCACCAAGTAATGAAAATGAAAAACTCGAGTCAGTTTTGCTTGGTATATTTTTGGATTTGAAGTCATTTGAATCGACCATAAATCTTTGTCTAGTTTTTGTAATTCACTTAATTGTGGTTTTTTTCTAAAACTCCACCAGATAATCAGTATAAATATAATACTGCTTAAAGCATAAATGAGCTCAATACTGATTAATAAAGTAATACTCATGATGAACATAAAGAAAGCGTGAAACACAGCTGAATAAAGGCTGTGTTTCAGTGAATAACGCTCATGGATTATGGACATAATCTTTTAATTTTTGAATAAATTGGCGCAATTCAGGTCGAGGTGGTTCAGAAACCTCCATAAACCAATCCAATAAATCAGGATCTTCTTGCTCAACCAATTCAGCAAACATTGCTTTCTCTTCAGGTTCAGCTTGCAAATAGTATTGCTTTACATAAGGATCAAAATACACGTCAATTTCTTTTAACCCACGACGTGCGCGATAGATAACTTTACGCTCTTCAAGCGTTAATTCATCGTACATTTTTATCCCCTAATCTGTGTTCATTCCATTTTAACTGAAGCCATGAGCTTTGTGTTTTAAAAATATCAATTGACCAAATTCATCAGCATTTCTTGTGTTTTGAGCATTCAACACATTGCACCAATGTTCAGGCTCTCTTATGTTGTGGCTAATCTAATAACACTTATGGAAATATAAATATGCAATCAGGCGCAATTCGACCAATTCCTAATATGTTGCCTCGAAAATTATTCAATGCAGAACATGAAGCCTTTCGTGATACTGTCCGAAAATTCTATGAAAAAGAAGTCGTTCCAAATATTGCCAAATACGAAGAACAACAACATGTAGATCGTGACTTATGGAATAAAGCGGGTGAAATGGGTCTATTGTGCACCACAATGCCTGAAGAATATGGTGGATATGGTGTAGATCGACTCTACAGTATGATCCTCATTGAAGAACAAGCTTATGCAATGGATTCATCAACTGGTTTTTCATTGCATTCGGATATTGTTGCGAACTACCTGAATAATTTTGCCAACGAAGAGCAGAAGAAAAAATGGCTCCCTAAAATGGCTTCTGGCGAAGTTGTCACTGCCATTGCGATGACTGAGCCTGGTACAGGTTCAGACTTACAAGCTGTACGAACTTCTGCAGTTTTAGATGGCGATGAATATGTTATCAATGGTTCTAAAATTTTTATTACCAATGGTTATCTATGTGACATGGCGATTGTTGTGTGCAAAACAGGTAATAGTGATAAAGGTTCAGCCAACTTATCGCTTATCATTGTCGAAGCTGATCGAGCAGGATTCACCAAAGGTAAACCACTCAATAAAATTGGTATGAAAGGACAAGATACTTGCGAATTGTTCTTTGATAATGTTCGTGTACCAAAGGAAAATTTGATTGGTATGGAAGGCATGGGCTTCATCATGCTTATGAAAGAACTCGCTTGGGAACGTATGCTTGTAGCGATTATCTGCCAAGCTGGTGCAGAAGCTGCCTTTGCACACACAGTACAATATACAAAAGATCGTAAAGCATTTGGCAAGCCAATTGGCGCATTTCAAAATACACGTTTTAAGCTAGCAGAACTTCGAACTGAAATAGACTTTTGTCGTTCTTATTTAGATCGTTGTATGGAATTACAGCTTGAGGGTACGTTAGGTGTAGATGCGGCTGCAGCTGCAAAATATAAAATTTCTGATATGTTCTCTAAAGTCGTCGATGAATGCTTGCAGTTACACGGTGGCTATGGCTTCATGCTTGAATACCCTATTGCACGCGCATATATCGACAACCGTGCAAATCGTATTTATGCAGGTACCAATGAAATCATGAAAGAACTCATATCACGTTCTTTGTAGATAGAAAAAGGAAGCTTTCGCTTCCTTTTTTATTTTAATAGCTATTCATTAAGACACTAATTTAGGCTTTTTTACAGACTGTGCCGGAGCCTTCGCAAATTTTAAAATACCATCATTAAAAGTCGCATTTTTGAGATCTTTACGATCAGCTAAATAGTTATGCGTTGCCATCCAAGGTGCCTTAGTACCTTGTTTTGGAAGTTGATCAGCCGCACGCGCAATATAACCTGATGACATTTCACCCATAACTGTTTCATCGAGCATTGCAGAATGGTCAGTTGGTGCGACAACTTCATCATAACCGTTCTGATCCATAAATTTGAATAGACGGCAAATATAATCAGCGACTACATCTACTTTTAAGGTCCATGACGCGTTCACATAACCAATGACCATCGCCATATTTGGTACATCACTTACCATCACACCATTATAAAGCATATGTTCGCTAGTCTTGATCGGCTGACCATCAACAGTCGCTTTGATACCGCCCATAATTTGAATTTCTAGACCAGTCGCAGAAACAATGATATCTGCATCTAAGTGTTTACCAGATTTCAATTGAATACCATTTTCAGTGAATGATTCAATATGATCTGTTTCAACACTTGCTTTACCACTACGTAAAATTTTGAATAAATCACCGTCTGGCACTACACATAAACGTTGATCCCAAGGATTGTAATTTGGGGTAAAGTGTTTCATATCCACTTTACCTTTCAACTGCATTTCAATAGATTTAAGAAGTAACTTGCGAACCAGTTGAGGTTGTTTTTTTGACAAAGCAAAAATTGCACGTTGCATTCCGATATTACGAGCACGCGTGAACTTATATGCCATGTCCTCTGTCATAAATTTACGTGTTTTGTCATAAACAAAATCAATCGAAGGAATTGAAGCAATATAAGTTGGTGAACGTTGTAACATTGTTACATGCCCAGCCCCACCTTTTGCCATTGCTGGTACTAAAGTGATTGCAGTTGCTCCACTACCAATGATAACTACTTTCTTGCCGGTATAATCTAAATTTTCAGGCCAAAATTGTGGATGAATCAATTGACCTTTAAATTTATCTTGATTTGGAAAATCAGGTTGGAAACCTTGATCGTAGTTATAATAGCCTGTGCAGCCTAAGACAAAATTAGCTTGCCAAGTTTGTTTCTTTTCATTTTGATCTTCGATTTCTACAATCCATTTTTTGATTGAAGTATCGTAATTCGCAGAAACTACACGATGCTCAAAATGAATTTTTTCTTTAATATTGTACTCACTTACAACTTCACCCAAGTAACCTTTAATCGAAGCGCCATCTGCAAGCACATTCGCTTTACGCCATGGCTTAAAATTGTAGCCAAAAGTAGACATATCTGAGTCGGAGCGAATACCTGGGTATTTAAACAAATCCCACGTTCCACCGAAACTTTTACGACGTTCGAGTATTTCAAATTTACGGTTCGGATTATTTTTAATTAAATGTGCTGCAATTCCAATTCCAGAGATACCAGCACCAACAATAAGAATATCGACTTGCTTATCCATTTCTTTTATTAACCTTTTTATAAGAACATTTTTATTAAAACATATTTTTGACAATACACAATGTCAAGTTTGACTAAAAGTTGCAAAAAACATATCAATTCAGGTCAAGTAATGCCAATTGTTAGACAAAAAAAGGCCGGTTTATTCAACCGACCTTTTTTGAACAACTTGCGATGTTCTACACGAAATTATTTAACTTCGCGATCTACTAGCTCAACGTAAGCCATCGGTGCAGCATCACCTGCACGGAAGCCCGCTTTAAGAACACGTAGATAACCGCCGTTACGTTCTTTGTAACGAGGGCCAAGAACGGTAAATAATTTACCAACAGTTGCTGCTGAACGAGTACGAGCAAACGCTAAACGACGGTTTGCTACTGTATCGACTTTAGCTAAAGTGATTAAAGGCTCAGCTACACGACGTAACTCTTTTGCTTTAGGCACAGTTGTTTTGATCAACTCGTGTTCAAACAAAGAATTAGCCATGTTTTGGAACATCGCTTTACGATGACTGCTTGTACGGCCTAATTTCACACCACTATTACGATGACGCATGGTGATAGTCCTACTTAATTAACGACTACGATAGGCAAAACGATCGTCCATACGTAAACTAGCTGGTGGCCAGTTTTCTAAACGCATGCCGAGTTGTAAGCCTTTTGAAGCCAGAACATCTTTGATCTCAGTCAACGATTTTTTACCTAAGTTAGGAGTTTTTAACAACTCAACTTCAGTACGTTGAACAAGATCACCAATGTAGTAAATATTTTCTGCTTTCAAACAGTTAGCAGAACGAACAGTAAGCTCTAGATCATCTACTGGACGAAGCAAGATTGGGTCAACTTCTTCACGAGGTTCTTGAGCAACTGGAGCTTGATCTTTCTGAAGATCAACAAAGATTGCAATTTGTTGTTGCAAGATTGTTGCCGCTTTACGGATCGCTTCTTCAGGATCAACAGTCCCGTTTGTTTCAAGATCAATGACCAACTTGTCAAGGTCTGTACGTTGTTCTACACGAGCATTTTCAACTGTGTAAGAAACACGTTTAATCGGGCTATAAGACGCATCTAATTGTAAACGTCCCACTGGGCGAGTTTCACCTTCTGGGAAGCGAGAATCAGAAGTCTCATAACCACGACCTTGAACAACTTTCAAGCGCATTTTCAATGAGCCTGAAGCACTTAACGTGCCGATCAAATGTTCAGGGTTAACCACTTCAACATTGTGAGGTAAACGAAGATCAGCGGCAGTTACATCGCCAGGACCTTGTTTCTCTAATGTCAAATATGCTTCATTTTGATCGAACAGCTTAATAGACAATCCTTTAAGGTTCAGCAAGAGCTCGACGATGTCCTGCTGCAAGCCTTCTAAAGTACTGTACTCGTGCTCGACGCCTTCAATCTCAACTTCAACCACAGCAGCGCCAGGTAAAGATGATAAAAGAATGCGACGTAAAGCATTACCTAGAGTATGACCAAAGCCACGCTCTAAAGGTTCTAGAATCACTTTTGCCGAGGTCCCGCTTGCCGCTTCGACCTTGATCGCTTGCGGAGTTAGAAACTCGTTTGCAGTACGCGTCATTATTGCTACCTCAAGGATTATTTAGAATACAATTCAACAATCAAGCTTTCGTTGATTTCAGCAGGTAAATCAGAACGATCAGGTGCAGATTTGAATGTACCTTCTAATTTAGAATGGTCAACTTCCATCCAAGAAGGAGTTCCACGTTGAGCAGCCAATTCAATTGCGTTTTTAATACGTAATTGTTGTTTAGCGCCTTCGTGTACTGCAATCACGTCACCAGCTTTAACTTGGATTGACGCGATGTTAACACGACGACCATTTAAAGTGATTGAACGGTGAGATACAAGCTGACGAGCTTCTGCACGTGTAGAACCAAAGCCCATACGATAAACAACGTTATCTAAACGGCTTTCAAGCAATTTCAACAAGTTTTCACCTGTTGCGCCTTTAACACGAGCAGCTTCTTTATAGTAGTTACTAAATTGACGTTCTAAAACACCGTACATACGACGTACTTTTTGTTTTTCACGTAATTGTAGTGAGTACTCTGATTGTTTACCACCACGAGCTCCACCATGTTGGCCAGGAGCTTTAGCATGTTTTTTTGTCTTAACATCAAACGGTTTAACGCCTGATTTAAGTTGCAGGTCTGTCCCTTCGCGGCGAGAGAGTTTGCATTTTGGACCAATATAACGAGCCATGAATGTTTCTCCTTACACGCGACGTTTTTTAGGTGGACGGCAACCGTTGTGAGGAATTGGAGTCACATCGGTAATGCTATTAATTTTATAACCCACTGCACCTAAAGCACGAACCGCAGATTCACGACCTGGACCAGGACCTTTAACAAGGACGTCCAAGTTTTTCAAACCGTAATCTAAAGCAGCTTTACCAGCAACTTCAGCAGCTACCTGAGCAGCAAACGGAGTTGATTTACGTGATCCACGGAAGCCTTGTCCACCTGAAGTGGCCCAAGCCAGTGCATTACCTTGACGATCGGTAATAGTCACAATGGTGTTATTAAAAGAAGCGTGAATGTGTGCAACACCTTCAGAGACGGTACGAGTGACCTTCTTGCGTGTGCGAGTATCTTTAGCCATCTTTTAGCTTCCAGAAATCTTATTTCTTAATAGGTTTGCGCGGACCTTTACGGGTACGTGCGTTAGTTTTGGTGCGTTGTCCGCGGACAGGCAAGCTGCGACGATGACGAAGACCGCGGTAGCAGCCTAAATCCATTAAACGTTTAATGTTCATGGAAATTTCGCGACGTAAGTCACCTTCGGTCGGAACCTTAGCAACTTCTGCACGAATCGCATCAAGCTGAGCGTCATCTAATTCACGGATCTTAGTAGTTGGTGCAATACCAGTTGCAGCTAAGATTTGCTTAGCAGTATGGCGACCAATACCAAAGATATACGTAAGAGAGATAACAGCATGCTTGTTATCCGGAATGTTTACACCGGCAATACGAGCCATTCACTTTCTCCAAAAAGGCAGTAGAGATAATCAACCGCCCCACAAAATCTTTGAGGGGCGGATAATAACCTAATTAGCCTACTGAAATCAACAGGTCTTGATCAGATTAACCTTGACGCTGCTTATGACGAGGTTCAGCGCTACAAATCACGCGGATTACCCCATTACGACGGATAACTTTACAGCTACCACAAATTTTCTTTACAGAAGCTTGAACTTTCATGATGAAACCTCTAAGTGCGCTTATCCCTTAGGATGAGCAGTCGTTTTACTCATTAGTGTTTGATTATCATATTGGCGCGATGTGAGATGTGCCTGTAGTTGAGCCATAAAGTCCATTACTACAACAACCACGATCAACAGTGATGTACCACCCAAATGGAATGGAATACCAAAAGAACTTTGAAGAACCATCGGCATTAAACATACAACAGTGATATAAATCGAACCGATAAATGTTAAACGACTAAGAATATGATCTAAATAACGAGCAGTTTGCTCACCTGGGCGGATACCAGGTACATAAGCTCCACTACGCTTTAAGTTTTCTGATACTTCTTTAGGACTGAAAACTAGTGCCGTATAAAAATAACAGAAGAAAATAATAAGCGCACCGAATAGCACCAAATATAATGGTTGTCCAGGCGATAAAACTAATGCCAAATCTTGTAGTGTACGCTTAACGATCCCTGCATTAGGATCAGAACTACCTAACCATTGACCTAAACTTGCAGGAAACAGCAATAACGAACTTGCGAAAATTGCTGGAATTACACCCGCCATATTTATTTTTAATGGTAAGTGAGTCTGCTGTGCAGTAAATACTCGGCGACCTTGCTGCTTTTGAGCATAGTTAACAGGTATACGACGTTGTGCTTTTTCAATAAACACAATCGCAGCTAAAACAGCTAAAGACAATAAGCCAAATATAGCAATACCAATTAAACTTGATTGACCATTTTCCACAAGGGTAAATGATTGCACAACCATACTTGGTAAACCAGCAACAATACCTGCAAAGATGATCATAGAGATCCCATTACCAACACCACGTTCGGTAATTTGCTCTCCCAACCACATTAAGAACATGGTACCTGCAACTAAAGACGTTAATGCAGGAATATAGAATGCTAAACCTGAAGTAAAGGTAATCCCTTGACTGATCAGACCCGCACACATACCAATACCTTGTACAATTGCAAGGAATAATGTGCCGTAACGCGTATATTGGTTAATCTTACGCTTGCCCTGCTCGCCTTCTTTTTTCAATGCTTCCAGCGAAGGAACAACCGTTGACATTAACTGCACGATAATCGATGCAGAAATATACGGCATGATCCCCAACGCAAGAATGGACATTCGTTCCAATGCCCCGCCTGAGAACATATTAAACAAACCAAGGAAAGTACCCTGGTTTGCATTAAAGAAACGTTCTAAAGCGACATTATCAATACCTGGCAGCGGAATATGCGCTCCTAGTCGAAAGACCACCAAAGCACCAATTAAAAACATTAATCGGCGTATAATTTCACGATATTTAACGTGAAATGGTTGACCTTTCATCATGTGAACATGACCTGTAGAACTAGGAGACATAGACACTCGCGATTACTCCTCGACTTTACCGCCAGCAGCTTCAACAGCAGCTTTAGCGCCTTTAGTCAATGCAACACCTTGAACAGTGAATGCACGAGTGATTTCACCAGAAAGAACGATACGAGCACGAATCATATCTTTACGTACAACGTTCGCTGCTTTTAAAGTTTCAAGAGACACGATATCGCCTTCAACTTTGTTAAGTTCAGACAAACGTACTTCAGCAGTTTTCAAAGCCAATTGGCTAGTGAAACCGAACTTAGGTAGACGACGATATAATGCAGTTTGACCACCCTCAAAACCTGGACGAGTACCACCGCTCTTACGTGAGTTTTGACCTTTGACACCACGGCCACCAGTCTTACCAACGCCAGAACCAATACCACGGCCTAAACGAAGGTTATCACGTTTAGCACCTTCTGCAGGTGCAATTGTATTTAAACGCAGAGTCATGGCTTATTCCTCTACACTAACCATATAGTAAACTTGATTGATCATACCACGGTTAGAAGGAGTATCTTGAACTTCTACAGTGTGACCAATACGACGCAGACCTAAACCTTTAAGGCTAAGCTTGTGATTTTTCAAGCGATGCGATGCAGATTTAGTCTGGGTAACTTTAATCGTTTTCATGATTGATTACCCTTGAATTTGTGCTACTGAAAGACCACGTTTCGCAGCAACTTTCTCAGGAGAAGTCATATCACGCAGACCATTAAAAGTCGCGTTTACTACGTTCGCAGCGTTAGTAGAACCATAACATTTAGTTAATACGTTACGTACACCAACAGCTTCTAAAACAGCACGCATAGCGCCACCAGCAATTACACCAGTACCTTCAGAAGCAGGTTGCATGTAAACACGGCTAGCACCGTGACGAGCGTTGATAGGGTGCTGAACAGTACCATCAACAAGTTCAACAGTAATCATGTTGCGACGAGCAGCTTCAAGTGCTTTAGAAATAGCAGCTGGAACTTCACGAGCTTTACCACGACCAAAACCTACGCGACCATTACCATCACCCACAACAGTTAATGCTGTGAAAGAGAAGATACGACCACCCTTAACAACTTTGGCTACACGATCAACGGCAACCAGCTTTTCAACAAGACCTTCGTTTTGTTCAACTTTAGCCATGATTAGAACTCCAAGCCGTTTTCACGAGCAGCATCAGCCAAGGCTTTGATACGACCATGATATTTGAAACCAGAACGGTCAAATGCAACTTTAGTTACGCCAGCTGCTTTAGCACGTTCAGCGATTAAAGCACCAACTTTAGTAGCTGCTTCAACGTTACCTGTAGTACCACTACGTAACGTAGCATCTAAAGTAGAAGCTTGCGCTAATACTTTGCCACCATCTGCTGAGATTACTTGAGCATAGATGTGACGCGGAGTGCGGTTTACACACAAACGAGTCGCACCCAATGCACGGATGTGCAAGCGTGTGCTTTTCGCACGACGCAAACGGGTTTGTTTCTTTTCGTTCATAAGAACCTCGCGCCTTATTTCTTCTTAGCTTCTTTACGAAGTACAACTTCATCAGAATAACGAACACCTTTACCTTTATATGGCTCTGGTGGACGGTAACCACGGATATCTGCAGCAACTTGACCTAAAGCTGCTTTATCAGCAGATTTAAGCACGATTTCAGTAGCTGTAGGAGTTTCAGCAGTTACACCTTCAGGAAGGTTGTAATCGATCGGGTGAGAGAAACCTAGGTTAAGGTGAACTGTGTTCCCTTTAACCGCAGCTTTATAACCAACACCGATAAGTTGTAACTTACGTTCGAAACCTTCGCTAACACCTTTAACAAGGTTGTTAAGCACAGCGCGAGCAGTACCAGCTTGCATCCAAGCATCTTTAGATTCAGCTTTAGGAGCAACAGCTAGAATACCGTCTTCCTGTTTTAGCTCGACCAGCGCATGCAGGTTGAAAGACAAAGTACCTTTGCTGCCTTTCACTTCGACCTGCCGGCCGTTCTGAGTAACTGTTACACCGTTAGGTACAGTTACTGGGGCTTTAGCCACACGAGACATGAGGAATCACCTATTAAGAAACAAAAGCAATAACTTCACCACCGATACCTGCAGCACGTGCAGCGCGATCAGTCATGATGCCTTTGCTTGTAGAAACAATTGCAATACCTAAACCTTGCTTAACGCTTGGAAGGTTATCTTTACCGCGATATTGACGTAAACCTGGACGGCTAACGCGCTTCACAGTTTCAATAACTGGTTTGCCTTCGAAATATTTTAAAGTCAAAGTAAGTGTTGGTTTGCCTTCAGCATCCGCAACAGCTACGTCAGCGATATAACCTTCTTGTTGAAGAACGTTAGCAATCGCAACTTTTAACTTTGAGTTTGGCATAGAAACAGTTTGTTTCTTCGCCATTTGTGCGTTACGAACACGTGTTAACATGTCGGCAACGGTATCTTGCATACTCATTTATAGTGCTCCTTACCAGCTTGCCTTAACAACGCCCGGTACATCACCTTGCATTACTGTGTCACGTAATTTGTTACGGCTTAAACCGAACTTACGGAAGTAACCATGAGGACGACCAGTTAAACCACAACGGTTACGAAGACGTACTGGAGATGCATTACGTGGTAATGCTTGTAACTTCATCATCGCTTCGAAACGCTCTTCGTCGCTTGCATTTACGTTTGCAATAACAGCTTTTAATTCAGCACGTTTTGCAGCGTATTTAGCAACAGTAGCTTCGCGTTTCAATTCGCGATTAATCATACCTTTCTTAGCCATATCGACCTCTTATTTGAACGGGAAGCCGAATGCACGCATAAGCGCACGGCCTTCGTCATCGGTGCGAGCAGTCGTAGTGATGGTAATATCCATACCACGAATACGGTCAATCTTATCAAAATCGATCTCAGGGAACATGATCTGTTCTTTAAGACCCATAGAGTAGTTACCACGACCGTCAAATGATTTCGCAGAGAAACCACGGAAGTCACGGATACGAGGGATCGCGATAGAGATCAAACGGTCTAAGAATTCGTACATGCGTTCGCCGCGTAAAGTAACTTTACAACCAATCGGCCAACCATCACGGATTTTGAAACCAGCGATAGATTTACGAGCTAACGTAAGAACTGGTTTTTGACCAGCGATAGCTTGCATATCAGAAAGAGCACCATCAAGGAGTTTTTTGTCAGCAGCTGCTGCACCAACACCCATATTGATCGTGATTTTAGTGATGCGAGGGATCTCCATCACATTCTTAACGCCCAATTGTTCTTGTAATTGAGCTTTAAGTTCGTCGTTGTAACGCGCTTTAAGTCTGGCCATTGCCTATTTCAACCTATTACTTCGCTACCGCCACTGATTCACCATTTGATTTGTAAACGCGAGTTTTCACGCCATCAATCACTTGGTAACCAACACGGTCAGCCTTTTGGGTTGTAGCATTAAAAATTGCCACGTTAGAGATATGAAGCAAAGCTTCTTGTGTAACGATAGCGCCTTCAGCACCTGTTGCACGGTTAGGCTTTTGATGCTTCTTAACTAAGTTAAGACCTTCAACCTTAACTCGGTCATTAGAAACAGACAAAACAGTACCTTGTTTGCCTTTTTCTTTACCTGCGATCACGATTACTTGATCGCCTTTTTTAATCTTAGCCATGATTGCCTCTATTATAGAACTTCAGGAGCCAATGAAATGATTTTCATGAACTGTTCAGTACGAAGTTCACGAGTCACTGGTCCGAAAATACGAGTAGCAATCGGAGCTTTGTTGTTGTTCAAAATAACAGCAGCGTTATCATCGAAACGAATAACAGAACCATCTGGACGACGGATACCGAATTTTGTACGTACAACTACTGCATTCATTACGTCGCCTTTTTTAACACGGCCACGTGGAATTGCTTCTTTTACAGTAACTTTAATAATGTCGCCAACTGAAGCATAACGACGATGTGAACCACCAAGTACTTTAATACATTGTACGCGGCGAGCACCACTGTTGTCTGCTACGTCGAGCATAGTTTCGGTCTGAATCATTGCCCTACTCCAAAACCGAGCATCACCGGTCACAATTTCGAAAGGCTCAAAGAGTACTCGAAATTGACCGATGATGCAACAAGAACGTTATTTACTCAGCAGCTGCTTCAACAACTTCAACTAAAGTCCAAGACTTAGTTTTAGAAATTGGGCGGCTTTCTTTGATAGTTACAACATCGCCAGTTTTAGCAGTGTTGTTCTCATCATGAGCGTGTAATTTTGTTGAACGGCGGATTGATTTGCCATACAACGGGTGTTGAACGCGGCGTTCGATAAGAACAACGATAGACTTGTCCATCTTGTCGCTTACTACTTTGCCTGTTAACGTGCGAACTGTTTGCTCACTCATTGTGCGTTCCCCTGTTTTTCGGTAAGGAGGGTCTTGATGCGAGCAATAGTTTTACGAGTTAATTGCACTTCGTGCGATTTACCCAATTGACCAGTTGCTTTAGCCATGCGAAGACGGAATTGGTTCAACTGTTGCTCATCAAGCAAAGCTGTCAATTCTTCTACCGACTTTTCACGTAGATCTTTAGTTTTCATTACATTACCGTCCGAGTCACGATAGTGGTTTTAAACGGAAGTTTAGCAGCAGCAAGCGTAAATGCTTCACGCGCTAATTCTTCGTTCACACCTTCCATTTCGTACAGGATCTTACCTGGTTTGATTTCACAAACCCAATATTCCACAGAACCTTTACCTTTACCCATACGAACTTCTAATGGTTTTTCAGTAATTGGTTTGTCCGGGAATACACGGATAAAGATCTTACCACCACGTTTTACACGACGGCTGATTGTACGACGCGCTGCTTCAATTTGACGCGCAGTCATGCGACCACGTTCAACTGATTTAAGTGCGATAGTACCAAAAGATACTGTGCTACCGCGATGTGCTAGACCAGTGTTACGGCCTTTTTGCACTTTACGGAATTTAGTACGTTTAGGTTGCAACATGGATTATTCTCCTTTTTCAGCAGAACGATCATTGCGACGACCACGACGCTCTTGACCTTCACCACGACCGCGACCACGTTTAGCTGGACGTTCTTCAGCTGGAGCTGGGTTCATGACTTGTTTCATGCCGCCCAAGATCTCACCACGGAAGATCCAAACTTTAACGCCGATCGTACCGTAAGTAGTTTCTGCGCGAACCGCTGAATAGTCGATGTCAGCACGAAGAGTATGTAGAGGTACACGACCCTCACGATACCATTCAGTACGTGCAATCTCTGCACCGCCTAAACGACCAGAAACTTCAACTTTGATACCTTTCGCACCAGCACGCATAGTGTTTTGAACCGCACGCTTCATAGCACGACGGAACATTACACGTTTTTCTAATTGAGAAGCAATTGCTTCACCAACTAGACGAGCGTCTAAATCTGGACGATCAATTTCGTTGATGCTTACTTGCGCTGGAACACCCATAATATTGGTAAGTTCGCGCTGTAATTTTTCAATGTCTTCGCCTTTTTTACCGATCACGATACCAGGACGAGCAGTGCTAATTGTTACTTTAGCAGCGCCTGTTGGACGTTCGATAAGAATATTGCTCACCATCGCATTCTTAAGTTTTTTGTTTAAAAACTCACGAACTTGAAGATCTTTAAGCAAGTATTCAGCGTATTGTTTCGGATTCGCATACCAGTTAGCGTTATGACGTTTCACAACACCTAGGCGGATACCGATTGGATGAACCTTCTGACCCATATCAAACCCCTACCTTAACGGTGATGTGACAAGTACGCTTAGTAATACGATCTGCACGGCCTTTAGCACGTGGCAAAATACGTTTAAGGCTCATGCCTTCATCAACGTAGATCGTAGAAACTTTAAGATCGTCTACATCTAAACTGTTATTATGTTCAGCATTTGCAATCGCAGATTCCAACGCTTTCTTAACTAAAACTGCAGCTTTTTTGTTGCTGAAGTTTAGGATGTTAAGAGCGTGCGCAACAGATTTGCCGCGAATCAAGTCTGCAACCAAACGAGCTTTTTGTGCCGAGATAGCGGCACCGCGTAATTTAGCAGTTACTTCCATCATAGCACCTATTAACGTTTAGATTTCTTGTCAACACCGTGACCACGGTAAGTACGAGTCGGTGCAAATTCACCAAGCTTGTGACCAACCATATGCTCAGATACGATTACCGGAACATGGTTACGACCATTGTGTACAGAAATTGTTAAACCAACAAAATCCGGGAGGATCATCGAACGACGCGACCAAGTTTTGATCGGCTTACGGTTATTAGCCGCGATAGCCGCTTCAACCTTAGCGAACAAGTGCGCATCGACGAATGGGCCTTTTTTCAGAGAACGAGGCATTGTCAGATTCCTTTACTTGTTACTTAACGCGACGGTCGCGAATGATCATCTTAGTCGTACGCTTATTGGTACGTGTCTTGTACCCTTTAGCTTTTTGACCCCATGGGCTTACAGGTTGAATACCTTTGTTACGCCCTTCACCACCACCATGCGGGTGATCTACCGGGTTCATCGCCATACCACGAACGGTAGGACGAACACCACGCCAGCGTGAAGCACCAGCTTTACCTAGTGAACGTAAGTTGCTTTCTTGGTTAGAAACTTCACCAAGAACTGCGCGACATTCAACGTGTACTTTACGCATTTCGCCAGAACGTAGACGAATAATTGCGTAAGAACCGTCACGACCCAATAACTGAGCAGAAGCACCAGCAGAACGCACTAATTGAGCGCCTTTACCGATTTTAAGCTCGATATTGTGAAGAGTAGAACCGATAGGCATGTTACGAAGTGGTAAGCAGTTACCTGGACGAATTGGAGCATCGTTACCAGATTGAACTTTATCACCAGCACGTAGACCTTTAGGCGCAATGATATAACGACGCTCACCGTCAGCATACAAAACTAATGCAATGTGTGCAGTACGGTTAGGATCGTATTCGATACGCTCTACAGTCGCAGGAATGCCATCTTTGTTACGTTTAAAGTCAACAATACGGTAATGTTGCTTGTGACCACCACCAACGTGACGTGTAGTAATGTGACCGTTGTTATTACGACCACCAGTACGTTTTTTAGCTTCTACCAACGGAGCATAAGGCGCACCTTTGTGAAGATGGTCGTGAACGACTTTCTCTACAAAGCGACGTCCTGGAGACGTTGGCTTACATTTTTGAATAGGCATAATTCTCGTCCTTATTCCGCTGTGCTTTCAGCGGTATCGCCCAAGTCAGCCATTTCTACATCTTGGCCAGCTTTCAGGGTGACGTATGCTTTTTTAACATCAGAACGACGTCCGATAGTTTTACCAAAGCGTTTAGTCTTACCTTTAGTGATAGTCGTGTTAACTTTAACAACTTCTACACCAAATAATTGTTCAACTGCTTTTTTGATTTCAAGTTTGTTTGCATCGATAGCAACTTTAAACACTTGAACACCAGCAGTTTCACCTAAAACTTGTGCTTTTTCTGAGAATACAGGTCCTTTTAGGACTTGATAGATACGTTCGTTGTTCATCCGAGTTCTACCTCAATTTTCTTAGCAGCAGCTACAGACATAACAACTTTATCGAACGCGATCAAGCTAACAGGATCGATAGCAGCAGCATCAACCACATCAACGTGTGGAAGGTTACGAGCAGCTAGATACAAGTTCTCATCAACAGCATCAGTAACGATTAATGCACGAGTAGCATTCAAGTCGTTAAGTTTTGCAAGCAATTCTTTAGTTTTTGGAGCAGCTACAGCAAACTCTTCAACTAAAACTAAGCGATCTTGACGAACAAGTTCAGCTAGGATGCATTGCATAGCACCGCGATACATTTTACGGTTTACTTTTTGAGACCAGTCTTGTGGACGAGCAGCAAAAGTTTTACCACCGCCAACCCAGATTGGGCTACGAATAGAACCAGCACGAGCGCGACCAGTACCTTTTTGACGGAATGGTTTTTTACCACCGCCAGAAACGTCTGCACGTGATTTCTGAGCTTTTGAACCTTGACGACCACCAGCTAAATAAGCTGTAACAACTTGGTGTACAAGAGCTTCATTGAATTCACGACCGAACGCAACTTCTGATAATTCAACAGCAGAGCCGGAAACAGTATTTAAATTCACGTTATTTCCCCTCAAGCCTTGATAGTAGGACGAACAGTTACGTCACCACCGGTAGCACCAGGAACCGCGCCTTTAACTACAAGAACTGAACGCTCTGTATCGATAGCAACGATTTCAAGACCCTGTGTAGTTACGCGTTCAGCACCTAAATGGCCAGCCATTTTTTTGCCTTTGAATACGCGACCAGGAGTCTGGTTTTGACCTGTAGAACCTAGAACACGGTGAGAAACAGAGTTACCGTGAGTAGCGTCTTGAGTACGGAAGTTCCAACGCTTAACACCACCTTGGAAACCTTTACCTTTAGACTGACCAGTTACGTCAACGATTTGACCCACTGTGAACAAATCTACACCGATAGTTCCGCCAACTTCACGACCTTCAAGATCAGCTTCTGTAACACGGAACTCTTGAACTAAACGACCAGCAGCAACACCCGCTTTAGCGAAGTGACCTTTCTGAGCATTAGTAACGCGAGATTCGCGACGTTCACCAGTAGTGATTTGAATCGCTTGATAACCATCAGTTTCAAGCGTTTTGATTTGAGTGATGCGGTTAGGATCAACCTCAATCACTGTAACAGGTACAGAAACACCAGCATCTGTAAAGATACGTGTCATACCGCACTTGCGACCGACTAAACCAATAGCCATGTGCATAAACCTCTAAAAAAGCGGCTTAATTAACTTAGAGTGTTAATTAACCGAAAGCCTTAACCCAATGCGATCTGAACGTCTACACCAGCTGCAAGATCTAATTTCATCAATGCATCTACAGTTTTGTCTGTAGGTTGAACGATGTCGATCAAACGCTTGTAAGTGCGGATTTCATACTGATCACGCGCGTCTTTGTTAACGTGCGGTGAAGTTAGAACGTTAAAACGCTCGATGCGAGTTGGCATCGGGATTGGACCACAAACTTGTGCGCCAGTACGTTTTGCTGTTTCTACGATCTCTTGAGAAGATTGATCAATTAAACGGTGATCAAAAGACTTCAAACGGATACGGATTCTCTGGTTAGACATACCAGTAAACTCCAAGCCAAATATATAAAGAATCACCCATGACGCATCTCCCCCTGTCCGAAAACAAGGCAAGTGTCAGAGGCAGTGAAAATCACTAAGGTCGTGATCGATGCCACGACTGTAACGATCTAAACAACAATCAACGTTGTTTAGCCCTTAATATCAAAGGGTCGCCCATTATAACGATTGTTTAACTGTTAAGCAAACCTATTTATCTTTTTTTCTCAATTTACGGTTAAGCGTTGGCGGCTTTCTTTTGTACACCCTGCCCGAACCCCAATACATAATCAATTGCATCGATCAGCAATTCATTCCCTTTTTGAAACCTCGTTTTTTTTGTTTGTTTTAAGGTATCTAATGATTGTACATAAGTGCCAGAAAATACCTTCTCATGCTCTTCATTCTCAATATACATTTGTAAAACTTTCGGCGTTATTTCTGGATGAAACTGAAAACCCAGCACATTCTTTCCAATTTGGTACATTTGATTTGCACACACATTATTTTCAGCCAGTCTGACGCCTCCTTTAGGAATCTCAAAAGTCTCACTGTGCCATTGCATTATTTCCAATTCTTTAGGTATTTCAAAGTAATCTGATAAACCATGTTGAGTTCTGAAGACATTAGTCCAACCTAACTCTTGTTGTTCATTTAAACGTACACTTGCTCCCAAAGCATTGGCTATAAGCTGACCTCCGAGACACAAACCAATTGCAGGCTTGCCTAGTGATAAATATCGACGGATCCATCTTTTTTCTATTTTTAGCCATGGATAATTTGCCTCATCATTTACACTCATTGCTCCACCCATGATGATGAGTAAATCAATATCTTCAATTGCTGGTAACGCCTCGATTTCTAATGCCATCTCAACAGGTAATGCAAAAAACTCCGTAGCACTAATTTGTGCTCCAATTGATTTTAAATATTCATAACAACTTCCGAACCCTTCACCAGCAATATGCTGAAAGTAATGCACTTTTAATGGCTTCATTTTCCAACCCGAACTTTTCTTATATTGCACTAGCAGTTGCAAAAATGAAGCCAACCTATAGGTTGTTAAATAATTTTAAACAAAGCACAGCTATGCAGTTTTTTAGTAGTATGTTTTGTTAGTTATAAAATGACGGTTTATACAGGTAAATTGTGAAAATAAATACGCAAACTCAACTCATACATAGCCCTAGAAAAGCACCTCAACTTTTAAATAGTATTCAACCCCCTATTTATCGTGCATCAACGATCATTTTTGAAAATACCGATGCTCTTTTCAATCGCCATTGGACCGATGCTTATGACTATAGTTACGGAACACATGGCACCCCTACCACGTTTACGCTAGGCGACAATATTGCACAATTAGAAGGCGGAGAATACTGCCTCCTTGCACCAAGCGGACTCGCTGCAATCAACTTGGTGAATTCTTGTTTTTTAGCACATGGTGATGAAGTTTGGGTCGCGGACAATATTTACGGTCCAAATATGGAGCATTTGCGAAACCTAGAATCACGTTATGGTATTGCCGTTAAGGTCTATAACCCAATTGATGTTGAGAGCTTTAAACCCAGTGATAAAGCTAAGTTAATTTGGTTAGAAGCTGCAGGATCTGTAACACTCGAATTTCCAGATTTAAAGAATCTGGTCAAAAAAGCTCAAACGCATAAGATCCTTACCGCACTTGATAATACTTGGGGAGCAGGTCTGGCTTTTAATGCTTTTGATTTTGGTACAGAACACTTAGCAGTCGATATCACCGTCCATGCACTCACCAAATATCCAAGCGGTGGTGGTGACATTCTCATGGGGAGTGTCGTTACAAAAACCAAGGATTTATACCACAAGCTATTTCGTATGCATGCAATTCAAGGGATTTCAATATCAGGCGATGATACTGCACAGATTCAGCGCAGCCTATCTTCAATGGAACTCCGTTATACGCACCAATCTAAATCAGCGCTAACTTTATTGAGCTGGCTTCAACAGCAAAATGAGTTTGCACAAGTGTTACACCCTGCCAATCCAAAATCTGCAGGTCATACTTTTTGGAAGGAAGTTTGCATATCAGAATTAAGTGCAGGTTTAATCAGTGTAATTTTTGATAAAAAATATAATCTTCAAGATATACGCCATTTTTGTGATGCTCTCCACCTGTTTAAATTAGGTTTTAGCTGGGGTGGCCCAGTGAGTTTAGTAATGCTCTATCAAATTGATCAAATGCGTGAGCTTGCACATCCACATTTACAAGAAGGAATATTGGTTCGTTTTTGTATAGGACTGGAACATCCTCACGATTTGATAGAAGATATTCAACAAGCACTCAAAATAATGCAACAACAAAAGATCGAATAAAAAGGAATAATTATGGGCACACCAATTGTCATCGCAAAAAAAACCTCAGATACATCCCAAGAGATTGTTTTACATTCGCAACTGGCAAACCGACATGGCTTGATTGCCGGCGCAACAGGAACAGGAAAAACAGTCACTTTAAAGGTCTTGGCAGAGAGCTTTTCTCGTATTGGTGTGCCGGTATTTTTAGCCGATGCAAAAGGTGATGTCTCTAGCCTTGCCAAAGCAGGTGAAAATAATTCAAAATTTGATGAACGCATCAAGAGCCTCAATATTGAATCAATCCCATTTAGCGCATCACCTGTGGTTTTTTGGGATTTATTTGGCGAACAAGGTCATCCGATTCGGACTACAGTATCAGAAATTGGTCCATTGCTTTTAGCCCGAATGCTGAATTTGAATGACACCCAAGAAGGTGTGCTTTCTGCGATTTTCCGCATCGCGGATGATCAAGGTTTATTACTGATCGACTTTAAAGACCTCAAGGCGATGATCACTTATGTGACTGAGCATGCAGCTGACTTTAAAGCAGAATACGGCAATCTTTCTCCTGCTAGCTTGGGTGCAATCCAACGTAATTTGCTAGCACTAGCCGATCAAGGCGGTGATCAATTTTTTGGTGAGCCTGCATTAGACCTCATGGATTTTATCCAAACTGATACACAAGGACATGGCAATATTAATTTGCTCGCTGCCGACAAATTAATGAACACACCAAAGCTTTATGCGACTTTCTTACTGTGGATGCTTTCCGAACTGTTTGAACAATTACCTGAAGTCGGTGATATGGATAAACCGAAATTGGTATTTTTCTTCGATGAAGCTCATTTACTGTTTGACAATGCCAGCCCTGCTTTGCAAGAAAAGATCGAACAAGTGGTACGCTTAATCCGCTCTAAGGGAGTAGGTATTTATTTTGTCACCCAAAATCCGCTCGATTTACCTGAAAGTGTTTTAGGACAACTGGGCAACCGTGTTCAACATGCACTTCGTGCCTTCACACCAAAAGATCAAAAAGCAGTAAAAACTGCAGCTGATACTTTTAGACCCAATCCTGCATTCAAAGTACAGGACGCCATTACGGAGTTGGCAGTTGGTGAAGCGCTAATTAGCTGTCTAGATGAGAAAGGCACGCCACAAAGGGTTGAACGCGGCTGGGTCATGCCCCCATATTCATCTTTTACACCTATCACGCTTGAAGAGCGTAAGACGCTCATGACAAACAGTGTGGTTGCAGGTGTTTATGAGCAAGTACTTGATCGAGAAAGTGCTTTTGAAATGCTGCAAAACAAAGTAGTTCAGCGTCAACAACAATCCGAACAAGAAGCGTTAGCAAAACAACAAGCTAAGGAACAAGAGGCCTACGCGAAGCAAATTGCTAAAGAGCAAGAAGCTTTCGCAAAACAGCAAGCCAAAGAACAAGAACGCCTTGCCCGTGAACAACAAAAAGAAGCAGAACGTGCAGCCAAACAACGCGAAAAACTCACCCAAGATATTGTCGGTACGTTTGCTAAAAGTGCTGCACGAAGCCTCGGCGGAAGCACTGGGCAAAAAATCGTACGCGGTCTACTGGGCTCATTATTTGGAAAAAAATAGCCCTCCCTTTACTCATCATTTTTAACTTCATTATGGGATATCTCAATATCCCATAATTATTTTAAGGTTTTCTATGCAAGTCATATTGCAGCTCGACCCTAAAAGATGTATTTTAAATATATCTTTTAATAAAACTAAAGTTGAAGCTCATGACGCCACAACATATTGAACTTGTAAAAGCGACTGTTCCCGTCCTGCGTGAGAATGGTGTTGCCCTTACAACCTATTTCTATAATCGCATGCTGAACAACAACCCCGAGTTAAAAAATACATTTAACATGGATCATCAAAGTACTGGTCGTCAGCCACGTGCTTTAGCTGCTGCTGTTTTGGCATATGCTGAAAATATTGAAAATCCTACAGTTTTGGCAAAAGCGATTGAGCGAATTACCACTAAACACGTAAGTTTAGACATTCAAGCGGATCAATACTCGATTGTGGGTGAAAACCTTCTGCATTCAATCAGCGAAGTATTAGATGTGCCAATGGACTCTGATCTGATTGCTGCTTGGAAAGCCGCGTATATGCAATTGGCAGACATTTTAATCGGTGTCGAAAAATCAAAATATGAAGCTTTGACTGCACAAAATGGCGGTTGGGCTGGCTGGCGTGAATTTAAAATTACAGCGATTGAAGCTGAAGCTAACACCAAAACCTTAACTTTAGCTGCCAAAGACGGTCACACCATTGCGACGGCTGAAGCAGGTGAATATATTTCGGTACGAGTCCAAGTACCGGGGCAAGAGATGCGCCAACCACAACAATTTAGCTTTGATGCTGCACAAGCTGACCAGTATCAAATCACAGTAAAAGCGGTAGATGAAGCAACTGAATATTCTGTGGCAAATATCTTATTAAACCACTATCAAGTAGGTGATGTGGTTGAGGTGTCTGCACCACTAAAAAATTAATTCATCTAAATCTTTAACCGAAATAAGATTTTAAGAGATCATTGAAAGCTCCGTTCATGGGGCTTTCAATGTTAAGATAGAAATAAGCTATCTTTTATGACGATCTATGCAACTGAATAAATTTACCGACTATGCCCTGCGTATATTGATGTATGTCGCACAACCTCGTGACTTGCCTTATACCATTGCAGAACTGGCAAACCAATTGCAGGTCTCAGAAAACCACGCCATGAAAATCGTTCACTTTATGGCAAAACAAAATTGGCTAATGACCACTCGAGGCAAAGGTGGCGGTATACGTCTAGCCCCTCAAACTCTGAATATCTCATTAGGGACTTTAGTGAGAACACTTCAAGGCGATCAGCAAATTGTAGAGTGTCATAACCCACCATGCGTATTAAGAAGTGACTGTGGCTTAAAAGGCATTTTAGATCATGCAGTCAAACAGTTTTATCAGCATTTAGATCAATTTAAACTGAAGGATGTTATACCCACCTCAGGTATAAAATTCAATTCAGATTCACCCATTCCTTTCATTCAAGTTACACCATAGATTGACTCAATTCGATTGAGTATTCGCTTGCATGCGCGACTTCCTTTATAATAGCTGATTGTAAATTGAGTTATTGAAGTTGAGCTATGCATCACAGCAGAGGAAAGTCGAAAAACAGTAAGGCGTCAAATGCCCCAAAGCAAAAGATCAGCTATGAGAAAAAAGCCGATCCAGCGATTACTGAATATTCGGTTCAAGCGCTCAACTGGTTGCGCAAAGCCGAATTCTTAATGAGTGCACCAAAACTGAATTTATGTGTAGAAGACACAGGTTATGAGATTGCTTTTGCAGGTCGCTCGAATGCTGGTAAATCGAGTGCGATTAATGCATTAACCAATCAAAAACAACTTGCACGTGCGTCTAAAAAACCTGGTCGCACACAAATGATTAACTTTTTTAGCATGGGCAATGCCGAACAAAGATTAGTTGACCTTCCTGGATATGGCTATGCTGCTGTACCTGAAAGCATGAAAATCATTTGGCAAAAAGAGCTTGAAAACTACCTCATTCATCGTGAAAGTTTACAAGGGCTTGTACTGTTAATGGACATACGACACCCTTTACAACATTTCGATGTTATGATGTTAGAATGGGCTTATTCACGTAAATTATTTGTCCATGTTTTATTAACAAAATCAGATAAGTTAAATCGTGGTCCAGCTTCCAAAGCATTGCAAGAAGTCAAAGCTCAATTAAAGAAAATGAAGCTTAACTTCTCTATCCAATTGTTCTCATCCCTCAATAAGCATGGTCTTGAAGAACTCGCAAGCGTTATTGCTGGTCGTTTAAATTTTACGCTTGAGCAGCCTAACGGATTTGATCTAAGTGCAATTCCTGAAGTAAGTGAATCAGACATCGATGAAGATTTTGATCATGTTATTCAAGAAGATGATGAATCACCAAGCGAAACAACCGAACTAAAATCCAACAAAGCCGAATAGTATCTACCCTACCGAATGGTTAAATCATTACATTCACTAATTGATATATCAATGTCCTCAAATGCTAAGGTTATTTGAGGGCATTTTTTTATACTGAAAATGATAATCACAACAAAAATTCAGGAAAGTGTGATGAAATTATTGTCTCGATTAAGAAATAGTAAGATTGGATCTTCTATTGAGTATCACATCAAACCTCGTAAAGTTAAATTTGAGTGGGCGGATACACCAGTAGATTGGGTTCCAAATCAGCCTTTCGTTAGTTATTTTATCAATGAAATTAATAACATCTTACCAGCAGGCGAATTTTGGTTTTGTCGTCTGTACAACAAAGTTTTGCCCAAAATTACTGATGAAAAACTTGCAGAAGATGTGAAAGCTTTTATTCGCCAAGAAGCGATGCACGCTCAAGCACATAATTCAGCAAATAAAGAATATCTCAGCGCACGTCATATCGATATTCAACGTAACCTCGATATCATGGACTTTCTTTTTGGAAAACTTTTAGCGGATAAACCTTTAGGTCTAAACATCCCAAAAGCCTTAGATCATCAGTGGGATTTATTCAGATTAGGTATTATTGCTACTGTTGAACATATGACTTGTGTCCTCGGCAAATATGCCTTGTACAACAAAACATGGGGAGAATTGGGCGCTGATGCCAATATGCTCGATCTCGTAAAATGGCATGGAGCTGAAGAAATTGAACACCGTACCGTTGCATTTGACTTATATCGTCATCTCGGCGGTGGTTATATTTCTCGCTATTATCAAAGTGTAGTTGTGATTGCTGCTGTATTAGGTTTATGGGTTGATGGGGCTGCTCATATTATGGGTCAAGACCCTCGCTTTAAATCAATTAAACCAGCTGTTTACAAACCTTGGATTTGGCGTGAATGGGCACGAATTGCCCAAAAAGACAATGGTTTACTCCCTCACCCATTCTGGCTTGTTTCTCAACAACTCGGCTATTTAATGCCTTGGTATGACCCTGTTCATGAAGCAAAAACTGAAGATGCGATTAACTATCTAAATCAATCACCAGCAGCAGAACGCGCAGCACTGAAAGTTGCATAATGTATTTAATAAAAAAGCAGGGTGATCCCTGCTTTTTTATATCTGATCCAATCTTTTAAGCTGTATTTTTTTCAATGGGTTCATGATCAGGATTCATGTAACGATCTACAACAACACTAATCATCATATCCCCCTGCACATTAACCACTGTTCTGACAGTATCTAACAAACGGTCAATCGGCAATAATATCGCGATTGCTTCTGCTGGAAGTCCAACTGATTGTAAAACCATAATCATGGTAACCATACCTGCGCTAGGTATACCTGGTGCCCCTAAAGATGCAATCATTGCTGTCGCACACACAATCAATTGTTGTCCTAACGTTAAGTCAAGCCCCATTAAATTCGCAATAAACAGCGCCGCCGCAGCCTCATATAATGCCGTCCCATCCATATTCAACTGTGTCCCGAGCGGGATCACAAATCCTGCAGTCTGGGGTCTTACTCCTAAATTTTCCTGAGCACACTTCATTGATAACGGCATGGTTGCGGAACTTGAGCTGGTAGCAAACGCCGTAATCAAGGCTACTCGTGTTCCCTTAAAAAATGTAATTGGATTCATTCTCCCGAAAATCCAGAGCAACAAAGGCAAAACAACAAGACCATGAAAGATGGTCGTTCCCGTGACTACTGCTGCGAATTCTGCTAATCGACTCAGAACGGATAGGTCCTCCGTCGCGATTAACTTTGCCAGTAACGCAAAAATCCCTATTGGTGCGAGCTTCATCACCCAACCAATCATCAACATCATGATTTCAAAAAATTGCTGACTCAACGCTTTCACTGTTTTAAATTTTTCACCACCTTTAACGAGAGCCACCCCAATTAAAAGTGCAAAAACGACAATGGCTAACACATTACCTTCAGCAAATGCTTTAAACGGGTTTATTAGTGTATTTTGGATAAAGTTGGTAAAAAAACTCGAGGGCGTCAAAGTATCAGGCGTCTGATGCTGATTCATGGTCTCTTGAAAAATGGTGATGTCTACACCCTTCCCGACCTCGAAAAGATGCGCACACGCAAGCCCCAAAATCAGTGCCAAAGTTGTGGTTGTGACACAACAAGCGAGGGTAATTTTCCAAGTTCTACCAAGTTGGCCACCAGTCTGTAGATTGGAAACTCCGACAACAATAGAACTAAAAATGAGAGGAATCAGTAATAGTTTCAGTAGGCCGATAAAGATACTACTGGCAATCCCTAAGCCATATAAACTTCCGTTAAAAAATGCTGTATCAGGGAATACATTTAACAAGAAGCCAAAAGCCACACCTAAAATTGCAGCAATTAAAATTTGCGTATTTAGACTCATGTCATGTGCTTTTCATTTTGATTTATTAGTCGCACTATGCCATGAGCGCCCTCAAGAATCGATCATTTTTTCTTGTTAGCTTTGCAACCGAAACGAATAATTTATAAATACAAATATGAAGTAAAAAGCCAAATCTGAAGATTTGGCTTGAAGCATGGATCAATTATCTTATTGCGTTTCGATTTCACGAATTCGAATTAGACCTTCTTGCACTGTACTACAGACCAATTGTCCATTTTGCCACATTCGTCCAAAGTTCAATCCTCTAGAACTTGCACTAATCGTTGCTTCCATGTCATAGAGCATCCAATCATCTACACGAAATGGTTTATGAAAGTACATGGTATGGTCAATGCTGGCACATTGTAAACTCGGTGAAATATAACTGAGTCCGTGTGGTCGTAGTGCAGTTGTCATCAAAGTAAAGTCTGAATAAAAAGCAGCGATCGCCTGATGTAATGCATTTTCATCTACATCATCAGCCAAACGATCGTGTGTACGAATATAGTGCGCGTAAGACGGCGCTTCAGGTTGTGGTTGGAATGGATTGACTGGCATTACAGGCTTAATTTCAACATGACGATCACGCATAAAGCTGGCACGCACATTCTCTGGTACGAAATCGACAATCATTTTCTTGAGTTCAGCTTCAGATTTTAGCTCATCTACTGGCGGGTATTCTGGTTCAGCAACTTGATAATTGAGACCCTCTTCTTGGTCTGCAAAAGATACCATACACATGAATATCGTCTTGCCATGTTGAATCGCACGAACTTGGCGACTCACGAAACTACGTCCATCACGGATTCGATCTACTTCATAAATAATGGGTGCATTAACATCCCCACCAAATAAGAAATATGCATGCAATGAGTGTGCAGGGCGATCAGTTGTATATGAAGCAGCACGTAACGCTTGACCTAGAACTTGCCCACCAAAGACACGTTTGCCAACCAAATTTTGGCTTTTGCCTCTAAAAATGTTTTCTTCAAGTCTTTCTAGCGTGAGTAAATCTACGAGTTCTTGCGTGAGCTGATTCATATCGGACCTATATATTTCATTGCTACGACATTAAATTGGGCCTGTTGAATTTAAACAGATTTTCCAATTTAATGACTCAATCTTTATATTGCCATAATTTCCGAGTAAACAACTAAACTTTGCTTGACTATATTGTCATAAAACAAATTTGATATTTTGGCTAAAAATACGATTATTAACGAAAATTCATCCAAATTCTGTGCATTTTGTTAGAAAATGACATATTGTTTTGATCACAGATTTAAGAAAATAATTGCCTTCATTCGCGTCATGCGAAATTCGTCTTTGGCTAGGAGTATGTATGTCCAAGAATGGCTTTGGTCAAATGTATCGTCGACTTTCCAGTAAGTTGCTTGACCTCGTAGTAACACCGCATGTTCTTGGAGAGGTTCCTACTGAAACCCAACCTTCAACACCACCCACTGAAAATAATACGACTCACAAAAAAGTGGTGTGCTATGTATTACAAAATTACTCGCGTAGTAATGCGTTAGTGGTTGACGGCGAAACTCGTCGATTAAATCTCGCGCCAGCACTTGACCCACTCATGATCGGGGACCATAAAGAGAAAGCTGCTGTATTATTTTTACAACACCAAGATGAAACAAACTTACTTAATCCGCCACCCCATGCATTTCCGCCTCGTCTCCTCAGATTGATCGAGATATTGGATAAGCATCCAGATACTGACATTGAACTTATACCTGTGACTGTATTGTGGGGCCGCTCACCGGACAAAGAAGATTCATTATTTAAATTGCTATTTACGGACACTTGGGCAACGCCAAGTACTGTTAAACAACTGATGAATATTGGTTTACATGGTCGCCAATCTTTTCTTGAATTCCATGAACCAAAATCACTGCGCGAATTGGTAGATTACGCACGTGTAACACATCCAAACTTGTCTCCTGCAACATATATCGTCAATCAACTCAATGATTATCTAGATCGTCAGCGTGAAGTTGTATTAGGTCCAGATTTGTCAGATCGTCGAAACGTGATGCAATCATTGATTAAATCTCAAGATGTTCAGGACGGAATTCGCAAAGAAAGTATTCGCTCTAAAATCAGTTTGATTGAAGCTGAGCGCCGTGCGATCGGCTACGTGAATGAAATTGCATCAGACTATTCTCATGCAACCGTACGTTTTGCAGAACAAGCCCTGACGCGTCTTTGGACTCAACTCTATGACGGCGTAGAAGTACATAATTTCAATACAGTTCGTGAATTAGCGAAAGACTACGAAATTATTTATACACCTTGTCATCGTAGCCATATTGACTACCTATTACTCTCTTATGTGATTTATAAGCGTGGGATGATGGTACCGTACATTGCTGCAGGTGATAACCTGAATATGCCATTCGTTGGACAGCTTTTACGTGGTGGCGGTGCATTCTTTATACGTCGAACCTTCCGTGGAAATGCGTTATACACCACTGTATTCAAAGAATATCTATACAGTATCCTATCGCGCAACACGCCATTAGAATACTTTATTGAAGGTGGACGTTCACGTACTGGACGTTTATTACCGCCGAAAACAGGTATGTTGGCAATGACTGTGCATAGTCATTTGCGTGGTCGTGCTAAACCTATTGTATTTGTCCCGACCTATTTTGGTTATGAACGCCTGATGGAAGGTGCAACTTACGTCGGTGAAATGAATGGTAAGCCTAAAGAGGCCGAATCTATCTTTGGTATTTTACAAACCTTAAGAAAGATTGAACGCATCTTCGGTAAAGTACACGTAAACTTTGGTGAACCCGTCTTCCTTGATGAGATTTTGAAACAGCATGGTGCTGAACATATCAAAATTGAGAAGAATGATGACCCGATTCCTCAAGAAGTTTCTGATGCAGTCAACACCTCAGCAAATGCAATTCTTGAAAATATTAACCGTGCTGCTGTTATCAACCCAGTTTCGTTATTGTCACTTATTCTTCTATCGACTTCCAAGCACACGCTTGATGAAGAGATTTGTATTAAACAGTTAGATACCTATCGCAATCTTCTAACAGCTTTACCTTATGATCATCGAGTTCAAATCACACCACTGTCTGGTAAAGAAATCATTGCTTATGGTTTAAAACTCAAGTTGATTAAGCGTGTAAAACATGTCCTTGGCGACATCATTGCGATTGAAGATGGTCAAGCAGTATTACTGACATATTTCCGCAATAATATTTTGCATGCTTATGTCTTGCCATCACTGATTGCTGCGATGGTCGAGCACAATGGTAAAATTTCACAGGGCGATTTGATTAATGTCATTCGTACACTTTATCCATTCTTGAAAGCTGAACTTTTCCTTAAGTGGAATACGGATGAGCTTAAAGAACAGATCTGTAACTATGTTCAAGGTCTGGTAGAAGCACAGTTGATTACGATTGATGAACATGGAAATTTATGTAGCCCTGCACCTAACTCTGAACAACACAATCAGTTAGTCGTGCTTGCTGCTCCAGTGAAGCAAAGTATTGAACGCTACTACATGACACTTGCCCTAATTACTCAACGTGGCTCTGGAAATATTACGACCAAGCAGGTCGAAGATTTAAGCCATCTATTAGGTCAGCGTTTATCTGTACTTTATGAGTTCAACTCACCTGAATTCTTTGATAAAGCGCTCTTCCAAAGTTTTATCAAAGTTCTGACTCAACAAGGCTATATCAGTAATAACGAAGAAGGCGCAATAGTCTTTGATGCACAATTCAAAGAGGTTGCTCAATATGCCAACTTGGTACTAGATGATGTAACCTTACAAATGTTGCAACATATCACTTCATTTAACGATGAAGAGCTCAAAGAAGCTTTGGATGCAGTTGCTGATCAACAAGCCAAAAAACGCTTAAAACGCAAGAAAAAATAGTATCTAAAACCCTCCCCAGCGAGGGTTTTTTTATGCCTAAATGAGTTCTCGATAATCCTTAAAAAATTGATTATGTTTCAATTTAAAACCAGTGTTGAACATTCGAGAGGCATAAATTTTCTTTCCATGCTGTGCCTCACTCAATAATTTTAATGGAAGGATGTTTAACTGCTTTTGGAACCACAGAATAATTTCATGTAATGGAATGGGTTGATTATTACTACAAATATAAGTTTTTTCTGGATGTTCCACGTGAAGTAAATGGACAAGAAAACCCGCTAAATCTTCGATATGAATTCGATTCGACCAATGCACATTGGGATAGGTCATTGTATTTTGAGCAAGCTGCATCATTCTCTTCACGGATACGCCATAAATACCAGTGGGTCTCACAATGATACATTGCTGTGGGAAGGCTTCTTGCCAAAGTTTCTCCATTGTGGCTAACACTAATGCTTTCTCATCTTGCGGATTGATCTCTGTTTGGTCATCAATCTCCTCCCCTTGATCTTGTCCGTAAACGCGTGTTGATGAGACAACAATAATCTTTTGGATGGGATGCAATGCCAGCTGATTTCTCATATGTGGAATCGCATCTATGAAAGCAGCTTTATACCCGTCTAGTGATGGGTCTTTGGGTGCAATCAACACGTATACTGCATCAATAGGCGACAATGTCGATAAATCAAGTTGGTGTATATCTTGTTGAAGATGCATAGCACCTGCTTGATCTTTCCTGCTTAAACTGACTGTGGTAATTTGATGTCTGTGTTGAAATAATTGTTTAGCAACATGTTGCGATGTTTTACCATAACCGATAAATAGAATATGCATGTAAGACCTATTCTCTAGTTTTATAAATTCAATTTAAGCAAAGTTGAGGGGACATGACTGCAGTCCATCAGTTGCAAGGTGTAGGAAACGCCGCTGCCGCTTTACTCGAAAAATTAAATATCTGGAATACGGATGATCTTTTGTTTCATCTGCCTCGAGATTATGAAGATCGCAGTACTATTGTGCCCATGAATCACCTTCAAGTAGGTCGAAGCTATTTACTTGAAGGCACTGTCGCATCAATGGATATGCCGCCTGGTAAACGCAAATCCATGGCAATACTAATACAAGATGATTTTGGAAAAGTCACCTTACGTTTTTATCATATTTATAAAGCATTGATGGATCGCGCAAAGCCTGGAAATCGTTTAAGAGTGTTTGGTGAAGTACGAGTAGGCGCTCGTGGCCTAGAAATGTATCACCCAGAAATTCAATTGATTACGGATCATACACCACTTCCAAAAACGCAGCTAACCGCAATTTACCCATCAACGGAAGGACTCACTCAACCTAAACTGCGCGAATATATTAAACAAGCTTTAGCACAACATGCCCATGATTTACCAGAACTGATTCCTGCAAAATTTACCAATGGGTATGCTTTAAAAGAAGCACTAGAATATATTCATCACCCTCCCACCGATGCCAATATGTTGCAACTGGCTGAAGGACAGCATCCTGCGCAGCAACGTCTCATCTTTGAAGAATTAGTCAGTCATCAAATTAGTTTGTTGACTCGTCGTGCATACATTCAACAGATCTCCGCGCCTGCATTTTCAGCCAGTCGAACATTTGCCAAACAACTTCTCTCCACACTTCCCTTTGAAATGACGAATGCTCAAAAACGTGTTTCAAATGAAATTGTGAAAGATCTTAAACAAAACAAACCGATGCTCAGACTAGTGCAAGGTGATGTAGGTGCAGGCAAAACCTTAGTAGCAGGCATTGCGGCATGTCATCCACTCGAAGAGGGATGGCAAGTTGCTCTTATGGCACCGACTGAAATCCTCGCAGAACAACATTATTTAAATTTTAAAAAATGGTTCGAACCACTCGGCATCCAAGTTTCTTGGTTATCAGGCAAACAAAAAGGGAAAGCACGCGCTGCTGCAGAACAGCAGATTAGAGAAGGCTCTGCCCAATTGGTCGTCGGCACTCATGCACTATTTCAGGATAACGTCCAGTTTCATAAATTGGGTCTTGTCATCATTGATGAACAGCATCGATTTGGAGTTGACCAGCGTCTAGCATTACGAAATAAAGGGGCACAGGATACGACACCACATCAGTTGGTAATGACCGCCACGCCTATCCCACGTACTTTAGCAATGTCAGCGTACGGCGATTTAGATACTTCTGTGATTGATGAGTTACCCCCAGGGCGTACCCCAATCCAAACAGTCACTATTCCACTCGATCGTCGTGAAGAGGTCCTGCAGCGTATTGCGACAAACTGCGCTGAAGGTAAGCAGGCTTATTGGGTCTGTACATTAGTGGAACAATCAGAGACGTTAGATGCCCAAGCTGCTGAAGCGACTTATCAGGAGATTAAAGAACGCTTTCCGCACCTCAATATTGGTTTGGTTCATGGCAAAATGAAAGCTGATGAAAAACAAGCTGTCATGCAACAGTTCAAAGACAATCAATTACAACTGCTGATCGCAACAACTGTGATCGAAGTTGGAGTGGATGTACCAAATGCATCCATCATGGTCATTGAAAATGCGGAGCGACTGGGTCTATCTCAACTACATCAATTAAGGGGGCGTGTGGGTCGAGGTGCTAAAGCAAGTTTTTGCGCATTATTGTATAAAAGTCCTTTATCGCAGAATGGACAAGAGCGTTTACGCATTATGCGTGAAACCAATGATGGCTTTTTAATAGCAGAAAAAGATTTGGAAATCCGTGGCCCAGGCGAACTGTTAGGAACGAAACAAACTGGAGACATGGGCTTTCGCGTGGCTAAATTGGAACGTGATGACCATCTGTTAACTCAAGCGCACTATGTCGCGACTCAAATTTTAAAAGATTACCCACATCAAGCGGATGCTCTTCTTAAACGATGGTTACCAGAAGCACCTAGATATGCGTATGTTTAATATGTTCCTTAATCAACGAGCTCAGCTATAATCATAGGTACTCACAATAAAAATAACTTGAGCCATGATGCTGAGCCCTATTCATAACCTCTATCACACATTATTATCACGACGCGCTTGCCAATTATGTGGATTCTCTCCAACTCAAACCCACAGATTATGTGATGACTGTTGGACAATGCTCCCATGGAAAAGCCCTTCACTCATTCATCGACATGAAAGAAATATTTATGCTTGTTTCGACTATAGCTTTCCTATAGATCGCATTATTCACTTATTCAAATATGAACAACAACTTCATTATCAAACTTTTCTAGCACACACATTGCTAGAACTTAAACTGAAACGTTTTCAAGCGATTGTACCTATGCCTATTTCAAACGAGCGCTTGAAAGAGCGTGGTTATAATCAAATGATGGTCATCGGAAAAATTCTTTCCAAAAAACTGCAAATACCCATTTGGCAGCCAATTGAACGTTCAGCACAACACTCACAGAAAGGCTTAACACGTGTAGAAAGAATCGAGGATATTCAATCTCAATTCAAACCAATACGTTCAGAAAAAGGAAAGTTTAGAAATATCCTGATTATTGACGATGTCGTGACCACAGGGAGTTCAGTCAATGCGTTGGCCAATGCACTAGAAAAGCTCGGCTGTCAGAACGTTCAGATCGCATGCATTGCAGCCGCAGAATATTGACACAGTCACTTTAAGTTTTAATTGGCATTAAAATGCTGCCTACACCAAGGAATCACGATTTCTCGAGTTAACGGTGCTAAAGGCGTAGCATCATCATCTAAATCGATCCATTTCATTTCAGCAATTTCTGCATGAATATGAGGCTCTTGTTTAAGCTGAACTCGATAGAGATAACTAATCAACTGATGATCCGCTTCATTTGCAGCTTTGGTTTCAAAACGACCTATATATTGATCTATTACTGCCTCAGCGCCAATTTCTTCTTTAATTTCTCGCAGAATCGTGTCCTCAGAAGGCTCATTCTCCTCTAACTTCCCACCAACTTGCATGAAAAACTGGGTATTCTTTTTTCGAACCAACAACAACTGCTGATCCTCATTGGAAATAATCGCTGCTGCGACAGTAATGACTTTGCTCATGTATCTAGTTTCACCAAATCTTCTCGATCTTGGACACCCCATTTCGGTTGTGGTGCCTGATAAGACTCGAATTTTGACACAATATCCTCGATTGAAGTTGAATTGATTAATGCATTGGTAAAGCGAGCTCGAGTAAACTCTTGATCTGTCGTATGTTGAATGAATTGTAATAGAACATCATAAAACCCGTTAATGTTTAAAAATGCGCAAGGTTTAAGATGAATACCGAGTTGCGCCCATGTCCATTGTTCAAAAATTTCTTCAATTGTTCCTGCACCACCCGGTAAGGCAATAAAACCATCCGACAAATCTGCCATCAGCGTTTTACGCTCATGCATACTGGTAACAACGTGAAGTTTAGTCAAATTTGGATGTGCTAATTCACGATCCACCAATCCTTGTGGAATCACGCCAATGACCTTTCCACCAGCCTCTAATGCACTATCCGCAACAATCCCCATTAATCCTGAACGACCGCCACCATACACCAAGTTCTTGCCTTGTTGCGCTAAATATTTCCCTGTTTTCTTTGCTGCATCAGCATAAACAGGATCGGAACCTAATGTTGAACCACAAAATATTGCAATAGAATTCATTTAAAATTAGCCTTAAGTTTTTATAACAACAATTAAAATGATATGTTCTGTGTTTTTTAACCTAATTAATGATGGAATCAGTTTTTTTTCATGGCATCCTTGTCTAAAATACACCCATCGTTCACACACAAACTGCGCAAGGGAGAAAAGATAAAATGCTTGAAGCCTTTTATGCCACAGAGCGCGGTAGTCTAGAAGATGCAACGATCAATGGTGGGTTTGATTTACACCCTGAATTGGTTTGGATCGATTTAATTGCACCCTCTCAAGATGAGCAAGAATGGGTTTTAGATGCCTATAAACAAAATCTTCCAACACTAAAATCATTAGAAGATATTTCTTCATCTGCACGATTCTACCGTGATGATGATGGCATTTTACATATCAGTACGTATTTTTTAACGAAAAATAAAAACTACCAAGTCGATGGTGACCCTGAAGAGTCATCCAATATGCTAGGAACGGTTCAAACCGTTGCATTTATTTTACATAAAGATCGACTATTTACTTTACGTGGTGAAAAGCTCGTTGCTTTCCGTGCCTTTCGAGCACGTGCTCGCCGTAATGATTACGACATTGACTATAAAGATCCGACTTGGATACTTTTGGGTTTACTCGAAGCTAAACTCGATGAGCTTGCGGATATCTTAGAAGATATCCACAAGGATCTAGAACTCTACTCTACAGAAGTATTGAATGTTCGCCACCGTGAACAAATTCTTGATCTCGATGATATGATTACCCGTCTTGCTCAAAAAGAAGATATGTTGGGTAAAGCACAACTCTGTTTGATTGACTTACGCCGCGTTCTGACCTTCTTAGCAAGACCTCGTGCCTTAGGCAGTCATATTTATGATGCTGATATTCGAGAACTCAGTGAGGATGTTCGCTCATTAGTAGAACATGATGCATTCTTGTTCCAAAAGGTTCGATTCCTATTGGATACCACTTCGGGTTTCATTAATACTGAACAGAATGATACGATTCGTCGATTCTCGATTTTACCTAGCATGCTTGCTCCCCCGATGTTGGTGGCCAGTATTTATGGTATGAACACTGATGTACTGCCCTTTGCTCAAGGAACGACGAGCTTTGTTGTTGTCAGTCTGATTATCCTAGTATTCTTATTTGGACCACTGATTTATTTTAGATGGAAAAAATGGATTTGAGCACGCTTGGATGTTGTGTTTTTTAAACAACGTATGAAGTACCTTCTGTTGAGTAAATTACTATTTTAAAGCGATAAAAAAGCACCCTAAGGTGCTTTTTTATTTTTCAATCAAATCAATTTTAAATCATTTTCTAAATGGCAAGATTGAATGATTTTCATCATTTTTTCTGGCACAGATTTAAACTGTAAACTCGATATTCCAGGTGCTTGACGCAATAAACGCACTAAAACAGCTAGCGCCAGAGTACTACCATGTTCAAGACCTGATAAATTTACAGTAAGTGGAAACTGCTTTGCCTGCTGAATCAACATTAAACCTTGTTGATAATACTGTTCAGCATTGTCGAAACTAATTTTTCCAGAAACTATAATTTCTTGATCTTTGAGTGAAATCACAATTGTTCTCTGTTATTTTTTCTCAACTGCAGCTTCAGCATCAGGCTTAAAGTTTGCAATTGCTTTATTGATATCGCCACCATTACGCTTCACAGTAGCAGCAAACTGATTACGGAATTGCAAACCTAAGTCAATTCCAGAAACGTTGATATTGCGAATCTTCCACTGATCACCTTTATCAGCCAATTGGAACGATACAGGGATCTTCTCACCTTTGTTAATAAAATCAATCGTTACAACAGGGTTTTTAGTGTTAGATGCTTTATAGGGACGAATTGTATATGTCTGATTAGAGAACTTAGAGAAAGCACTACCATAGTTTTCAATCAATGTTTCACGGAAGTTCTTCTCAAACTGTGCGCGTTGAGCAGCATTACTATATTGATTCGTCGCATAAGTTCCCATCACGATACGAGTAAATGATTGCGAATCAATATATGGATCTAAATTTTGACGAACAATTGCGCGTACCGCAGCAGGATTATTTTGTAACTTAGCTTGGTCTGCTTTTAAACGTGAAATTAAGCCATCAGCTACTTTTTTGATAAATGCAGGAGGAGTCTCCGTAGGTGCAGCAAATGCTGTACTCGCAATCATCGTCGATAAAACGCTAACAGTCAGTGTTTGCTTTACGAACGTATTCATTTATTTTTCCTCTATTTAATCATTCAACAAAAGAAGCAGTTTCATCTGTGAATTCTACAGTTTCTGCATCTGATGAACCATTTGAATCTTTTTTCGCAGCTGAATCACCAGCACCACCAGTCACAAATTTAGACACTAAGTCTTCAATTTCCATTGTGCTTTGTGTGTTGCCAATTTGATCACCACGTTTTAAATAATTTAAACCACCACCTGGAACAATTTTGAGATACTTCTCGCCCAGTAAGCCATTTGTCGCTACCATAATGTAAGCATCTTCATCAATATTGGTGATGGAGTTCATGTTAGCGATCAGTTGCTTTTCCATTTCTTTTTGTTGCGATGGCGTAGCAGCTTCATAGTCACTGCTATAACGCAACTCTTCTAAAGCACCTTCTTGCACAGTTTTAAGTTGTTCATCATTGAAAGATGTCAGCTCACCATCTAAATTAATTTTCACTGTTGCAAGACGTGTTAACGGATCTAATGTGATTGACTCAACTTCACCAACTTTTACACCGCTCAGTGCAACTTTAGCACGTGGTTTAATACCATTCACATTATCAAAAGTTGCGGTCATGCTATAACTGTCTTTTAAATTTGTCCCAGCTAAACCACTTACTTTCATTGCCAAGAAAAATAATGCACAACCAAATAGAATCACGAATATTCCAACTGCGAGCTCACTCGTACGTGATTTCATTACACACCTCCAAACATGACCGCAGTCAAAACAAAATCAAATCCTAAAACACATAGTGATGAATACACTACCGTTCTTGTTGTTGCTGTCGCAATGCCTTCTGATGTAGGCTCGCATGAATATCCCTGATATACGGCAATCCACGTACAGATTAAAGCAAATACAAAGCTTTTGATGATCGTGCCATTAAAGACATCTTTATAAAATTGAACGGCACTTTCCATACCACTCCAATACGAACCTTCATCAGCACCTAAAAAATCCACACCGACCATTTTTCCGCCCATGATCCCCACAGCAGCAAAAATTACGGCAAGCATAGGCAAACTAAATATACCCGCCCATAAACGTGGTGAAATAATGCGTTTAAGTGGATCAACACCGATCATTTCCATACTAGACAATTGCTCAGTCGCTTTCATCAAACCAATTTCGGCGGTTAAAGCAGATCCTGCACGCCCCGCAAAAAGAAGTGCAGCAACCACTGGCGCAAGTTCACGCAACAAGGTCAACGAAACTGCTGCACCAAGCATCGCTTCACTGCCGAAAGTGACCAAAATGCTATACATCTGTAAACCCAAGACTGCACCTATAAACAGCCCTGACACCACAATGATAAGCAATGATAATACGCCAACACGATACATTTGATAGATAAAGAGTTTGACTCCAATCCAAGTCGGTATCGAAAATAAAATTTGAACTAGCATAATGGCTGCAACGCCAATACCTTGAACACGTTCTATAACGCGTCTACCTAGTGAGGCTATCGCATTCATGTACGCACCTCATCACTTAAATATGCTTGATGACTAAATTGATAATCCACAGGACCTTCGACCGAACCTGTTAAGAATTGACGGACGAAAGGCGAACTATGATTCTTTAACTGATCAGGTGTGCCCTCGCCTTGTACTTTACCTTCCGCAACCACATAAATGTAATCTGCGATCGATAATGTTTCAGCAACATCGTGAGACACGATAATGGTCGTTAGGTCTAACGCTTCTCGTAAAGAACGAATCAATCGGGTTAAAACCCCCATTACGATGGGATCCTGACCAGCAAATGGTTCATCGTACATAATCAAATCTGGATCTAGTGCGATTGCACGAGCTAACGCCACACGGCGATTCATCCCCCCTGAAAGCTCAGAAGGCATCATTTGCTCAGCGCCACGTAATCCCACAGATTCGAGTTTTAAAGCGACCAGTTCTGCAATCAAATGTTCAGGCAATTGAGTATGGGCGCGGATAGGGAAAGCTACATTTTCATAGACAGTCATATCAGTGAAAAGCGCACCACTCTGAAAGAGCATCCCCATACGAGCACGAGCTTTAAACAATTCCTGACGACTCATTTGGCTAATATTTTTACCATCCAACAAGACCTCGCCTGCATCAGGTACAAGTTGCCCCCCAATGAGTCTAAGAAGCGTGGTTTTCCCCGTCCCTGAAGGCCCCATAATGGCAGTAATTTGACCCTTACGAATCTTTAAATTGACTTGGTCGTAAATAACACGATCACCACGATTAAAGCTTAAATTTTTTACTTCGATCAACGCTTGCTCATCGATTTGTATTTGATTATTCATAGCTGAGCGTGTTCCTACAATTTTTCAGCTTGCATACTATACTCTGAAATAACTGAATTTAAATGTTATTTATAAAATACAAGGTTAAGCGGACATTGTAGCATTATTGATCATTTTTATTAATTTTGCTTATAGAAAGATGTGTTTTATTTATGAAACAATGATTTGAAATTATTCTTTTTTATAAATTTATAATGTGATACTAAAAAAGTAATAGGCAAGATTAAGTAATACCAATAAAAAGAACACGTACATCATGATTGCACCAACATTCATTTGCTTCGTCTCAATCATTATAATCTTATTATTCATATTTTACATTTACCATAAATAATGTGAACTTATTCACTTTTATTCTAACAGATTTTTTTATATGAGCAATAAAAAACCAGCCCGAAGGCTGGTTTTTATTTAGCTTTACCGATTAGTCGTTAAATTTACGACGTGGGCGATCGCTATTGAATTCACGCTTTGGACGGTCATCACCAAATGTACGTTTTGGACGATCAAAACCACCTTCACGACGTGCTGGACGGTCACCGAAATCACGTTTTGGGCGGTCACCAAAACTGTTTTCACGAGGTTTATAATCTACACGGTTACCACGATTGTCATCGTTAGAACGAGGGCGATCACCGAAATCACGCTTTGGACGATCATCAAATGAACGTTGCGGACGGTCACCGAAATCGCGACGTGGACGATCTTCGCCATTAAACTCACGACGTGGACGGTCATTGTTAAACTCGCGACGTGGACGATCTTCACTATTGAATTCACGACGTGGACGATCGTTGTTGAACTCGCGACGCGGACGATCTTCGCCATTAAATTCACGACGTGGACGGTCGTTGTTAAACTCGCGACGTGGACGATCCTCACCATTGAATTCACGACGTGGACGATCTTCACCAAACGAACGGCGTTCGCCATCACGGTTACCTTCGCGACGTTTGAAGTTTGATTCACCTTCAAAACGACGACCACCACCGAAACCACCACGGCCACGGCCTTCACCACCACGGCCACGACCGCGACCAGCGCCATCACGACTACCGCGTGCTGGAGGTGGAGATGGCTCAAGACCTTCAATTTCAGAAACTTCTAGACGTGCATCTAAGTAGTCTTCTAAAGCACGAATTTTACCACGTTCACGGTAAGTCGCTAATGTGATTGCTTTACCAGTACGACCTGCGCGACCTGTACGACCAATACGGTGTACATAATCTTCGTTCTTCATTGGAAGACCAAAGTTAATCACGTGTGAAATTGTTGGTACATCTAGACCACGTGCTGCAACATCAGTTGCAACTAAAATTTTTGCGCGACCTTCACGGATGCTGCGCAAACGACGGTTACGTACAGTCTGTGGCATTGCACCATGAAGTGCTACAACTGAAAGACCAGCTTCAGACAGTTCTTCTGCAAGCATATCTGTATCTTCTTGCGTAGAAGCAAATACAACAGCTTGATCAAGATCTTCTTCATTTAACCAATGTGTTAAAAGCTTTTTCTTGTGCTCAAAACCATCAGTCCAATGTAAAGTCTGAGTGATGTCAGTATTCGTCGTGTGACCAGTTTCAATCGCAATACGTTCTGGTTCATTCATCATACGTTCTGCCAACGTAATAATACGTGGTGCGAAAGTCGCAGAGAACATTAATGTTTGATCACGGTTACCCGCTAAATCACTGATCGCCTCTAAATCTTCAGAGAAACCAAGATCAAGCATACGGTCTGCTTCATCTACGATTAATGATTTAACTTTGTCCAATTTGATTTGTCGACGGTTTACAAGATCAAGTAAACGACCTGGAGTCGCTACAACAACTTGTGCACCTTTTAATTGTTGGATTTGTTTACCAAAAGGCATACCTCCCATAATCGCAGCAATACGAACACCTTTCATGTGACGTACAAATGCAATCGCATCTTGGCTGACCTGTTGAGCCAATTCACGTGTTGGGCAAAGTACTAAAATTGTAGGTGCAGTTACAGCACGCATACGCTCTTTGAAAGAAAGCAACGTATCTTCACTACCCGCTAAAGCGTGAAGTGTAGGCAATAAGAATGCAGCAGTTTTACCAGAACCTGTTTGGCTTGATACTAAAAGATCTTTACCATCTAAAGCAGCAGGAATTGATTGTTCCTGAACAGGAGTAGGCGATGTAAAGCCTAATGCTTGTAATGCTTGTTGAAGTGATTCGTGTAGTGGAAAATCAGCAAAAGTTTTGCTCATAGAGTTTTTCACCCGAAAATTGGGTGCTCCATTAAATAAAGTCTGATGGACATCGGCAAAAAGCGGTACAGCAATAATCGCTGAAAATATAGAATCAGCGGCGATCCGAGAACGACGATGCGTATAACGCACACATGATTACAGCCTGAACCTGAAGGAATCGCTTTTAGCGATTGGGTGGGGCGCGAAATAATGTCCTCTCTTTGGACCGGACGCGCATACACAATATAGAAGAGAAATGTTCAGGTAATGAACGAAATTTAGTGCGTGCGCGGAGTATAACAGATTTTTTTATAAAGTCATTAAGTTTAATTGCTTTTTGGTGCATTCAAGTACAAATATTCAAATTTATCATGTTTTGGACATAAAAAAGCTCCCAGTTAGGGAGCTTTCATAAATTTGATCTGCTTATTTAGCAGCAGCACCCCAAGCTGGGACAACTGCTTGCATCAATGGTTTCAATAATTTCATAGAACAAGCCAAGACTTGACCATTTTCCATTGAATTTGAACCACCGCGCGCATCAACTACTGTACCACCAGCCTCTTTAACAATTAGCTCACCCGCTGCGATATCCCATGGTTTCAAACCAAGTTCGAAATAACCATCGTAACGACCAGCAGCAACATAAGCTAAGTCAAGTGCTGCCGAACCTAAACGGCGGAATTGAGCACCTTGTTCAGATACAGCCAACAAAGAATCGAAGTGATTTTTTGCATAAGAAACTACTTCGCCATCGCGTTTAGCACGATATGCATGACCAACAGCCAAGAATGTACGATCTAAACTATCTTTTACATTCACACGAATACGACGTTGGTTCATCATTGCACCGCGACCGCGACTCGCAGAGAACAATTCATCTTTGATTGGGTCATACACAACACCGTGTTGAGTCACGCCTTTGTGTTGAACTGCAATAGAAATACAGAAGTGTGGGACACCATTAATGAAGTTTAAAGTACCATCTAAAGGATCGATCACCCAACACCAGTCAGCATCGTGACCTTTACCTTCTTGCATACCAAACTCTTCACCAAGGAAGCTGTGATTTTTATAGCTTTTGCGCAAGATATCGATCGTCAACTCTTCAACATAGCGATCAACGCGAGTCACAGGACCTTCGATACCTTTTTCTTCAACTTGCAGATCAAGTTTATGACGATTCTGATGCGCTTTTAAAAGCTCTTGACCAACTGTTTGAGCCGCACGCGCAGCCATCACCACCATAGGTTCCATTGAACACCCACTACAAATTTGAAGATACTGATAAAGAATAATGCATAAAAGCGCCGACATTTTATCAAATATCGACGCTTTTAGGTAAAAAATGTTTCTAAAATTTTATGACTTGTATTTAAACCACCTGTACAAGCTTTAACCAAGCTTGTTGAATTGAAGATTGAATACCTTCTGCATCTAATCCACAATCTTTAAGCATCTCAGCATGACTGGCTTGCGCTAAGAATTGATCAGGTAAACCTATGTTCAAAACTGGCTTAAGAATGTGATCGGCCATTATAAATTCATTCACAGCACTTCCAGCACCACCCATGACTGCATGCTCTTCAACCGTTACAAAAAGTTGGGTTTGATCTGCATATTGTCGAATGATTTGACCATCTAGGGGTTTAACAAAACGCATATTCACAACGCGTACTGCAACATCCAATTGATCAACTAAAAGCTGAGCAGCATGTTCTGCAACACTCACGCGGCTACCGAAAGCTAAAATAGTAATCACTTCTTCGGCTTTTACATTCAGCTCCAAAGTTAACTCAGCTTTACCAATTTCAAGCGCTGTCAGTTCTTTTTGAATTTCAACACCTAAACCATTTCCGCGTGGATAACGTACTGCAGCAGGACCCGGGTGCAAATAAGCGGTATGTAGCATTTGACGGCATTCATTTTCATCTTTGGGTGCCATAATCACGATATTCGGAACTGTACGCATAAATGCGTAATCATATGCACCAGCATGAGTTGGTCCATCCTCACCTACTAAACCTGCACGATCGATACCAAATGTGACATCAAGGTTTTGTAATGCCACATCATGAATGAGCTGATCATAACCACGCTGTAAGAAGGTTGAATAAATTGCCACTACTGGTTTTAAACCTTCACATGCCATACCAGCAGCTAAGGTCACTGCATGTTGTTCTGCAATTGCCACATCAAAGTAACGATCAGGATATTGTTTGGCGAATTGCACCATACCTGAACCTTCACACATGGCAGGTGTAATGGCTAACAACTTATCATCCAACTGGGCTTCATCACACAACCATTGCCCAAAAACATCAGAATATTTGGGTGCTTTTGTTGAAGCTGATGCAGCATTTAATTTAGCAATTGCGTGATATTTTATTTGATCTGCTTCAGCAGGTGCGAAGCCCTTACCTTTCTTGGTATAGATATGAATTAAGCGCGGCCCCTTACGTTTTTTTAAGGCACTAAATACATTAACAAGTTCATCGACATTATGACCATCGAATGGACCAAAATAGTCAAATCCAATCGCTTTAAATAAGTTATCTGCAGCCTCTGTAGCAGCACAATGTAAGCGTGAAGTGTAGTCCCACTCAGGATAATCCCGAATAAATGGATTACCCTGCTCATCAATGTGTACAGATTGCCCTTTTTCCCAAATCGCAGCCAAATGTTTTGCAAAACCACCCGTGCTACATGAAATCGACATATCATTATCGTTCAGTACCACCATGAGATCAGCATTATGTGCAACAGCATCATTCATGGCTTCGAATGCCATCCCTGCTGTCATTGCACCATCACCGATAATTGCAACCACTTCACAAGGATCTTTTTGATAACGACGAGCTAAAGCCATTCCCAAACCCGCTGAAATAGCAGTTGATGAGTGGCCCACACCAAAAGTATCAAACTCAGACTCTTCACGAGCGGGGAACGCCGCTAAGCCATTTTTTGCACGAATTGTTGTTAGTTGCTCACGACGTCCAGTCAAAGCTTTATGTGGATATGCTTGATGACCCACATCCCAAATAAGACGATCATGTGGTGTATTGAAACAATAATGCAAAGCAACAGTTAATTCGATTACACCCAGATTGGCACCGAAATGCCCACCACTTTGTCCAGCAGCATACAAAATAAATTGACGTAGCTCGTCCGACACTTGACTCAATTGTTCTTTGGCTAGTTGACGCAATTGCATTGGATGATCAATCGCATCCAACAAAGGCGTAACAGGACGTTGACTAGGTATTTCGGTATACAACATATGTGGCAATGCCTTCTAAAGCCTGGCAAATCCTAAGCTAGGTAAATGGGTTAGCTCGATTCTTCTTATTGATCGAGAAATCGAAAAAAAACACCTTAAATCAACCACATTTATATTGGTCCAGTGTTAAGCTTTCGCTAAACGGGCGTTGTTAGGTAGCTAGATTATCCTGAATATCGATGCTACTTATCAACTATTATCTTGTGCTTTGCAAAAAAAAGGAAATCTTCTGTGTAAATTTGCACAATGATACTCAACTATGGTCTGATCATTCAGCTATACTTTAGCCAAATTATGAACATGTAATGGAAGTCGCTGTGCCTATAGAGTTTGTTGCCACATCTAAATTACCCACTGCCTTTGGTGATTTTAAAATCACTGTTTTTCAAGATCCTAAAACAGGTGAAGAACACGTAGCATTGTCAAAAGGATTAGATACAGCACCCACCTCTCCTGTCTTGGTACGAATCCATTCCGAATGTTTAACAGGTGATGCTTTTGCTTCATTAAAATGTGATTGTGGCCCACAACTTCAAGCAACTCAAAAACTGATTAACGAAGCAGGACAAGGCGTAATTTTATATTTACGTCAAGAAGGTCGTGGTATTGGTTTAACCAATAAAATTCGTGCTTATGCCTTGCAAGATCAAGGACATGACACAGTGGATGCCAACCTGATGCTCAACTTACCCGCTGATGCGCGTAAATACGATATGTGCAGTATCATGCTGGATCACTTACAAGTGAAAAAAGTCAAACTGGTTACGAATAATCCTCTCAAAATTAAAGCTTTAACTGATTTAGGAATTGATGTGGTTGATCGTGTCCCGTTAACGGTCGGTTTGAATAAATTCAATGAAGAATACTTAAAAACCAAACATGAGCGCATGTCACATATGTATCAAAAGGATGATTTTTAACTACAGCATAATTTAATCGTTGTAAAAAATACCCCGATGCTTAGGGGTATTTTTTCACTTAGACTCAATCTAATTTGTGAAGATGACTATATCGTCATAGAAAATATCCGATTTTCAGGTTTGTTTCTTTTTAACCTTAAATCGAAAGCCATACAGATATTTCGTACAAATGGTTTTCCAGCTTCCGTTACCTTCAATCCATATTCACTCATCTTCACAAGTTGGTCATTTTGCATTTCAGCTAAATCTTCTAAAACTTGTGGTCGCTGTGCAAAATCCATGTCACCTTGCCAATTCGTCTCAAAGTGGCACATGAGATTTAAAATGTGTTTTCTGATTTTCAAATCTTCTTCTGTTAAAAGATGGCCTTTAAAAACTGGAATTTCATTTTGTTCTAATCGAGCATAATAATTTTCAAGCGTCTTTTCATTTTGGGCAAAACCTTGCCAACAATCGCCAATAGCTGACATCCCTAAGCCAATCATCACTTCTGTTTTTGAAACGGTATATCCCATAAAATTACGATGTAACTGTTGGGCTTGAAATACCTGATACATATCATCATGCTCAAGCGCAAAATGATCCATTCCTATTTCATGATATCCAGCAGACAATAATTTTTGTTTTCCTTGCTCATAACACTGTCTTTTCTCTTCATCGCGCGGAACATCATGGTCTTTAAAACCACGTTGCCCATTACCTTTGATCCATGGTACATGTGCATAACTGTAAAAGGCTAAACGATCTGGCTTAATTTGAATGGTTTGATCAATTGTGTTTAAAACATCATCTAAATATTGAAAGGGCAGCCCGTAGACCAAATCATGCGAAATAGACGTATAACCAATTTCACGCGCCCATTTTGTAACCTGCTTTACGTGTTCAATAGGTTGAATTCGGTGGATCGCTTTCTGCACGGTTTCATTATAATCCTGCACACCAAAACTAACGCGTCTAAAACCCAATTCAAACAGCGTCTTTAAATGTTCGTAGGAAGTATTATTAGGATGTCCTTCAAAACTAAATTGATGATCTTCAGCTACTGCTGATAACGCTAAAAGCCCATCAATCAACTGTTTAAGATGCTGAGGAGAAAAAAATGTAGGTGTCCCTCCGCCTAGATGTATCTCTTTAATCAAAGGACGCTCTACAAATAACTCACAATACAATTTCCATTCTTTTAACAGAGCCAAAATATAGGGCTGTTCCATTTCATGTTTTTTAGTGATTTTTTTATGACATCCACAAAAAGTACATAAGGACTCGCAAAAAGGTAAGTGAATGTAAAGGCTAATACCATGTTGGCTATTCGATTTATCAAAACGTATTTTTAGTTTTTGCTGCCATAGTACTCGATCAAAAGTCGACTGCTCCCAATACGGAACTGTGGGATAGCTCGTATATCGAGGACCTGGAACATTATATTTTTGCACCAGTGAAACAACGTTTTCGAACATATCCCCACCTTTAAAATCACCACATATTAAAAGCTTAACTGCTTTCAGTCGTCCTATTTTGAGGAGCTTATTGTTTTAATTCAACCTAGTATCTTGGTCAGGATTCATAAGCAAATTCAAATCACAAAGTACGTTTACCCTGACTAAACTTAAATCTCGATCTGCTATATCGATAAAATTACCTTAATCTTTCATACAATTTATGTTTTGATGTAGCTAGTTTTTCATTGCCCAAGAGGCTTGGTATGTCACACCCGACTTCTGCAGATATTCAACGTGTTCGTGAATTTTTACTCGACTTACAAACTCGAATTTGTGCTGCGCTTGAACAACAAGAACAACAAGGTGGCGGTAATGCCCAATTTGAGATCGATGATTGGGAACGTCCCGAAGGTGGTGGTGGCAGATCACGCGTATTGCAAGATGGTACAGTGATCGAAAAAGGTGGTGTGATGTTCTCGCACATCAATATCTCAAAGTTACCAGCATCTGCTACCGAACGGCACCCACATATAGCTGGCGCACAAGCACAAGCCATGGGGGTTTCTTTAGTGATCCATCCTAGAAATCCAAATGTGCCGACCTCACATGCCAACGTAAGACTATTTGTCGCAGAAAAAGAAGGACAAGATCCTATTTGGTGGTTTGGCGGCGGTTTTGATTTAACGCCATTTTATCCGAATGATGAAGATGTTAAATCATGGCATCAAACTGCGCACGATCTTTGTGCACCTTTTGGCGATCATGTCTACCAAGATCATAAAAAATGGTGTGACGATTATTTTTATTTGAAGCATCGTGATGAACAACGTGGTGTCGGTGGGTTATTTTTTGATGACTTAAATCAGTGGGATTTCGAAACTTGTTTTAAATACATGCAAGCTGTAGGCAATGGATATCTCAATGCGATTCTACCAATCTTCCAACGTAATCAAGATAAACCCTATAGTGAAGCTCAACGCGATTTCCAATTGTATCGTCGTGGGCGCTATGTGGAATATAACTTAGTTTACGATCGAGGGACGTTATTTGGATTACAAACTGGCGGTCGAATTGAGTCTATTTTAGTAAGTCTTCCTCCATTAACGGGTTGGAAATACAGACCTGAATGGGATGAAGGCTCTGCTGAAAAAAAATTAACCGACTACTATTTAAAACCGAGAGATTGGCTCGCTGAACTGCATTAAATGTAAATCACTCGCCCTGTTAAAACAGGGCTTTTTTGTTGAGCAATATATTCATCCCATTGTCTAACGAAATTGAATAATTCCATTACATTCTCTTAGAAAAAAAGGCACAATAGATAAAATTGATTAAATTTTGTCACACTTCTGACACAGCTCTTAAGTTTAATTTAAGCAAAGTACTGTACAATCAATTTTTACTTGTATTACTCATGGAAGTCTTTACTTCTGCATAAGGAATCGATATGCAACACAACTCTATTCGCGCACGTGTTGTCGTATTTTGGACACTGATTATTGCTCTTTTGAGTGCAATCAGTACCACTATATTTTCAGAAACACTACTCAATGATAGCTTTGGTTTTAGCTTGATGGTGTTTGCAGCTGTTGGTCTACTGCTCAACATTGCGCATATTTTACTTCATACCCTATTTGAAATTTGTAACCCAAGTCATTAATACACTTCATTAAAGATGTTCATATTGGGAACTTTCTGCATTTGACGTATATTGTTTGCCACTTCTTCATCAGGAATTAGAGCAATGCGCAAACAATTTGCCGTAATTGGAAATCCCATTGAACAATCTCGATCTCCAGAGCTTCATCATGCGTTCGCACAAAAGACTGGGGTGATCCTTGAATATAGCAAACGCCTTGCTCCTCTCGATGGTTTTACACAGAGTATCAATGAATTTTTTAAGGCTGGTGGTATTGGTCTGAATGTCACGGTGCCGTTTAAAGAACAAGCTTTTGCACAATGTGATGTACTCACTGAACGTGCCAAAATTGCAAAAGCAGTAAATACACTATGGATGAAAGATGGTGTATTGCATGGCGACAATACCGATGGCCAAGGACTTGTTGCAGCCATTCAACATTTAAATTGGCCTCTTGAGCAAGCAACCGTGCTTATTTTAGGCGCAGGTGGTGCAACACGTGGCGTGATTTATCCACTGCATAAAGCTGGTGTAAATAAAATCATGATTGCTAATCGAACGGTTGCTCGCGCAGAGCAATTGATTCAGGACTTACAACCTGCTGTCCCAGATCTAGAGCTAAACGCTTGTGGTCTTGATCACATAGCAGGTGAATTTGATATTGTTATTAATGCTACCTCGGCAAGCTTATCTGGCGATGCAATCAATCTACCTCAACAGTTAAAATTCAAATATGCCTATGAAATGGCCTATGGCAAACCTTCCACTTTCCTTGATCAAGCGAAACAGCGTGGAATTCCGACTGCAGAAGGATTTGGAATGCTCGTTGGACAAGCGATTGAATCTTTCGCGATTTGGAATGGTGTGCGTCCAGAATTAAAAGATTTTATTTAGTTTTTGCACACGTTTAGTGCCTTGTGAATAGTGCAATTTTTTAAATTGCACTTTTTTCTCTCTATAATATCGATTAAATCTCTTCGAATTGATTTTAGTGACATATTTTTAGTGCATATTCAAATTGAATAAATTCAAATTAAACATATGATCATCCACACAACAAAACCAACCTAAGCTTATGTATTAATAATATTATTTTTTCTAATAAACTCCTACTACAACAAATGAATTCAGTTTATATTCATTCATGAGCCTAAACACTAATTCGCAATTCTGACATTTATTTCCGTGACTTACATCAATGTTTTTTTAGTGTTGTAGGTCAATAATCGGATCATCTAACAAGTATTTTCTCTATTCAAATTAGGAAAAGTTCAATGCCTGCATATAAAGCGCCCGTACGTGATATTCGTTTCTTAATGAACGAGGTTTTTGATTATCCTGCGCACTATAAAACTCTAAGCAACGGCGAAGCTGCTGACTCTGATACTGTCGATATGATTATCGAAGGTGCTGCAGATTTCTGTGAAAATGTATTATCTCCACTTAATCAGTCTGGAGATGAAGAAGGCTGTCATTTTAAAGATGGCGAAGTCAAAACGCCTAAAGGTTTCAAAGAAGCTTACGAGCAGTTTGTACAAGGTGGCTGGCAAGGTCTTTCTTATCCTGAAGAGTTTGGTGGTCAAGCACTGCCTATGTCGCTGAACCTGATCAAATCAGAAATGATGGGTACAGCAAACTGGTCTTTCACGATGTATCCGGGCTTAAGTATGGGTTGTATGAATACCATCATGCAATTTGGTACTGAAGAACAGAAAAACACCTACATGCCTCACCTCACTGCTGGTACATGGTCAGGCACAATGTGTTTGACTGAACCACAATGTGGTACAGACTTGGGTCAAGTTAAAACTAAAGCTGAACCTAAAGGTGACGGTACTTATGCTATCACAGGTACTAAAATCTTTATTTCTGCGGGTGAACACGATTTAACTGAAAATATCATTCATATTGTGTTGGCACGTCTTCCAGACTCTCCAGCTGGTACGCGTGGTATTTCATTATTCATTGTTCCAAAATTCATCCCAACTGCTGATGGTGGTGTAGGCAAACGCAATCCTGTGACTTGCGGTTCTATTGAACACAAAATGGGGATCAGAGCATCTGCTACTGCCGTACTGAACTTTGATGCTGCAACGGGTTATCTGATTGGTGAAGTCAACAAAGGCTTACACGCAATGTTTACCTTCATGAATACGGCGCGTATCGGAACTGCTGTTCAAGGTTTAGCACATGCAGAACTTGCATTCCAAGGTGCATTACCTTATGCAAAAGAACGTATGTCAATGCGCGCACTCTCAGGTAAAAAAGAGCCTGAAAAAGTAGCTGACTCAATTATCCATCATGCTGATGTTCGCCGTATGCTTTTGACTCAAAAAGCGATTGCTGAAGGTGGCCGTGCAATGATCTATCATGCTGCACAGCTTGCTGACAAAATGACTGATGCTTTAGCTCAAGGTGATCAAGCGAAGTTTGATGATTACGATGATAAATTAGGTTTCTATACCCCAATTTTGAAAGGCTTCTTAACAGAGTTAGGTTTAGAAGCAGCAAACCACGGTATGCAAGTCTTTGGTGGCCATGGTTATATCAAAGAACATGGTATGGAGCAGATCGTTCGTGATGCGCGTATTTCAACGCTTTACGAAGGTACAACTGGTGTTCAAGCACTAGACTTAATCGGTCGTAAAGTACTGTTATCTTCTAAAGGTAAAGTCGTTCGTGACTATACAGCTGAAATCTTAAAATTCTGTGGCCAGCACGCACGCAATAAATACATGCGCCGTTTTGCTTGGGACTTAACTAAGATTTGTGCACAATGGAACGCATTAACTGTACGTATTATGCTTGCTGCACGCAAAGATCGCGACATCGTTTCAAGTGCTTCTGTGGATTACTTAATGTTCTCTGGTTATGCAATGATGGCATACTACTGGGCTCAACAAGCGGCAGTGGCATCAGCGAAGTTAGCATCAGGTGATGGTCAAGAAACTCCTGAGTTTTATAAAGCGAAAATCAAAGTTGCAGATTTCTACTTTGAGCGTTTACTTCCACGTGCCCAAGGTCATGCTGAATCTATGGTTAACCCTTCGAAAACTTTAATGTCTTTAGAAGCTGAACACTTCAGTTTTGATTACTAAGATTTCATAGAAAAAAAGACCGCCAAGGCGGTCTTTTTTTATTAATTCAATAAACCATTGTACTTTAAGAATACGAAATTACATTTAGAGCAAGAATACAACAGTGGTATCTTGATCAAGCGATATAAATATTCCAAATGAGCTTTTATCAATATACAAAAAGGAAAATAATATGCATAAGACATTGATCTCCTTCTCTTTACTCAGTGCAGTCTTTCTCGCTACAAATAGCTTCGCTGAATCGGATATTAAAAATCACCAAAAAACCACGACGTATTCAACAAAGAATTTGAATTACTCGACGAGTGGATCTGCTGAGGTCATTATTCATCGCCCTGTGAGTGAAGTCTTCAATATTTTAACCAATGTGAATCTTTGGCCAAAAATTAATGTGGGTGCAACTCAAGCCATTGAGCCTAAGAATATTCGTGTTCAAAAAGGTACGACTTTCAAAGAATTTATTAGCAGCCCTATTCAAGGCATAAAAGATTGGAGTAATGAATGGCATGTGATTGAGTTTGAGAAAGATAAGAAGTTTGTTATCGCAACCATAGAACAATTTGCTCAAGTCCCAATCCATTCAAAAATTACCTATGAATTTGATCGTATCAACGCCAATAGCACAGAATTTGAACGAACTATTGAAGTAACTTTAGACGATAAATTTATTCAAGACGCGACAAAACAAGAAGTTGAAGCCCTGTATCGTTTTATTGGTTCTCAGTGGGAAATGGCCAATCATTTAAAAAAATATGTTGAAGATCAACGCTCAAATTAAGGGATTAAAAAACACCTGATTGAACAACCAATCAGGTGTTGTAAATTAATGCATATATTTTAATGCTCTCGGTACTCTTTAATCTCTATTGGCTTATCTTTCACGAGTTCAACTGTTCCCTCATTCAAACCATTGAAATTTTTAAAATGAATTGAAACACCATCTCTATTTGCAAGTTTTACACCACTTGCAGCAACCGCGCTCTTCAAGTGATAAACCGCATCCGAGTTATCCCTGAGTTCTGCCGTCTGAAAATTGTCTTTTGTTTTTAGCTCTAATGTTAAATCCATTGGTCCAGTAAAATGGATCACCTGTTCACCTTCAGCACGAGCAACTTGATCAACAGGCGCTGAAGCTTCAGCATTTAAATGCGCTGGTCTCTCTTGTTCTGACATTTGCTCACTATTTTTGTTTTTTATCAGCACAACCAACGAATGCCAATCCCAAGATTGAAGCCACTAGAACTAATTTCATTTTTATTACCTATCTTGATGAAAACCATTAAAAAAACTCATCATTATTTTCACAGTAAAAAAGCGAAATAAATGTGGATTTAACAGTTTCACTGTTAAAAATTACATTGGAGTTTAACTATAAAACTTACAGAAACTCCTCAAGCAATGAGTTCAAATATAAATGTCCTTGAGCAGTGCATGACAAACGGTTTGGATCATCTACCATTAATTTTCTGTCAATCAATGATTGAACTTGATCTTGGATTGATTGCAAAGATAAACCTGTACGAGCTTCATAATGTGAAGTTGGTACACCTTGATTAAGTCGAAGTGCATTCATCATAAATTCGAATGGCATTTCATCAGCTTCAATTTTCTTAAACTGCAAATGCTCTGCAGGGACTTTCGCTAGATAATCTTTCGGTAATCGTGTTTTTTGGTAACGATATACACCATCACTTAGCGTCACTTTAGCATGCGCACCAGCACCAATCGCTAAGTAATCGCCAAATTGCCAATAATTTAAATTATGTGCTGAGGGTTTTTCTTTACGCCAAGCCGACACTTCGTAGTTAGTAAAACCATTTTCGATTAAATAGGCCTCACCCTGTACCTGAATTTCTTCTAATACATCATCGACAGGCAATATAGGTTGAGTTCGAAAAAATACGGTATTGGGCTCAATGGTTAACTGATACCACGAGATATGTGTAGCACCGTGCTCCACGGCAAGTTTTAAGTCAAGTAATGCTTGTTCAAGCGTTTGTTCAGGTAAGCCGTGCATTAAATCAACATTAATTCGCTTAAAGCCTGCATCCTTCACCAAACCAATTGCTGAAATTGCATCTTGGTTGGAATGAATACGCCCCAGTTTTTGAAGATGATTCGAGTTAAAACTTTGGACACCTAAAGACAATCGATTGATCCCCGCCTTTAAATAATCTGCAAATGGATCATGTTCTACCGTTCCCGGGTTGGCTTCTAAGGTAATTTCACAATCATCCTCAAACGGAATCAAAGCGCTTAGCTGAGCAAATAGCCATTGATACCCTTGAGCAGAAATGAGAGAAGGAGTACCTCCACCTATGAACACGCTATGAATTTGACGACCCTGAGCAAAATTTATCTGTGTTTTGAAATCCTCAACCAATGCTTGTAAATATTCTTTCTCCAACGTCATGGACAATGCCCCATTGGGTACTGCATGCGAATTAAAGTCGCAATATGGACATTTACGCACACACCACGGCATATGAATATAAAGTGACAATGGAATATCTTGTGGATTCAAAGTAGCCAAACGTACAGCTCAAAACTTAAAAAACTTATTTTAACATGACTACACCATAACGCTCAGAACTGATTCAGTTTTTACTTTACACTCAATATAAAACAAGGACGTGGGTGCATTTATGTTTAAAGTCGCGAGCCAATTTTTATTCTTTATCCCTTTAGCGCTGGGGATCGGAATCGCAATGACCTTCCAAACTGCGATTAACACACAATTACGTGAATATTTATATTCTCCATTACAAGCTGCACTTTTATCATTTTTGATTGGTACAATAGTTCTCGCAATACTGGTTTTTTTTCAACAGACTGAAAAACCACAATTGAGCGAAATTGTACAAATTCCTTGGCATCTTTGGCTTGGCGGTTTTTTAGGTGTTTATGCCATCAGTATTAGTATTTATTCCGCACCTAAATTAGGTTTCTTAACCTTATCGGCATTAATTATTTTTGGACAGATTGTTATGTCCATGATAGTCGACCATTTTGGAATTTTAGGTACAGAAAAAATTGCCATTAATTGGCAGCGCATTTTGGGTGGCGTGGTGATTTTTATAGGTGTGCTTCTCACTTTACAACGCTAAACCTTCATTCTAAGCACATAAAAACGATGAGTAATTTTTGTGTCTAATGTGACTGCAACCTCCAACATCAGTTATGAATTAAAAAAACTATTTCATCTCATGATCCCAATCTTGATTACGCAATTTTCGCAAGCAGGATTAGGACTGATTGATACCATTATGGCAGGACATTTATCTGCATTAGACTTAGCAGCAATCGCTGTCGGGGTAGGTCTTTGGATTCCTGTCATGTTGCTATTTAGCGGTATTATGATTGCAACAACGCCGTTGGTTGCTGAAGCAACCGGTGCGAGGACTCCAGAGAAAATTGCCACTATTACACGACAAGCATTATGGGTTGCTTTAGTTCTCGGGATTATTGCTGGTCTAGTCTTACAGATTCTCCCCTATACGCTTCCTCTTCTTGGCGTTCCAGAGTCACTTCACCCTAAAGCTGGCCTATTTTTACATGCGATTGGATTCGGTATGCCAGCGGTCACCATGTTTGCTGCACTACGAGGATACTCTGAGGCGATTGGTAATCCACGCCCAGTGACTGTGATCAGTTTAATGGCCTTAGTCGTACTTATTCCGCTTAATTTTGTGTTTATGTATGGTCTAGGTCCAATTCCTGCATTGGGAAGTGCTGGATGTGGATTTGCAACGGCAATTCTACAGTGGCTGATGCTGATCACGTTGGCATTGTATATCTTGAATAATCAGGCATATCAAAAAACCCAACCCTTTAGTCATTTTGAAAAAATTGATCGCTACTGGTTAAAACGCATCCTTGCTTTAGGTTTCCCAATTGGCTTGGCTATCTTCTTTGAAGTCAGTATTTTCAGTACTGCAGCAATTGTATTGAGTCCATTGGGTGAAATTACGGTAGCAGCGCATCAGATCGCCATCTCCATTACGTCACAATTATTTATGATCCCGATGTCTCTCGCGATCGCACTTACCATCCGAGTGGGAACGTATTATGGTGAAAAGGATTACCAATCTATGCGTAAAGTCCAATGGTTGGGTTTAGCAACAAGTACTGTACTGGCAGTAATGACCATGGTTTTATTGTGGGTCTTCCGCCATCAAATTGTCGCGTTGTATACCTCTGATGTATTGGTGACTCAAATTGCGGTTTACTTGGTGCTATTCGCTGTTGCTTACCAACTGATGGACGCTTGGCAAATCAGTGCTGCAGGTTGTCTAAGAGGCATGCAAGATACAAAGGGTCCTATGTGGATTACTATGCTTGCCTATTGGGTGATTGCATTCCCTGTAGGCGTATATCTCTCTAGATTTACCAACATTGGCCCTGCGGGTGTATGGATTGGATTGATCGTGGGGTTAAGTATTGCCTGTGTACTCATACTCGGACGTTTATATATGAATAATCAGCGACTTGAGCGTAGTCAATCATCATGAACAATAAATCCCGGATGCTCGGGATTTATTTTTTTATGCCAATCATTTACTTACAACTCATTAACAATTTCAAATATGCATCTTTTGATTTGTCGCCTATGATCAAATCAGAAGATGAAAATAATGAATCGAGGTTCTCAACTCATGGCAAACAAAGCGAGCTCTCCCGGCCGTCGTTTCATGAAACTCGCAGGTATGACTGCAAGTATTGCTACTAAAACCGTGTCCAACTCTATCCGCACCTTTAATGCAGATGATGATAAAAAAAACGAAGCACGCAGTAAGCTATTTCAAGACATTGGTGTTCAAATTGCAGATACCCTTGGGGAAATGAAAGGTGCTGTAATGAAAGTTGGTCAAATTGCATCACAATATAAAGATATTTTCCCGCCTGAAGTCGCGAAGGCTATTGCTAAATTACAACGTCAAGCCCCTGCGATGCCCTTCCAACAAATCAAGCAACAAGTAGAAAAAGAACTTGGTCAGCCACTGTTAGAGGTTTTTAAAACATTCGATGAACAACCTTTTGCAGCAGCTTCGATTGGGCAAGTTCATAAAGCAACCTTAAAAAATGGCCAAGAAGTCGTTGTGAAAGTACAGTACCCAGGCGTAGATGAAGCATGCGAAAGCGATCTAAAACAAGTTCGCTTGGCTTTACGTTTGATGGGTGTATTAAAAGTCGATAAAAAATTACAAGATCGATTATTTGCAGAAATTCAAGACAGCTTACACGAAGAGCTCAACTATGAAATTGAAGCGCAAAATTTAGAGGTATTTAGAACCTTCCATCAAGCATTGGATTCTAAAATTATTATCCCACAAGTTTTCAAAGATTATTCCAGCAGACGAGTTCTTACATTGAGCTTAGAAGCAGGTGACAATATTGAAACCGCAAGCACTTGGCCGCTTGCAACACGTAACGAAATTGGTCGTCGACTAATTCAGGCTCTTGGCCATCAGATTTTCTATCTAAAACGCTTTCATTGTGATCCGCATCCTGGCAATTTTGCTTTCCGCTCAGATGGTAGTGTCATCATCTATGATTTTGGTGGTGTTAAAACCTTATCTGCTGAACTGGTGGATCGATTTAAAAAATTAGTTCGCGCTGGTCGTGCTGAAAATATCCAAGAGATTGAACAACATCTATTCGCGTTGGATGCTCTTGCTGAAACAGGAAAATTCCCTGAGGAACTTTACAAACAATGGTTAGAAGTGTTGCTCAGACCCCTTACCACTCAATACAATTTTGCTGAAAACTCATCTCATCATGATGGCGTCATTTTAGTGAAAAAATCACTTAAGTATTGGGATACATTTAAGCCCTCTCCAGACACATTAATGGTCAATCGTACGATTTCTGGACACTATTGGAATCTGATTAACTTAAAAGTCGATGACAATCTCAATGATTTGTTTGAAACGCTCGTTCCTAATTGAAAAATTAACAAGACCTTACAATGCTCATTGTTGTTATGTTATATTATAACAAAATATAAATAATTAGGAGTGTTTCCATGCGTCCCAATATTCATCCTGAATACCATGAAGTACTGTTTCATGATACCAACGCAGATCAGTATTTCATCATCGGTAGTACGATTCAGTCAAAGCAAACCAAAGAATATCAAGGGAAAACTTACCCCTATGTCACGCTAGATATTTCAAGTGCTTCGCACCCTTTCTATACTGGTGAAGTCCGTCAAGCTAATAATGAAGGACGTGTGGCAAGTTTCAATAAGCGTTTCGGTCGCTTTAAACGTAAATAATAAAATTTTCGACTCTCACTATTTTAAAGCCTAAATTTACTCCTCCAATTTAGGCTTTTTTTTATTCTTATCGTTATTTATGGGTTAAATAAAATTGAGTAAAGGAAAAACTCAAAACCAATCCCAAGAGTCCAATCATGATACTACTCACAACATACATCAGTGCCAAATTGTATTGCCCAGATTTTATGAATTGAAAAGTTTCCAAGCCAAAACTTGAGAATGTGGTAAAACCACCTAATATGCCAACCATAAAAAATAGGCGAGCTTCTTGTTGTAATACAGGATATTGTAAACTGAATGCAAAAAATCCCCCTGCTAGAACACAGCCCAAGATATTCACAATCCAAGTTGCCCATGGAAATTGATCTGCATTTTGCATGAACCACATACTGGTCATATATCGAAGTGTTGCACCAATCGCTCCACCACATGCTACCCATAACCAACTCATATTATGTCCGTTCTCGTGTATTGATCATATTTTTACCTTAAAAAGTAACGAATTATTGTCTTGGATTCACGCGTTTTTTCGTTAAGATGTAGCAAATTTAAACGTGTAAGGACTCAATTATGGCTCAAGCATTATTGGAACAATTAAAAAATGGCGAAGCAAAATTTGCCGACGTAATTTCATTTATTGAAGCAGGTTATACACATACGCCAACCGCATTTAGTAATGGTCAACAATATAATGCCAGTAATGAAAATCAAGGGAGTGCTAAAGTTTTTTCCTTTGCCAAATTAAATGGTCTTTCTCAAGAACAAACATTACAGCTTTTTGCAGAACACTACGCTTCTGTTCTGGCGACACCTGAAGCATCAGATCATCAAAATATCCGTCAATTCATGATTCATGGATGGGATGGCATTAAATTTGAAGGAAATGCACTCACTGCGAAATAATCATAAATAAAGACTAGCGCTTGGCTAGTCTTTTTCAACAGTTTTATTTAGGTATTCAATTACACCTAATCCTGCTGCTCGACCTGTTGCAAAACATGCTGTAAGTAAATAACCACCTGTCGGGGCATCCCAATCCAACATCTCTCCACAGCAGAAAACAATTGGATTACTTTTCAACTGTAACTGTTTAGTCAAGGCAATTTCCCGTACACCACCTGCGCAGCTAATGGCTTCTTCAATGGGTCTAAAACCATCTAGTTTGATAGATAAATGTTTAATATGCTGAGCCATTTTCTCTGCAATCGCCCAATCATGCTTTGGGGTCAATTCACGTAATAAATTTGACTTTGCAGTGTCTAATCCCAATTTTCGCCAAATATTATTAATACTTTGCTTCTTAGCATTCTTAAGTTTAGAGATGATTTCATGCTCAGATAATTCTGGCAGTAAATCTAAATTTAAAACCATGGAATCTTGATATTGCAATTGTGTTCGAAGTGCCCGACCATGCTTATAGACCAACCCACTCTCCAAACCATAATGGGTGATCACGATATCCCCCTTAGCTTTGGGCTGATGATCCACCCAAGCTTCAACTCGTTTGAGTGGCGAGCCAAATATAGGTTCCATATACGAAGACCAAGCTCTGACTACACCAGCATTACTCGGGGAAAACGCTTTTAACTCTTCTTTAGCCAACCATGACTGCCAAGCCCCATCACTACCCAACTGCGCCCATGACACAGCGCCACACGCCAATACAATCGCATCAAATTGCTCAGTTCGTATTGAATTGGATTGAGTATCAAAAACTGTCAGTTCATTTTGATTAAGCGCGGTAATTTGATGCCGATAATGAAAATTGACCTTGGTATCTACTAAACTTTTTAACCAAGCACGCAGTAATGGAGCTGCTTTCATTTCATTGGGAAATATACGACCAGAGCTTCCAACATAGGATTCAATCCCTAGGTTTTTCATCCAATTTCGAATCCAACGCGCATCCCATTTTTTTACCCAAGGTGCAAGCCATTCGGCATGATCATAACGACCAATAAATTGATCGATAGGTTCGGCATGAGAAATATTTAAACCTGTTTTACCTGCCATCAAAAATTTACGTGCAGCTGAAGGCTTTTGTTCAAAAATATGAACTTCAAATGCAGGATGAGCAGATAAAACTTCAGCAGCCATTAAACCTGCTGGACCTGCGCCTACGATTGCGATTCGCTTTGAATATTCCAAATTCATAGATTATTCGTTTGTTGATTTTCAGAAGAGATCGGCATTTGCCCTTGCAGAGGCATAAAGTGATCGAAGCGAGTTTGGTACGCTTCAGGTTTTTGAATAATCAACTGCTGGCATAATTCACCACGCTCTAGATACTTTACTTCAAAATGCGTTCTTGCCGAAGTTGAAGAGATTCGTTCTTTAACATAAGAAAGGTTCCAAACATTAAGCAGTTGTTCCTCTGCCTCGTCAATATATTCAGGAATATTGCTGGCTAAAGTGATCGTACCATTCGGTTGCAATCGAGACAGTAAAAATTCAAAAAAAGGCATATTCAACCAACGTTGCGCTGGATTATGAGGTTCAGGATTCGGATATAAAATAAAAAAATCTTCAACTTGCTGTGGAAATAGCGCATGTACGATCCAAGGGATTGCATCTGCATGTACAGGTCGCAAATTGGTTTGTCCCTCTAGTTGATGCTGTTTTTGCATCGCTAGAAATTTTTCTCTAGTTCGTTCAATCGCGATTAGTTGTCTTTGCGGATTTTGTTGCGCAAACAATAAAGCATGTTTACCTTTACCCGCCCCAATCTCAACACATAGTGGTTCAGCTAGAATCGGTTGAAAGTCGCGTGGCGCATGCATACGCTGTGCTTGAAATTGACGAATCGGCATAATCAGATCAAACTTATGAAAACGCGACAAGTCTAGCAACTCTAGATGCTTTTGCCTATTTTAGCTGTTTTATTTTACTAGGATTGATTTATGCCAAAAACATTTCCGTGCCCACGCTGTGGACAGCCTAGTCAATGGACTGGCAATGAATTTCGTCCATTTTGTTCTGAACGATGCAAACTTATCGATTTAGGGGCTTGGGCAAATGATGAATATCGCCTTCCGACACAGGATTCTCCTCAAGCTGATCAAGGGGAATATCATGAATAATGCCAACTTTGCTCAATATTAAAAGAATAATTCAATTATATTTACACAAACAAAAAATTAGCTTTTTTAAGAAAACTCAATAAATGTGATTTTATTTAAGTTTATGTTGTGATATTGTGATGATAATCACATTAAAACAACAATTCTACCTTCATAAATACATGAGACTTTATAAATTCACATTCACACTCAGTATAATTTTATCTTGCCTAGGCCTCCTTTTTGCAGGTCTAGGCATTTATCAACATGATTTCGTCTTGATTTTAATCTCTGCACTATTTGTGTTAGCCGCTGCCCTTCTCTTTTGGGAATTGAATGACATCAATCGAGATCACTTTTTTCGTTTTTAATTAACCAGCTTTACCTGCCACAAACGGGTTAAACTTTTTCTCATAGCCAATGGTACTGATTGGACCATGCCCTGAAATAAACTGTGTTTCATCTGGCAAACTAAAACATTCTCTCTCAATCGAATCCAGCAACTGTTGATGATTTCCCTTGGGAAAATCTGTTCGACCAATTGAACCCTTGAAAAGAACATCGCCAGTCCATAACAAGCCATAGTTAGCATTATAGAACATGACGTGGCCAGGCGTATGACCGGGAGCGAATCGAACCTCAAAGGACTCATCCCCCAATTTTAAAGTTTCACCACCTTCAAGCCACTGATCAACCACAACAGGTTCAGGTATCGGAAACCCATATCGTGCTGAAACTTCCTGAATCATATCTAACCAAAATGCATCTTCTTTATGAGGACCAATTACTGGAATACCCCACTCTCGCGCCAATGCTCCGACCGCACCAGCATGATCAAGATGACCATGAGTTAACCATAGCTCCTTCACGGTTAAGTCTAACTCTTGCACAACTTGCATAATTTTTTCAGGCTCACCTCCAGCATCAATTAACACAGCTTCTTTGGTCTCTTGATCCCAAACCAAGGAACAATTTTGCTGAAATGCTGTCACAGGAATAATTTTAACTTGAAGCATAGGAACCTTTAAATTTATGCAGAATGTTGAAGGGTAATCTTGAGTGCATCCAGTTGAGCTTCTACTAAATCGACCAACAAATCAATATGTGCTGCATCAGTGTTTAATGCTGGAATATAGACATAATCTTTCCCGCCCGCCGTTTTAAAGGTTTCGGCATTTTCCACAGCCAACTCTTCTAAAGTCTCTAAGCAATCTGCTGAAAAAGCAGGGCTGAGCACATGGACAGATTGAACTCCTTGTTGTCCCCATTCAGTCAGCAACGCATCTGTATATGGCTTGACCCACTCCTGTTTACCGAATCGTGATTGGAAACTGATAGCCCATTCATCGTCACGTAATCCCAGAGCCTCTGCGACTTTTTTCGCTGTAACTCTACAACGGTCGGCATATGGATCACCTTTATCTGCATAAGGCTGAGGAATCCCATGGAAAGACATTAATAATTTTTCCGCTTTACCGTGTTGCGCCTGAAAAACCTGAACACTCTTTGCCAAAGCCTGAATAAATTTTGGATGTTGATAATAATCGCGTATTAAACTTAAGCCAGGTAAATTTCTCTGCGTTAAAACCCATTTCGCCAATGCATCATACAAAGGTGCTGTAGATGTCGCTGAATATTGAGGAAAAAGTGGAAATAAAATGACGTGATCTTGCGGTGTCTGAGAGAGTTTTTTTAGAACATCATGAATACTAGGATGACCATAAGTCATCGCAGGAACGACCTGAACCTCAAAATCTGGATAATCTTGAATAACTTTTTGACGGATTAAATCTGTTTGCTTTAACAGAATTTCACGCATAGGTGAATCTTCATTCCACACCTGCGCATATGCTTCAGAAACATGCTTTGGTCGAAATGGTAAAACAAAACAATGTAAGATAATTTTCCACAAAAACGATGGAATCTCAATCACACGCTGATCAGATAAAAACTGTTTTAGAAAAGTTCGTACCGCAGGCACTGTAGGGGCATCTGGTGTTCCCAAGTTGGCAATAATTACGGTGATTTTCGGCTTTAACTCAGACATCTGATCCACATCAATTCACTGTTTAATTAAGAAATACTTTATCAGAGTCTAAGTAAATTCGGCGTGATTTTATGATTGCTTTTTAAAATGTGAATGAAAGAGAAAAACTATCATATGAACTTGATCTATTTATTCATGCATTTCCATAACATCCGCTGACGATCATCTCGTCCTACAGGAACGATCCATTCATTATTACGCATTTGTTGCTTGATGGTATGCAATGCACGTACATTAATCTGTGCTCTAGATACCATATGTGCCTTAGGAAGTTGCAATTGAGCATCGACCAGCCCCGTATCAGTCAAATACTGATTCAACACTTTAGAATAAAAATCTTCTGGTGTTGCTTGGGAAAATTGAGACTCAAGAACAGTATAAATTTCATGCCATCGCATGGAACGTATACAAATAATTTCTTTAAAATGACTATCAACATAGGCATGCATACGATAATCAAAACTGAATTGATCATCCCACTCTATTCTAGGCAAAGATAGAAAAGGATCGACTTCAGATTTGGCTTGTTCCATTTTTGCTTGTGCCAGCTGAGCTCTTAATCGATCAATCTCATCTTGTTTTGCTTGAATGCTTTGTGGTCTTACCCAACCCAAAACAGGGTAACGTTCAAGCATTTGAGGCATATGAGACCTGAGTGCTAGCTCTAATTCACGAGCACTTTTAAAAAATACGACCTGATCAACTTCTCGAATGATCTGTTGACGGAAATTTTGAAAGCGCTGTTGAAGATCCACTTCATGCTCTCGTAAATGCTCCTCACGCGATTCTGGCTGTTCATGCATAAATACAATAATGGGCTTTTGCTTAGTCACGGCATAGATATATTCCAAGTGCATGTAACTAATACCAGAGACAGATTGCTCACCATACTGGCTTCCTAAAAGCAGAAGTACATAATCACAATCATCAATTTGACGGCGTGCAAAAGCGGTTGTTACAGGTGTTCTTTGTTCTAAACCCCATGAAAAAAAACCCATACCGATCAGCGTTTGAGACACAACCATACGCTCTGGCTGCATCTCTTTACCAGAAGTTGTAATAAACACTTGGTAACGCTTATCTAGCATGCCTTAATCCAATCCTGCATCTAGGTAAAAATGCCTTACTCATAAGGCTTAAAATATATAGCTTGATATTGATCATTCTTCTTCGAATGTATCAGTTAAATTTTCAATTGACCATAGTATTTCATGCCCGATCATATTTTGAAGTACAGGCTGAAGTTCAAGCGCATTTCCGCCACTGACGACACAACGCAACTGCACTGATTTGTCATATGGTTGAGTAGCATTGAATTTATTTTTGATAAGGACTCTTGCTGTTTGGCGTGCAACAGCAAATCCTGAATCAACCAAAGTCAGTCGCTCTGTATAAAGATGCTCAATTGCTGATTTTAAAAATGGATAATGCGTACAACCCAACACCAAATAATCGGCTTGATCTTGCATGACGGGATCAAGTATCCGTTGTAATGTTGCAATACAGGCTTGCGAATTTTGTTGCCCTGCTTCCACGAAAGGAACCAAATCCAAACTGGTGACTTGATGAACTTTAACACCTAAAGGATCTGCAAAATTCTGCATTACATCCTTGATTAACTGGCCTCTAAAAGTCGCTGGAGTCGCCAATACAGCCACCACTTTAGACTGTGTCTGTAACACTGCAGGTTTTAACGCAGGAACCAACCCAATGATCGGAAATCGCTCACCATAATGTGTCCTTAAGTAATCCAGACTAAAAGCTGATGCCGTATTACACGCAACAACCGCAACTTTACATCCTTGACGATACAACCACTCAATTGCATGTGCTGTGAGCTGACGAATATCTTGATCTTCGCGCGGACCATAAGGGACATGAGCTGTATCTGCATAGTAAAGGATATGCTCATTGGGTAAATATTTTGCTATTTCCAATGCAACTGATAAACCACCAATCCCCGAGTCGAAAATCCCAATAGGGGCATGTTCAAGTGCATGAGGCATAGGCTCATTAGAGCTCGGTTGGGGTAAAATTGCAGACATCTCAACGACTACTTTTATAATGCTTAAATGAATGGGCTAAGCTTAAACCTCAAGTCCCTAATTGCAATAGCAGATTACCACTTTTTAAATTCAAAACTGATTCACCTTGCTCATTTTCGCTCAACTCCCCCATTTCAACTAAATGAAAAAAAGTTGATCGTTGTATCAATGCGTTGATGCCGAAACGCACATGCACGTAAGGACGCATCTCTCCTTGAAAATCACGCATAAAGATTGGATGATCTTGATCCACAATAATGAGATCTTGAGTGGTCGTTGTTAGCTGTAGATAAGAAAGCCCTTGAATCTCGACTTGATCTACCTGATTGACCAATAAAGGTTCATCTTCGACTTCAATTTCGATTTGCTCAACGGGTGTTTTTAAGTAAAATTTGTTGTCTTCTTTCCACAGTACTGTCGAGAATAGGTCAATGAGGCTTTGTCTTTTAATCAATTGACCTTCGTGCCACCATTCACCATTCGCTTTTACTTTCAAATCCATTGAGCCACAATGCTTTGGGTTCCATTGTTCAAGAGGTGGGATTGACCTTTTGTGACTTGACTGTGCATCTTTTAGATATTGTACGATATTGATTAAGTTTTTATCATCAGGTACAAGTGAATCAGGCTGTGCTGTTATAGAATCATTTTGTTTTACCATGGTTTATGCCCTGCTGACGGAAAATAAAGCGACTCAGCCAATTGGCTTGATCAAGGTTTGAACCTATACTAGCGCAAAATATATAAAAGGTACGAGAGCAAAATTGTACCTGCAACTAAGAACACTCATGGCAGCACCGTCGGAATTATCGGTTGCCACCCTTTACTTTATGAGGAGTCCTTTATGGAACACATCGAACGTGAATCGATGGAGTTTGACGTTGTAATCGTTGGAGCGGGCCCTGCGGGTCTTTCAGCTGCGATCAAAATCCGTCAACTTGCAATTGAAAACAACCTCAACGATTTATCTGTATGTGTCGTTGAAAAAGGCTCTGAAGTAGGTGCGCATATTCTTTCTGGTGCTGTGCTTGAACCACGCGCTATTAATGAATTGTTCCCAAATTGGAAAGAAGAAGGTGCGCCTTTAAACGTACCTGTTACAGAAGATGAAACGTACTTCCTTCTTTCAGATCAAAAATCTCAAAAAATGCCTCATGCTTTTGTGCCTAAAACAATGCACAACGACGGTAACTATGTCATCTCTCTTGGTAACGTCGTACGCTGGTTAGGACAAAAAGCTGAAGAGCTTGAAGTATCCATTTTCCCGGGCTTCGCAGCAGCGGAAATTCTGTATCATGCTGATGGTACTGTAAAAGGTATCCAAACAGGTGATATGGGTATTGGTAAAGATGGTGAGCCAACACATAACTTTACCCCAGGCTATGAGCTCCATGCGAAATACACGTTATTCGCTGAAGGCTGCCGTGGTCATTTAGGTAAACGCCTAATCGCTCAATTCGGCTTAGATAAAGACGCTGATCCCCAACATTACGGTATCGGTATTAAAGAACTTTGGGAAATCGATCCAGCGAAGCACAAACCAGGTAAAGTCATGCACGGTGCGGGTTGGCCTTTAACTGAAACTGGTTCATCTGGTGGTTGGTGGTTATATCACGCTGAAAATAACCAAGTATCATTGGGTATGATTGTCGACTTATCTTACCAAAACCCTCATATGTATCCATTCATGGAAATGCAACGTTGGAAAACACATCCATTAATTAAAGATGTATTGGAAGGCGGTAAACGTATTTCTTACGGTGCACGTGCAGTGGTTAAAGGTGGTTTTAACTCTCTTCCTAAATTCACCTTCCCAGGTGGAAGCTTAATTGGTGATGATGCTGGCTTCTTGAACTTTGCAAAAATTAAAGGTTCACACACTGCTATGAAATCAGGCATGTTATGTGGTGAAGCTGTATTTGAAGCAATTAAAGCTGGTGTAGAAAAAGGCGGCGACCTTGCAATTGCTCGTGTGACAGAAGGCGAAGATTTCTTTGCTAAAGAGTTAACGTCATATACAGAGAAATTTAACAACAGTTGGTTAAAAGAAGAGTTATATAATGCTCGTAACTTTGGCCCTGCAATGCATAAGTTTGGTACATTCTTCGGTGGTGCATTCAACTTTATCGATCAAAATGTATTTAAAGTTCCGTTCACTTTACGTGATTTGACACCTGATTACAGTGCTTTAAAAACTGTTGATGCTGTGAACTTCAAACCAAACTATCCAAAACCAGATGGTAAGCTTACATTTGACCGTTTATCTTCAGTGTTTGTTTCGAATACAGTACACGAAGAAAATCAGCCAGCGCATTTAAAATTAACTGATCCATCAATTCCAGTAAACGTTAACCTTCCTCAATGGGATGAGCCTGCTCAGCGCTACTGTCCTGCTGGCGTATACGAAATCATGGAAAATGATGATGGTTCTAAGCGTTTCCAAATTAATGCTGCGAACTGTGTTCACTGTAAGACTTGTGATATTAAAGATCCGTCACAAAATATTACTTGGGTTGTACCTGAGGGTGCGGGTGGTCCGAACTATCCGAATATGTAATCTCGTTTGAGATCAAAAAACCCGCGTAAGCGGGTTTTTTATTAAGCTTCTATCAATGCGAAAGTTTTCACCTTGAGCGATATAGTTTTATTCTTCTCCATCAAAATACCAATATACTTCACCCCAGTCTTGTTCTGAAAGCATTGGTAAAATGTCATCTCTATCAAAATATTGACGCTCATTTGGTTGGGCTGGAGTCGTCCAATAACCTGTTTGTGGACATTTATCTCCACCTTTGATTTTAATTTTTTCTATCGAATCTTGTGCCTGTACTTTTTCTGATTGTGCTTTAGCAAAATCAACTAAATCTTTCGGATAAAATTGATGCTCTCGATAAGTTGAATCATCAATATCTAATAGCCATGTCACAGCAGCTGCTTCCCATGACCAATAACCAAAATAACTGATGCCTGATCTAATATCAGGTTGTGGATGTTGATCATGATAAGGTTCATGATGACTTGTTTCATACCAATCTTCTAGGTATCGTAGTATTATTGCTGATCGGTTTTCGGGGGTTGCATCAAAAATTTTAAGGAGTCTACGATATGGAAAATGTCTACGAGCATATTTCGGTGGAGTACCACGATCTTCCACAAACGGTGCAACCAATCGCTCGATTAAGCCATCTTTTTCTTGCCCTTCAGGCGTTGCTTCGGTGTAGTCGATCATTGGCATAATCCGATTCATTTGATCTGCATAGCCTGTCAGTAAACCAAAGCATATCAATCGTAAAGCAATATACCAATAATCTTCAGTTCCCAAGGAAATATGCCAGACATAACGGCCACCTGCATCAGGGCTTAAATTATAAAGATGACTCGTTTCAGCATATTCTTCTGTCCAATGAAGAAGATACGGGTAAAGTTCTTTTATAAAATTTAAATCACCACCTGCTGAATATTGTAAGGACATCAAATCTAATGCATCAATAATCCGTCTTCTTCCAGAAGCAATATATCCACCAAATTTAGAATCATTTTTATAATGGCTAAATCCATCAACAACTGTATATAACCCATTAACAAATGTATCAAATCTTCTGTGATACATTTCTTGCTCAAGCAACTTATCTCTAAATAAACTTGCATCTTTTACTTCTAAACTCAACCATTTTTGCCAATCTATTTCTTGATCATTTACTTGTATTGACATACTTTCATCTCTCCAACATCTCGTTTGGTAAAACAAATTCTAATTTAATACCGTGTGCAGTTACTGTCCGTGTGCACTTAATTTTATTTAATTCTTTGCATTTCTCTTGATGATAAAATTTAGTTATGTCTAAACTTTTGTTATTTGAAATGTCTAACTGAGAATATTATTATAAATAAAAAATAATGCCCCGAAGGGCAAATTAAAATTATTCTTCACCATCAAACTGCCAGTACACCTCGCCCCAATCACTTTCAAAATCAGGAAAAATATCGCCTTTTTTAAAGTATTGCCGTGAATTTAATTTCGCTGTTGTATACCAATAGCCTGCTTTAGGGCTAACCTGCCCAGCCGCCATACTTAATTTTTCAGTTGATTCAGTTTCGGGTTGATTGGATTGTTTTCCTATATTTTCTATATCAAAAATATAATTCTTTTCTTCCTCGGGTATGGTTCCATCTATATAGCGATTGTCTTCCCAAATTAAACGCCATTTAACATCATACCAATCATCTGTGCCTTCTAATTTATATTGAGTAGCTTCCGAACCTTCCAAAAAATAATTTGGGCAACCAACATACACATTATATTCAGGGTCATTGGTTAATTTTTGATAGACGGATTTTTCAAACCAAGGTTCATATATACCTGAAATTTGGATCTCTTCACCTGAAAAAATTTCAATATCACTATTTATTTGATTATTGTCGAAAATTAATTCAACTTTAATACTGCGAATGAAACTCCAATACACGAACTTGTTAAATGATTCAAAATTCCATTTTTTATACAAAAAAGGATAATGAGGAATATAATATTCGTTATCAAAATCAGATAGGGTTATTTTTATAAATGCTGTAAACTCATTTGCAATACATATCTTTTTTATTTCATTTTCATGTAGATTTTCGAATATCCAACCAGAATCCCTTCCGACCATTCCTAATTTTTTATATAGAGGATCATTTTCAAGCCCGCGCTCATCACCATATCTTCCAAAAATTGTAGAGTGTATATTTTCAGATATAAAATCTGAATAGACTTCTTTTTTGAACTTACTTCCTAGAAAATCTAATAAAGTTTTTTCTTCAATATCTAGAACATAGAGATACATTAATAATTCTCTCTCATGTCTAGTTAATAATTCAAACTCTTCACTAGATTTTCTTAAAGCATTCTCAAAAGCAACAGTAAATTCCTTATTGAGATAGTAAATTTTTTTTAAAAAACTATAACTTGTAATCATTTTTAAAAAATTAATTACTCTAAATCTCAGTTTTTGATCAACTTTCATTATCTATCTGCTTTATTTGAACTACTCTCTCTTGAATTAGCACGACTAGTACTTGATGTCGCATGTAATATTTGTCCCTGCTGTACTGTTTTCTTTGAAGCTTCTCGATTTAATAGGTATTCAACAGTTTCGGTTGTATCCTTAGGTAAGATTGCATCCTTCCAATTTGTATTTTGAATTTTAATAACTTTATCAATAGATCTCTTTCATAAATCAAAAAACGATCTATCACTTGCTGACTATGTGTACCGAATAATTTTAAATATTCATGCATAATTTGCGAATGAAATACATCGACTAAAAAAAGCTTTCTGAAACACAGTTTAAGCGATATACAGGCATCTCATGGCCAACCTTTGATTTAATGGCTGAACAGCTAAAAATGCTTGTACCTGCTAAAGGTAAACCATCTAAGTTAAGTGTAGAAGATCAAATCCTTCTGAGCTTAAGTTATTGGCGTGAATATCGAACATTATTTCATGTCGCAACGAGTTATGGTGTGTCAGAGCCTACGGCTTCAAGAATCGTCCGCCACGTAGAGGCTTTCCTGATCAAGTCCAATCTATTTAATTTACCCAAGAGTTTGCCTGAAGGCGAAGGTATTGAGTCTGAAGATCGAAACAAATCGAAATATTTCCACGATTAATTAAAACTTTTTATTGTAATTAGGCCAGTTGGATGTCGAATAGATTTTAGGTGTGGGCTTACTCGTCTCAAAATTATATTGCTAAATTAAACCTAACAAACAACTTTGTGAAACAAAGCCGACCAAATATCCTATCTCATATATTGCCAAACATCAGGGTCTACATAGCTGCCATCAATATGATAGCCTTCCAGTTTAATTTTTTGTTCCTTAAATTTACGATCTTTTTCATTGTCTCTTCTTTCATCTAAAAAGGCTTGTTTTAACTGTTCTGCTGTCATTTCATCTGAGTTAGAAATAGCATTGAAACCACTATATCTAAAGTGCTCAAAACCATATCTAACAACATATTGTTCTTTTTTATCATCTTTATATGTTTTAGAAAGAGATATCGCCAAATTAATATTACTATTATATAAATTAAAATACATATGGCCATTAGTCAGATCCATCATTTCTTGCCACTCTTTAAAACTTAAAATATAGCTAGGGTCAATAACCTCTCCCATGTTTTGACTCATATATTTTAAATTATCTTTTTTATCTATACGTTCCGAATAAGGTAAAAAATATTGCTTCCAGTTTTTCTCACTCATTTGCTTCATAAGTTTTACATAAGCCTGATATGCATCTTCTCTAGTCGTATATTCATTAGCATGTAAACTAGCGGTTACATCCATAATCAAAACACCATCATTGCCCATTCGTGCAATTTGCGTCCCCATTACACTAATAACATTATCAATTTCAAAGTTACTTTGTTCAGTTACAATTTTAACCTGTCCCAGTTTGGGCGGTCTCCAATCTAGTGACAAAAAATTCATCCCCGCAGGTTGGCGGTCTATTGGCGCATAACTATATTGAATAAAATCTTTTAATCCTTGCTGTCCAAAATGTAAAATAGCACTTTGTGGTGGCATGATTTCATTTCCTTTACTTTTCGTATTTGGAGTACAAGCCAATAATAGGCAACATATCGAAAATCCAAAAATTAAACTCAGATAATTTTTCATATTGAAACTTTTGTTAAAAAAATCGTTATTTTTCCGTTCATTACTACTTGGATGTATTCCAAAGAGAAAGTTTGCTTTGCTCTGACTCCACCTCGTTATTAGTTTTAATTCCTGATGTAAAAAGACACGCCTTTATCATCCAACATTAAACGGTGATATTTTTCCGCAGCCAAATTAATCTTAACTAAAGATCCGTTATAAAAAATTACTTAGGTTATACATGAGGGTGCAGCTAGTATGAGCTATTCGAATATGTAATGTCTTTTAAAACCCTCGCTAAAGTTTTTTTATTAAACTTCGATAAATACGAAAGTTTCCCCTTGAGCGATATAGTTTTATTCTTCACCATCAAAATACCAATATACTTCACCCCAATCTTGTTCAGAAAGCGTTGGTAAAATCTCACCTTTACTAAAGTGCTGACGCTGATTTGGCTGGGCAGGAGTCGTCCAAAAACCAGTTTTAGAACATTTTTCACCGCCTCGTACTTTAATTTTTTCTACCGAATCTTGTGCTTGTACTTTTTCTGATTGTGCTTTAGCAAAATCGACTAAATCTTTCGGATAAAATTGATGCTCTCGATAAATGGCGTCATCAATATCTAATAGCCATGTCACAGCTGCGGCTTCCCATGACCAATAACCAAAATAACTTATACCTGATCTAATATCAGGTTGTGGATGTTGATCATGATAAGGTTCACGACGACTGGCTTCATACCAATCTTCTAAGTACTGCAACATCATCGCTGGACGTTTTTCAGGTGCAGCATCAAAAAGTTTAATGAGCTTACGATAAGGTAAATGACGACGTGCTTCATTTGGTGGTGTACCTCGATCTGTTACAAATGGTGCAATCAATCGCTCAATTAAGCCATCTTTTTCTTGCCCTTCAGGCGTTGCTTCGGTGTAGTCGATCATTGGCATAATCCGATTCATTTGATCTGCATAGCCTGTCAGTAAACCAAAGCATATCAATCGTAAAGCAATATACCAATAATCTTCAGTTCCCAAGGAAATATGCCAGACATAACGGCCACCTGCATCAGGGCTTAAATTATAAAGATGACTCGTTTCAGCATATTCTTCTGTCCAATGAAGAAGATACGGGTAAAGTTCTTTTATAAAATTTAAATCACCACCTGCTGAATATTGTAAGGACATCAAATCTAAAGCATCTCTAATTCTTTGGTGACCAGCTGCGATATATCCACTAAACTTAGAATCATTTTTATAATGACTAAATCCATCTACAACGGTATATAGTCCATTTATAAGTTCTTCAAAATTTTCATGATAATCTTGGGCATTTAAAAAATTATCTCTAAATTTTGTTTCATCATTAATCTCTAAAAATTGCCATTTTTGCCAATCTATTTCTTGATCACCTACTTGTATCGACATTCTTTTATCTCTCCAACATCTCATTGGGTAAAACAAATTCTAATTTAATCCCGTGTGCCGTAACTGTCCGTGTGCATTTGGGTTTATTTAAACCTTTACATTTTTCATGATGATAAAATTTAGTTATGTCTAAACTTTTGTTATTTGAAATGTCTAACTGAGAATATTATTATAAATAAAAAATAATGCCCCGAAGGGCAAATTAAAATTATTCTTCACCATCAAAATACCAATATACTTCACCCCAATCTGTCTCTGAAAGCATTGGTAAAATCTCACCTTTTTTGAAATATTGGCGTCCATTCGGTTGCGCAGGTGTCGTCCAAAAACCTGTTTTCGTGGATTGCTCTCCACCTTTGATTTTAATTTTTTCAATAGTTGTTTCAGCTGAAACCGATTCAGCTTGCGATCTAGCAAAATCAACTAAGTCTTTAGGATAAAATTGATGCTCTCGATAAATGGTGTCATCAATATCTAATAGCCATGTTACTGCTGCTGCTTCCCATGACCAATAGCCAAAAAATGAAAAACCCTCATTAATATCAGCCTGAGGATGTTGATCATAATAAGGTTCACGACGACTGGCTTCATACCAATCTTCTAAGTATTGCAACATCATTGCTGGACGTTTTTCAGGTGTAGCATCAAATACTTTAATGAGCTTACGATAAGGCAAATGACGACGTGCATCTTTAGGAGGTAATCCACGGTCTTCTACAAAGGGCGCAACCAATCGCTCAATTAAGCCATCTTTTTCCTGTCCTTCAGACGTTGCTTCCGTGTAATCAATAATTGGCATAATTCTCGTCATTTGATCTGCATTACCAGTCAATAATCCAAAACAAATTAAACGTAAAGCAATGTACCAATAATCTTCAGTCCCCATGGCAATATGCCAAACATAACGTCCGCCTGCATCTGGGCTTTGATGATATTGTGTATGAACATCTGCATATTCTTCTGTCCAATTTAATAAATAAGGATAAAGCTCTTGGATAAAAGCAATATCACCACCTGCTGAATATTGTAGTGACATTAAATCTAGTACATCAATTACTCTTCTTCGACCCGCTGCCATTTTCTTACTGGATTTAGCACCAGATTTATATTTCTGAAATCCATCAGTCACAGAGTAAATACCATTTAGAAAAATTGAATAGCGTTCATGATATATTTCTTCTGGTAATAGTTTTTCACGATAATAATTCGTATCATTTATTTCGAACTTAAACCATTGTTCCCAATTAATATCTATATCAGTTACTTGATTAGTCAATTTTATTACTCCGGTAACATATCATTAGGTAAAACAAATTCTAACTTAATACCATGTGCGGTTACTGTACGTGTACATTTTGGCTTATTTAAGCCTTTACATTTTTCATGATGATCAAATTTATCACCAGTAATGGTGACCAAACTGCGATCATATGGGCAACGTACTGCTACGGTTTGACCCTTTCCATTTACCATGACCCTTTCAGAAGCAGGTTTAAACTCAACACGCTCCCATGCATCAATTGCACTTTCTAAACTACGTCGGTGAGTTATTGTTAAACCTGAACTTTTAATTTTCCGAGAAATCCATAAATGTGACATTTGTACGCCATCACTCACCGTTGTTCCAACGGAGCGTTTCACTTTATCATCTTGGTCTGATGCCATATAAACATCGAGACCCATTTTCAATGCCATCATGGCTGCCTTTGGTGTCATCAGTGTTCGATGACTCAGTGCATTGGTCGCTTTACTGTCTGTAATACGATACTTATGTGCTAGTCGAGCACTATGCCATACATGATCAAGTCCGTTATGACCCGTATCGTGATATTCGTACAGCACGCCATTATTATTAATTTTAGAGCGACTTTTCATGCGTTTTACATAGTAATAATCCGTAATGTGCTCACCACCTGAACCAAGTTCTTGATTCGATCTTCTTTTTCGCTGTAATTGTTGACGTCGTGTTGAAGTATTTTGACGACCTGGGCTTACATTATTTCCTCCAGTATTTCTTGATACATTGCCATTTTGCTGAGTGCGTGGGGCTGGATTTTGATTTGGTCTACTGGTTGTTGTCGGTGTTCGAGTCGTAATTGGAGCTCTAGCTGTAGTGTTAGGATAAGGAGTTGCTAGTGCCTTTTTATGGGCTGCTTGCATTTCTTTCATAACCATATCAATTTTTTGATTGGCAACTTTCTTCATTTGCTGAAGCTGAGTTACTAATGTTTTTAACTTAGCATTGCCAAGAACAGCTCGTGTCATCCAACTATCAAAAACGCCAATTAAACCATCAATAATTTTATTACTAGTTGTTTGCAGCTCTCTTGTGTATGTATTCCAATTTAAGGTTCTAAACCATTTATCTACATCACCACGTAATGTTTTGCTTGGTATTGCATCCAAAATAGCTCCCATAGCTTTACCTGAACGCAATTGTTTAAAAACAATTTTTAATCCATCACCAGCAATTGGAACAAATGCAACAAGATTAAATACCAAATCAAACCAATTCTCTTTATTATCTGGCTTTTCTGATATTTTAACGACTGAGACAATCACATTCCCGACATCAACGCCTTGACCAACAAAGGGTATACAACCTATCACAACTGCAACAATAATTTGAGCGGGACTGGAGCCACTACCATCAAGTACACCTTTAATCCATTGAGCCGCCGATTCTTCCCCTTTAGCTGTTACTCTTACAGCTTGCGTTGAACCCTTGGCTACGGCAGTATTCATTGTTTATCTCCTAGGTCTAATCTAGAAGTAGAATCATCTGTAAGTAAAATTTCTTCTAAATCATCTGCTATTGCATCATCTACATTATTTTGTTGTGGTATTAATTGTTCTTCATAATCGCTTACATGATCATCGTATTCGATATTATTCGACATGAGCATGTCTTCAATTTCATCAGGGAAATATTCATCTAATAATGCATCTAATTCTTGTTGGTTGTATTGCTCAATAAGTTGTTCAGCTTCACTAACACTCATCACTTTTTGATCTTTAAAAGGATTATCAATTTTTTCTCTATCTGGTTTCGCCTCAACACTACTAAAGCCATAGTAGACTTTAGGTTGAGTTTTATCACTAGGAATAGTGACTTTGGCATAACCTTCGGCATCTAATACACCTTCTTGGGCAGAACCATCAGCAAAAATCAGTTTAAATGGAGCTTGTGCAACAGGTTTTAAGTCATCATAAATGTATTTTAATTCCACTTTATTAGGTAATAATTTAAAGGTAGGTAAAGCTGGAAATTTTGCTGATACATTCTTTCCATTCACAAACTGATGCTGCCCTGCCTTAACCTCAAACTTACTTGCAGTCGTAGGAAATACCCCTGAAGCATTTATTTTTAGCTGTGAACCGCCTGCGGTCAGTACGATTTCTTTCGCACTCGTGATGTCGACATTTGCCTCCGTCGAAATAATCTGCACACCCTTTCTTGCAATCAGATCAGCACCATCCCCTTGAGCTTGAATCTCGATCTTGCCTTTGCCTGCATAGAGTCGTGCCCCTTCTTGCGCTGCAAATAAGCTGATCTTTTTACTGGCATGTCCGATGATGCTGTCTTGCGTGCTGGTGTTAATGCTTCCTT
>NZ_JBWYIU010000012.1:0-126460 GCF_056783995.1 Acinetobacter sp. ANC_7588 | reverse complement strand
ACTCATTCTCAAAACTTAGATCCAACCTATTCAGCTAAACCCTTGTTTTTCAACAAGTTTTAATCAACATCACCGCCGATGGATGTGCATTATAGGCTATTTATTTTCTTACGCAACTACTTTTTCAATCTTTTCTATTTGTTTGTATAGTTAATAAACCAAATAAACATTAACTATATGTTTTTTATATATAATTTTTATTTGTATGAGCTTTTAACTCTTATCACTGTCTAAATAAGACAAAATCATTGCACTTAGTTCTCTTTTAAGCTGTTGTTCTGAAATAAGAAAATCATTGTTGCTTACAAACCTCATCATTGTGAACAAGGTACTATTAATAATTACAAAAGATTTATGCTTAAGTGTTTCGAAGTCCCAATGACGATAGAAACGATTAAATACATATAAACCAACTTCAAAAAAATGTTTTTCTAAAACCTTTGCTGCTTCGGAATTGTTGTAGCCATGCCAATGTTTCAGGACTTCAAAGAAGAAACCATTATCTTCTCTCATTACATCAAATCCGAATTGAAGACTAACATCGACTAAGGTTTTTAAATCCATTTCTTCTTGATTCATCGCCAGCGCTTTAAGTGACAAACCTAAGTTTTCACTCTTACGGCGTAACAATTCTAAAATTATCTGATCTTTATTTTCGAAATATTGATAGATAGAGCCTACGCTCACCCCTGATTTTTCAGATATTTTTGGCGTAGTGACTTGATCTAGGCCCATTTCAGAAATGCATATCAGAGTCGCTTCCAAAATACTATCGACTACCATCTTTGCTCTTTGTTGTTGGGGTCTTTTTCTCATAGCTGCCATTCTAATAATGCGAATTGAATGCGAATAAATATTCATATTAATCTTTGATCAAACAATAACCAGATTAATTACACCATGTCAAATTTTAGCATTCCAAAACGTATGGCTTCATATGAGCGAATGAAGCGCAGCGATCTATTGTCCAAGCTTCTACATAAAATGACTGATCAAAACTTCATTCCAACTTATGCTGAATATTTAGAGTTAAATGAAAGTTTACATACGGGCGATGTGCCGATGGATCGCTTAATGGATTGGGTGATGACCAATCCACGCGAAAATCGAAAGCTTTTTGAAACAGCCTTATATCAAGGCTTAGATGCTCTTCCCAAACCAGTCCCTGAAATCAAAGCATTCTTTGATCTCGTGGAACAACAGCCTGTTTGGTTCGATCAAGAAAAAATTGATCGTGCAATTCAATTCACACATCGTTTAGGCGCAAATGTCACTTTTATTATGCGTGATCTCGCGCTAATGACTGGATATCAATACCCTGGCTTTAATCAACCTTTAATTTTAACAGGTGCTCTAAGCAAATATGCAGGCAAGCGCTTAGCAGAAACGCATAAATGGTGGCTAGATGTTACTAAGCCGAACGGATTTCAACGCTTTAATGATGGCTTTACTTCAACAATTTTTGTGCGTTTCATCCATTCTTTAGTTCGCTACCATCTAAAAAAATCTAAAGATTGGGACTGGGATATTTGGGGAATGCCGATTAACCAATATGATCAGGCAATGACAAATATTGCTTTCAGCGGTGTAATGCTTTTAGGTATTCGAGCAATCGGTATTTTTCCAACTAAAAGTGAAGTCGATGCGATTATGCATTTTTGGAAATATACGGGCTGGTTAATGGGTGTTGACGAACACTGGCTGATTGATAAAGAGTCTGAAGGCTGGAAATTATTGCAATGGATGAATTATGCTCATCCTCAAGTGGATGAAAGTAGTCGTCAGCTTGCAGTAAGCCTATCCAAAGAACCATTTGAACGCGAATATAAACATTTTAAACGTTTCATGCAGAAGAAAGCCTACCAGAATCACTTAGATGTTACCCAAATCTTTATGGGCCGTAAAAAAATGAAAAATTTAGGGCTTAAGCCTCGAATACTGCCGTGGTATCCACTGTATCTACTGACTAAAAATACTGTGATTTATGCTGGCGCAAAAAAAATACCAAAGCTTGATCTTTATTTACAGCGTAAAGGGCGATCACAACAAGAACAAGCTCTCGATTTATATCAAAATGCAGGAAAACAGCTGGCAAGTATGCATCAATAAATAAAAAACCGAGCTAAGACTCGGTTTTTTGAATGTATATTTTTAAGCCATTTTTAATGTTGCCTCTTGCTCAGCTCGAAGTGCTGATGGAGAGCGTGCTAGATAATCCAAAGCTTGTTGAGTATTACCTTCTTGCACAGGATGAAACTTTGGACTAAACCAACGGATAGTAGCTAAAGTTAAATGACTGAAGGTAGGAATATGATCGGTCTTACGACTAATTTTTTCCATTTGCATAATGAGTCTTAAAGTACCCATATGTCTAAACTTACCTGCATCTTTATCTTGTTTCAAAATTGTTTTTCCGCCTTCAACCCAAACCGCTGCCATAATAGGGAAGATAAAGGTCATCAAAGCATTTTTTGAAATTTGGAAATTAAACTCTGATTCAAACATATGTTTAAACAAATCATACGCAACCGTACGATGTTCAACTTCTTCAGCAAGATGCCAACGGAATAGATCAGCCATGATTGGATCGGCTTTATCCAATGAAGTATTGTCCAAGCTCCACTGCCCTGCCACACCAGTATAGTGCTCAATGGCTGCAATCACACCCAGTCGGAAGATTAACCAACGTTTTTCACCAACCACTTTTTTCATCATTTTGATACCTACTGGATTTTCTCCCAAAAGTATTTCAAAAAGATAATGCATGCGTTGAATGAACGGCTTTACATCTAATCCATGTTGATCAAAATAAACTTGTGCATGTTGATGAGTACGACCATGAATCGCTTCTTGCTGAATAAAACCTTTCACGTCAGCTTTTAATTGTTCGTCTTTGACGAACGGTAAAGCTTTATTAAATACACGGCAAAACCAAAACTCACCCGCAGGTAAAATCATATGTGCTGTATTCAACATATGGGTGGAAACAGGGTCATTTTCAATCCAATGCTTTGGAATATGATTGAAATCAAATTTTACTTTACGACCATGTAGTTGATGAACTTGACTCATTGTTGTCATTTTATTATCCATTACATCTTTTTTATTATTTTTAAAATAATGATAACCTCATCACAATATCATTTAAGGACATTCATATTTTATGTCTGACAATTTTAAAGAAAACACCCATTCAGACGGCGATCTAAATGGGTGTTAGGCTTAATACGTCAAATAAACTGAATATGACTAGAACTTCATACTCACACGCGCCCAATAATTACGTCCTATATTATTAAATTGCTCATTCTGTGCAAAACCAAATCCAGCACTACCTGCTTTATTTAAGTGTTCCGTATAAACTTTATCCAGAACATTATCAATTCCAATACTCAAATCGACACCTTGATGAATTTGATAAGTGCCATTTAAAGACAGCGTCGAGAAACCTGAACTCGTTTTAAAGTCCTTACCTACAATATTACCTTGATTAATACTGACACGATCCTGCCCATCTACCACACGCCACAATAAACCTAAGTTAAAACGCTCTTGCACATATCTTAAATTTACACGTGCTTCCAACGGAGATATTTGAGGTAAAGGTTGATGATCAGTTGTGTTTTTTCCCCAAGCATACATCGCACTAAGATCCGCCTGAACAGCATCGGTAAATTGATAACCTACACCAGCTTCTGCCCCTGCGATTGTCGCATCGACATTTCTAGAATCAGCAGCATTTTTACCATGACCAGTCATTTTTGCTGGGTCATAATTCAATAATATGAAATCATCGATCAAACCAGCATAAGCTGATGCCCATGAACTGAATGCCCCGTGATTATGTTGGTATCCAACATCCAATTGTAAGGTTTTTTCTGTTTCTAAATCCTTGAAGGTAGCAACAGCATTGCCTTGATAATCTGTCTTAAACAACTCCCAATAATCTGGTACGCGCTCTACATAGCCTAGACCAACATAGATTTTAGCATCATGCTCTGGATGCTGATTTTCAAACCGTATAAAACCACTTGGTAATGTTTCCTGACGTTCTTGAACCATTTTTAAGTTTTTAATCTTAACTTGATCAACCCGAACACCTGTGACCAACTTATTATGATCATTCAATGGATATGATAATTCAGTGAACCCACCATAAGATTGAAACTTCATATCCTCTGTCAGTGGAGTATTCATCATTGGCATGCTTGAATGATACATTCCACCAGCATGTTGATTATTCTGAGTATCAACACCCGTAATGAATATTGCTTTATCCCACTCCATCGTTGTGGCTAAACGTGCATTCAAAGTACGACGTGTCACATTCATAGCGCGATCCGCGCCATCAACATCACGCAAACTAAAATTATCCATCACATGATCATTAAAGTTGTAATTGACTTGCGCCTCAACTTTTTTAACTACCTCTGAGAGATTCTTTTTCTCAAATCTTAATCCCAAGCTCTCGCGGGCAAATTTAGAACCATCCATATCTCGCCCAGCATATACAGCCTCACCATCAGCCTTACCGCCAGTTAACTCGATCCATGTATCTGCATTAGGTGTCCAGCCCAATGCTAAATCTGCATTCCATCGTTTCCAATCTGATGGTACGGTCGCCCCATTACCATCTTGATAACTATTTGAGACTGATCGGTTGCTATTGATTCGAATATATTTTTGTTCATCTCCTACCGCTGCCTCAATATTTTGGTCTAAACGCCCAAAAGAGCCCATTAATACACTTGCCTGACCTCGATAATTTTTTTCATCATTCAATTGTTCTGGGCGTCGCTCGAAAATCACTGTTGCTGCTGAACCTGTGTTGGCGTACTGGACAGTTTGGGGACCTTTAATCACCGAGATTCGATCATAGCTCTCAGGTGAGATATACGAAGTCGGTGAATCCATACGACTCGGGCATGCGCCTAAATTTTCAGTTCCATCTGTTAGAATTTTGATTCGTGATCCAAACATTCCACGAAAGGTCACATCACCGTTCGTACCTGCACCACTATTTACGCTGCTAAACCCTACAATACTTTGTAAGTAATCTGCGCCATCCGACGCAGGAATAGGCTGAATGGGTTGCTTCGGGTTTGCACGTACAATCAAGCCATTAGCATCATTACCTTGTAGAGCTGTAGCAACAATTGGCGCTAAGTTCGTCGTGCGTGTATCAGGTGTTGGATTTAAAGTTGTAGATTGGACTTCAGCAAATGAAGTTTGCGAAATAAAGGCAATAGAAATCGCAGCCGCTAGTGGCTGTAAATAGAATTTTGGCTGAGCCATGATATATTCACTCAAAATTTAAATATGACAATGCTAGAGTCATTCAAGACCCTAAAAATAAAGACAATATTTAAGAAAAGAGTGGTGGTGCCCGACCTTGAGGTAAAAGGAATAAACGCTGTAAGTCGAAATAAATATGTTTGAACGCTTTTTGGAATGCGATCAAACGTATATTCAAACGTACAAAAACTTCTTTCACGTTCAGCTCAGGTGGCAAAATCAAATTACCAAATACAGTACAGTATTGGCATTGATGGTTTGGGTCATGATGATCGTGCCCACTATGCGAGGATTCAACATAGCGCTTAGACTCATGATGTTCATGTAACGCATGTGAAGTGGAAACATGATGAGCATGATGAACGAGCGTTGTAATACTAGAATGATTAGGCTGTTCGAATAAGGCACGGGTGATCGTTTCGCAGACCGGCGCAATTTGATATTGCGCTGGAAGCAAAGGCTGAAGAAAAACAGCGATCTGTAATAATACTGCTGCGAAACTCAGCAGCAACCCATTGCGGAACAAATTGTCATTCCAAATAAAATTTGAGCAATTATAACAAAGCCCAATCGAAATTGGGCTTTATCAATATATTTAAAGTTCTTAGAAAATTAACGCTTTACAGCAACTTTTTCTTTTTGACGCTGACGAACGACTTTTTCTACCTTTTCACGCGCTCTTTGGCGTTTTAAAGGAGATAAATAATCAACAAATAATTTTCCGTTCAGATGATCCATTTCGTGCTGGATACATACTGCCAAAAGACCATCAGCTTCTAATTCAAAAGCTTGCCCTTCTAAGTTAATTGCGTCAATTTTGACGCGTGACGGACGCTCAACTTTATCGTATATTTGTGGAACTGATAGACAACCCTCTTCATAAGGTTGGGTATCTTCAGTTAATGGGGTGACTTTAGGATTAATAAAAACCATCGGCTGATTTTTATCTTCAGACAAGTCCATGACGATAAGCTGAATATGATGATCAACTTGGGTTGCAGCTAGACCAATACCTGGTGCTTCATACATGGTTTCAAACATGTCTGCAGCAAGTTGACGAATTTCATCCGTCACTTCCTCTACAGGTTTGGCAATAGTACGCAAACGGGGATCAGGAAAACTTAAAATTGGTAATAAGGCCATGCTGCTCCTCACCGGCTATGCCATTGATCTTAAAAATTAAATGAAGTTAATGCTTCATCAAATAATACGTGTAATATGCGTATTATAGCGCAAATAGATACATAATTTTAGGAATTATGATAATGAAAAAGGTTTTCAATGGCATGGCTTTTTCACATGCTCTGGGGTTAAAGAAACACTGCCTTTCACTTGCAATTTGCATTAGTGCGGGCTTGTTTACCGCGCAAATGACACAAGCCAGTCCAAATGTAAGCCCACCATCGATTAAGGCCGGTGCTCCTCACGTTTATGTGGTCAAAAAAGGCGACACTTTGTGGGATATTTCAGGTAAATTTTTGCGCTCACCTTGGCGTTGGAAAGAAATTTGGGCATCCAATAAACATGTCAAAAATCCACACTGGATCTACCCGGGTGATCGCTTACTACTCTGTACATTAGATGGGCGTCCACTGATTGGTAAAGATGAAGGTGACGGTTGTGAAGGCGTTATTCGTCGTCATCTTGGTGCTATCAATCTAAAACCTCAAGTACGTGTAGAAAGCTTAGGGAATACCATTCCAATTATTCCCTTGGATGATATTCAACCTTGGCTAGAAAGAAGTATTATCGTTGCGCCTGATGCTTTGCAAAGCACACCTTATATTCTCGGTTCGGCAGATCGTCGTATCGTTGCTGGGGAAGGTCAAACAGTTTATGCACGTGGTCAAGGGATTAACCCTGGACAAAGCTACGGTGTTTATCGTGAAGCTGAACCGTATGTTTTCTTAGATGAAAAAGGGAAAAAATACACAGGTGCACTTGAACTGATTGAGGTAGCTACTGCAGTCGCTGTTGCCAACGAAAATGAAATTTCAACCTTAGAACTTAAACAAAGTTTTAATGCCGAAGTTCGTCGCGGTGATTACGTTTTACCTAAATTTCAAAATGAATTACCAAGCCTCTTCTATCCAACGGCAACAACGGATATTCAGCCAGGCGGTCAAGTGATTCGTGTTATGGGTTCTATTGGTACAGCAGCTCAACATAGTGTTGTCACCATTAACCGCGGAAGCGTTCACGGCGCAAAAAATGGTCACGTGTTAAGTATTTTCCAACAAGGCGAAGTGGTTAAAGACCCGAAGACCAAAGAAAATATTCAACTGCCTAATCAGCGTGTGGGCAATTTAATGATTTTTAAAACTTTCGATCAATTAAGTTACGCTTACGTGCTAGACAGCGCACTTCCAATTAAAGTAGGTGCTGTATTAGAACCATCACCAATGGTTGAAAATTAAAATTAGGTGCGGATATGTTGAACGAGATTAACGACCATCAGTTGGCTTATATTAAACTCTGGTACCTCGTTCAACATTCACTCAGTGCTTATCAAAAACTTGTTCAGCATTTTGGTTCAGCTCAAGATGCTGTACAGAAAAATCATCTAAATCAATGGCATCAGCTCAACTTACATAAAAACCATATCGAGCGTGCATCTCAATTTTTCTCTGATCAACAGCAACAAGAATTTGAGCGAATTCTGCATCAAATTCATCAACATTCTGATTTTATGCTCACTGAGCAAGATCCAGACTATCCTCAGCAATTGTTGCCCTATCATGACCGCCCCCCAATTTTATTTGGGAAAGGTAAAGCACAACATTTATCTGAAGCACAAATTGCCATTGTTGGAAGCCGTAAACCAAGTCCACATGGCAAACAAGTCGCATATGATTTTGCGTATTATCTGAGTGATCAAGGTTTTTATATCACGAGTGGCCTAGCACAAGGCATTGATGAAGCAGCCCATCAGGGTGCTTTGCAACATGGCAGAACAATCGCCGTTATCGGCACAGGGTTAGATTTAATTTACCCATCACAAAATCGCCCATTACATGATCAAATCTTGAAGCAGAACGGGACCATCATTTCTGAGTTTTTACCCGGGACAAAACCGCTTCAGCATAATTTTCCACGCAGAAATAGAATTGTAAGTGGCTTAAGTTTAGGGATATTGGTAGCGGAAGCTCAATTGGGCAGTGGTTCATTAATTACGGCCCAAGCTGCTGCAAATCAAGGTAAAACGACCTTTGCGATTCCAGGTCATATTTATAGTGAATTTCATCAAGGTTGCCATCAGTTGATTCGTGAAGGTGCCATCTTAGTTGATCATCCTGATCAGATCATTGAAGATTTAGCCCTGCCGACTCAATGGCAGCATCAACAAGCATCTCTGTTACGAAAAAACAATCCTAATGAGTTCCCAAAAGACGAAATAGTTCATTCAGTAGACCATCCAAAGCTAGAGAAGCATGAGGATGATGAGCATTCGATTCCTATACATTTGTTAGCTGTATTTCAACAATTAGATTGGGTTGGACGCGATCTCGATCAAATTGCAGCTACCCTTGATTTAGACACAGCGACACTCACCAGTCACTTGATGGAGTTAGAACTTTTAGGACGCTGTATTCAACAATCTGGGTTATACCTACGTTGCCGTAATTAAAATTAAGGTTCACAATAGTCTTTTCAATCAAGAGAATGGTGAACGATTATGTTAACAACCTCAGTTGCTGAGGCTGCTCTATGTCTAAAACAAGGTCAAGTTTTGGCTTATCCTACAGAAGCAGTATGGGGCTTAGGTTGCGACCCTTATAATGAAAATGCTTTTAAACAAATTTTAAAATTAAAACAACGCCCTATCGAAAAAGGAGTGATCTTACTGGCTGGTCAAGTCAGTCAGGTTGAACATTTATTATCAAAGCTTCCTCAAGACCGCCGTGATGCGGTGATTGAAAGTTGGTCACAAACATCTTATCAAGATCGCGCCACCACATGGCTTCTCCCAGCTGATGAGCAAATACCACTTTGGATTCGAGGCAAACATCCTAAGGTTGCTATCCGAGTCACCAACCATCCTCTTTGCATCGCACTGTGTAACGCATTTGATGGGTTCATTGTTTCAACCAGTGCAAATCCTGCTGGTTTAGACCCCGCTCGCTCATTGCAAGAAGTCAATCAGTACTTTGGTGCTGAATTAAATTATTTAAATGGAGATTTAGGCCTGAGCCAAGAACCTAGCCGAATATTAGATGCAGAAACTGGTGATGTCATTCGTGCTTAAAAAGCATGATATGCTGAGACTTAAAACTTATTATTTAAGACAAAAAAAAGCTCAGTCATAAAGGTATTGACTGAGCATATAAAAGGATGTGCTAATCACATCCAGAGGGTTCAGAAATTCATCTGTACAGAAAAAGAGTGTATTATCGCTTTCTCTGCAGTACGCATATTATGCTACAAAAAAAAATATTACACAATTACTAAGACTTAGAGTTTCAAATCATCATTTTTCTTATAAAGATTAATTATTAGTTCAATTGATATAATTAAGTACCTATTTTTAATTATTAATTTTACTTTTTAAAAAGCCTAATGATAGTTAATTTAGATCAATAAGCTTTTATAGATTTTAAGTATAATAAAAAAATAAATCGATTGTCTGTTTTTTAAACACTCTTAGCCTTTATGAATGAAGTTTTTTCTGTGCTAAAGCAATACCTATCAAAATCACGATTCCGCCTAAACTGTGATAAATCGTCCATGCTTCTTTTAACCAGACATAAGCAATAATAGCGGTAAAGATTGGCATTAAGTTCATAAAGATGCTGGTACGATTTGGGCCTAAATGTTGAACAGCCAACATCCATACTAACGGCGCAATAATCGAAGGGAAAATTCCCGCATATAACACACTCAAGCCGTTATCCAGATCAATTGCATCGAGCCCCAATACGGCAACGAATGGTAAGTGGTACAACACTGCAAAACCAATCTGAATATAAAGACTAATCATTAAAGGGAGCTCGAGTTGCCACTTTTTGAGAAATACACCATAAAAAGCATAGAAGAATACCGCGACGATCATAATCATGTCGCCCCAATGCCCACCCAGATGCATCAGTGTATCTAGACGCCCCTGACCGATGACATAAATCAGCCCGATAAATGATAAAATACTACCCACCACTGCAAATCGAGTTGGAAACTCTTTTAAAATCATCAGTGAAACAAAAATGGTGAAAATTGGAATAAAGGCATTAATTATGCCCATATTGGTTGCAGTCGTGTAATGTGCTGCGGTGTAAGCTAACCCCTGATAAAGCACCATACCAAATGCACTCAGCACTGCTAATTTCACTATATTTTGTCGTACCAAAGTACGCTGTTTGATGACTTTAGGCAGGATAAAGGGTGTTAAAATCAAAAAGGCAATAATCCAACGATAAAAACTAATACTGACAGGTGAAATATACTCTGCAACATATCGTGTAATGGCTATATTCAACGACCAAATCAATACAGCAATGACTGGCAATGATAAAGCCCAGAGCAAATGCTTTTTTTCAAATGTCATATTTTCATCCTAATTTTTATTTAATCGTTAAGATCAAGTTTTCATCAATTTTTAGACTTTTTCATTCCATGAAACACACTCCCCCTTCATTGTTAATGACTGCAGAACAGCCATCTAAGTCTGAGATTTTTACTTAAAAAATTAAGTAGAGTGCTGTTCTATTTTAAAACACTTTTCACTTTTTTACAGGGATTCCTCTACAAAACAACACTAGAAGCTGTGTGTGAGCTATGAGATCGTAAATGCTTGAATTTTCCCATCAACGGGTTAACTGAATATTTTTTAATGTGCTTCATCGTGAATGTGAGTGCATTGAACCGAGCATATAAAAAGGATAAATTATGAAAAAACTTCTCATTGCATCACTATGCACTACAGCTGTTTTTCTAACCGCTTGTGATAAAAAGTCTAACGATCAATCCTCACCTACTGCCGCTGAAACAGTTCAAAGCAATACATTAAGTACCAATGTAAATGCAGATATTCAACATGACTTAGATTTACTGGATCAAATTTCAAATACAAAAGCTCAAGAGGCTTTGGCATTTCAAAACGAAGTGACACAAGCTGCGCAAAACAATAATAAAGCTGAATTAGACGCAGTGGTTGAGAAGATGGATAACTATGTGGATCAATTTAATGATGATCTCGACAAACTTGCGCTCAAAAGTACTGAAGGTGCATCTCTTCGAGATAAAATGAAAGAATCGAATGAGCTTGGATTGGACCTCGCAGAAGCAGGTGTTAAAGAAAAGCCTGATATGAATGAAATCACTGAACTACAAAAGAAAGCTGTTGAGTTACAACAAAGCTTGTTACAGGACATGCAGAATCTTAAAAACCAAGTCGGGACAAAATCTTAACTCATAAAGCAGGCCGTCAGGCCTGTTTTTTTTCACTGTAGACACCTTGGTGAGATCTATATGCCATGGTATTTTCAATCTACATATTTTAAGTACTTTATGATTAGGACATTGAAATGGCTTCAGTTTATAACATTCCAGTAAATACAATTCAGGGGCAGCCTGTTGATTTATCACAATACGAAGGCAAAGTATTATTGATCGTGAATGTAGCATCTAAATGCGGCCTTACGCCACAGTACGAAGGTCTGCAAAAACTCTATAGTGAAAAAAAACAACAAGGATTCGAAATTCTTGGTTTTCCTTCCAATGACTTTCTTGAACAAGAACCAGGAAGCAATGAAGAGATTGAACAATTTTGTTCAGTGAATTATCAAGTGGACTTCCCTCTTTTTGCGAAAATTCCAGTGGTTGGGGAGAATAAACATCCGCTATATGAAACTTTAACAAATGCCATTCCAGAGCGTATTGGTGAGGGGCCTTGGTGGAAAGATCTGGTTGATTATGGTTTAACGCCTAATAATCCCCCTGAAGTATTATGGAATTTTGAGAAATTCTTAGTTTCAAAAACAGGGGAAGTCGTTGCTCGTTTTGCACCAGACATCACTGCAGATGATGCGCGTATTGTTGATGCAATTAATGCTGAACTGGCGAAATAATCTCATCAAGATCAAGTGACGATCTTGTCACTTGATTATTTCTTATTCAATTCAATAAATATCTTCATTAATCTGTCAAAATCATAAGTTACTCTTTCACATTAAAATTTTTGTTATTGCTTTGCAAATATTCAGATTTAACTCATATTTGTATCGTATCTTGAAATGAAGTGATTAACGATTTGGTTTTATTAATGAAAGTATTTCAAAGCATTATTACCCCTTTTGCATTATTTGGTTTCGGTCTCGTAATGCTAGGCTGTCAACCGCAACCACAACCCGATCAAGAAAAGGAATCAACAGCAGCTAATGTTGAAGAATCTTCTCCTGTCCAAGTCACTGATCCAGCTGACTTAAAGTCAGGTAATATGTTTTATATTGTACGTGATGTGGCAGATGTACAGCTGAAAGCAGGTGGATATATTGAGCAAATTCAACAGCTACAATCTGATTTAGAACAAGCTGTAAATAATAAAGATCCACAAAAGTTTGATCAGTCAGTGCAAAGTTTGAAATCTCAATTACTAGGATTTAATGAGGCATTGACAGGACTTGACCTAAAAAGCCAAGAAATTGCCCAGATTCGTTCTAATATTTTAACGGCAAATCAAAATGTATTAGCTTCACCATTACTAAACGGCCAAGTGAATTTAAACAACATCGATTTTGCAGCTTTAGAAAAGCAAATGGGTAATATCCAAGGTGAAATGGTGACATTAGCCAGTATGCTTTTGACTCAGTCCGGATCACCTACAGAAAATAATCAAGCCGAGGATTGATATACATTATTCTCACAAAATAGAGATGGTGGAGTGAGTGATTTGTCTTTAATTTGGATCTTAAATAATTCAAATATCATGGAGTCGGCATGTCTACCTCACCCATCTATCATATAACTCCTATTACTTTTCGTTTAGATTTAAAAGATCCTTTCATCTTTACTGCTCATCATATTGATCACTACCCTGCCGGGAATGCTGAAATGGGACCAGTTCATCCTGCAATCAATCAAGAATTCAATATGTATTATGGTAGTGTTGTTCCCGGCTTTCCCGAACATCCACACACGGGTTTTGAAACCATTACTTTAGTGGAACAAGGTTATGTCGATCATTTTGATTCCTTGGGTAATGGTGGACGATATGCTGCAGGCGATGTGCAATGGCTAAGTACGGGAAATGGTGTTGAACACTGTGAAATGTTCCCGTTAATTCATCAGGATCGAGAGAATCCTTTTGAATTATTTCAAATTTGGTTTAACTCATCTCCAGAACAAAAAAAACAACCTGCTGATTATAAAATGTTTTGGCGTGAACAAATTCCACATGTGAAAGCGACTGATCACCAGTCTCGCAGCATTGATGTACGAGTTATTTCTGGACAATATCAAAATCAAAATGCATTAAGTCGCCCACCACACTCTTGGGCAGCTGCAGTAGAAAATAAAGTGAATATATACTTAATTACTTTAGAAGCTGGCGCACACCTTGAAATTCCAGCCACGACCGCGACCTCTACTCGATTTGCTTACTTTTATCAGGGTTCAACTTTAAATATTGCTGATTCACCCATTCAATTTAAACATCTTGTAGAGCTTAAAGCTGATACCGAAATTCAACTTGAAGCAGGTGATCAAGAAGCGAGAATCTTATGGTTAGAAGGTGAACCTATTGGTGCACCAGTTGCAATGCGAGGGCCTTTTGTATTGAACAGCAAAGAAGAACTTGATGTTGCATTCAAACGATATCGTGAGACCCATTTTGGTGAATGGCCTTGGCCAAGTGATGCTCCAACGTTTTCACGTGAAACACCCCGTTTTGCAAGCTATGAAGGTGGTAAACGCAAGGAATATCCTGAACAAATGAGTTCAGATGGGGCTTAACAAGGTTTAAATATTACAGTATTCATCTTTGCCCAATGCTCGTTTAATATCCTGTTCAAAACGTGCATTGGGAAAAGGATAACGTTGAGGCAAATACAAGGTAAATCTTGTCAACGTAGGTGATAGCTTTTCTACAGTTGCCTTATGAACGTATTCACCACGTTCTGTTCGAGCAAATAGGGTTGCCATTTCAATATGCTCTTCAAGCTTATTTTCAGTAAAGACTAGGTCATCATCACGTGTGAAACCGATACATCGACGATATGCTTGTCTCAGATTTTGAAATACGCTGAGATAATCCAACTCAATTTCAGCACTTAAACCATTTTTATATGAGTTAGCTACCAAGGCCGCTTCAGTAGGTTCATTGGGCTGACTTAAATAATAATTTTGACATGCGGTGAGCTGACTGAAGGTGAATATGCTTAGCGCGATAATTAGACTTTGACGATACATTATTTTATTTGGATTTATTAGACTTATACCTGAATTGTAGCAAAGTCTAAGCCGTGATTTAATTCAGCTTTATACTTTTAATGTAATTGAACCATGCAACTGATCATCTTCACTGGAGTTCAAGCTTCAGGCAAATCAAGCTACTATCTTTTACATTTGGCGCATTCACATTTAAGAATTAACTTAGACATGCTAAAAACTCGCCATCGGGAAAACATGATCTTTGAAGCATGTCTAGCCTCTAAAACCAAAACGGTGATCGACAATACCAACCCAACCAAAGCAGATCGCGCTCGTTATATTCAACGTGCCAAAACAGCAGGCTTTGAAGTGATTTCATATTACTTTGAAACAGATTTGAAAAGTACGCTAGAACGCAATGGTCAACGAAGCGGTAAAGCCAATATTCCTGAAGTCGGTGTTCGAGCAACATATAAGAAGTTAGAAGTACCTGATTTTCAAGAGGGGTTTGATGAAATACATCATATTAAGATAAAAGGCGCAGGTGAATACCACCATTTAATATTAGACTCCAAATAATAAAGCGACCCGAAGATCACTTTATTTCAAAGACTTTATTGTTTCACCACCACTAATTTTTTTTGTACAAATTCCTGAAAACCTAAATCTGCGAGTTCATGACCATAACCAGAATTCTTTACGCCACCAAATGGTAATTCTGGAGCAGTATCCGTTAACCAATTGATCCACACCATTCCTGTTTCAATTCTCGAAGCTAATTTTTTTGCACGCTCTATGTCTTGAGAGTGAATGACACCTCCAAGACCATAATTAGAGTCATTGGCGATTTCAACGATTTCATCCTCATTTTCCGCAACATAAATCTGAGCAACTGGCCCAAAGAATTCTTCGTACCAAGCCTCATTATCTCGACTAATATTTTCTAAAATTGTCGGCTCATAGAAATAACCATCATGATCAATTGCTTTACCACCAATAACCAATGATGCACCCTGCTGAACTGCTTTATCCACTTGTTTAATCAAGTTTTTAAGCGCACTTTCCGATGAGAGTGGTCCCAGTGTTGTACTACGGTCTAATGGGTCGCCAATTTTCAGCGCTTTAAATGCTTCAACCAAACCCGTTCTAAACTGATCAGCGATGTCTTTATGCAAAATAAATCGTTTTGCTGCAGTACACACCTGCCCTGTATTATTTACACGCGCTTTACAACCAATCTCAATCGCTTTATTTAAGTCCGCATCATCCAACACAATAAAGACATCATTCCCACCCAATTCAAGCGTAGACTTTTTAATGTGTTTGCCTGCTTGCGCAGCGACCGCGCTACCTGCTCCTTCTGAACCAGTTAATGCAACACCGCGCACACGTTTGTCTGCAATAATATCTGCGACTTGATCGGTATTGATAAATAGGTTGGTCCAAACACCTTTAGGTGCTCCTGCTTCTAATACGAGTTTTTCAAATGCTTCAGCACATTGTGGAACGATACCTGCATGTTTGGCCAATACAGGATTTCCAATACCACAGTTTGGTGCGAATACACGGACCAATTGATAAAATGGGAAATTCCATGGTTCGACAGCCATGATAATACCTAATGGATGATGCTCCACCCAAGCTTCGCCTAACTCAGTTTTATAGGGGACTGATTTCAGAAATTGTTCAGTATTTTTTGCATAGTACTCAGCAATTTGAGCACAGGATTCGATTTCACCTTCAGTTTGTTCAATGAGCTTACCCATATCTAAAGTAATGAGCTTGGCTAATTCACTCTTTTTTTCTCTAAATAATGCTGCCAAACATTGTAAAACTTTTACGCGCTCATCTACATTTTTTACCCAATCTGATTTAAGAATAGATTCGGCTGAATCCAAAGCACGATCAATATCTTGTTGTTGGTGTGATGGATATTCTTTGTATACAGTATTGGTAAATGGGTTAATGGATTGATAACTCATAATTCATCCCTTCATGCCAATAAAAATTTACAGTTCAATGCTATGTATTGATTTAAACGTATTCATTGAAGTGCGCGTTAGCTGTGCAAACTTTAGATAAGCTCAAAGTGCTCAAAAATTTTGTTTACATCAATCAACTTAGCATTATTTTTATGCAACTCGGGCATCGTTTACAGTTTGGTGCAAATCGTTACGTAGTGCTTGGTAAAGTTATAAGTAGATGTACATCACTCCTACTCTCACCTCGACTAGTAAGATTGTAATCAAAAATATCGATCAAAGTAGAACGTGCTGTTTTAAACTCAGCTTCTTAATAAGCAGTTTTGAAGTTGTTACTTATTATTTTGAAACAGATTTAAATTGTACTTAACAGCGTAATAGCTACCTTGAAGGTAAAGCGAATATTCCTGACATGGAAGTTCGAACGATTTATAAAAAGCTTGAAGTGCCAAGTTTAGATGAAGGGCTTGATCAGATTTTTAAGGTAAAGATTGTGGGGAATGGGGAGTTTACATACATCCCCATCTCACAAAGGAAATCTAATTTTTATTACATTTATTATCCTGACCCAAAGCTCTAATACGATCTTGCTCAATGCGCTTATGAAACAATTTTTGATTCAAAGCTGACATTTTTGTCGCATAATAAGTCATTTTTGTTGAATTCTCCCCCGTAGCTTCTAAAGTCGTTTTAAAGAAAAGCGCCCCATAAGGCAAATTACCCGTAAAAGTACCCATCTTTTTATCGCGATCTAAATATGAATTCACAGTTAATGAACCATTTACATCTTTGATTTCAACACATTGTTTATACGCCAGCTTTAAATTCGCATAGGCTTGAACATAATCTATCTCCAAATCGGTAATTACTCCTCCATTGATCGATTTGCTCATTAATTCCGTCTCAGATGTCGGATACATCATTCTGACACATCCCTGTAAACCAAGTATTGAAATCATAATGACTGTGAATGGAGTTTTAATAAACTTTGACACTTTTTAAATTCCCTATTGGTATATTTTCGATAATTTTCTTTTTAATAATGAAGTGTTCGGGTTCTACGACTTTAAAGCGATTATCTATTTCGTATTCTGCTATAAAAATTTGAGCATTTTGCCCTTTTTTCACATCTGCACCAATAACGTACTTCTTATCTTTTTCAAAATTTACTTCATCTATCTTTGTAAACCAACGTGAATTCCCAAGCCCATTTACAATAATTAAATCGTGCTTTCCAATTGGAATTCTTAGATCATGTTGAGCATATTCTGTTATCCGAACATTGTTTGGATTAAACATTGTATTTTCGAATATTTTCACTGGATTGGAGTCAATTTCATAAACCATGAATGGGATAGGGGTAAACCGATCATTTGTTTGATATGAAGGACGTGGTAGAACTCTAATATATGCACTATTTTGCTTACCATAAAATTCAGATAGCTGATTTGAATAATTTTCAAGCTTCTCTGCTTTACTCAAATTTTATCATCTACATTTAAATATCTATTTTTATCTGAAATAAGCGGTAACATGTCTACCTGCTTTCCATTTGGGGTCGTAGTGACAGAACAACCAAATAGCACAATAGGGATTGATATAGTAAATACAAACTTTTTAATCATGTCTTAAACCTAACTGCTATATAGAAAATTTATTTTTAACTATTAATAATTAAACATTTGTCATTTTTGAGAAGCTATTTAAACTAACCTGTACAATAAACATTTATAACAGATTTTCAATAAAGTGTTAAATGAATCATATTCTAAATAGATATATATATAAAAAACCACCCTTTCGGGTGGTTTTTCAATCTCAAACCGTCTCTTATTGAGCGCGGTTTTTGATTTTGCGGATGGTTTCCAACTGTGCAGCTGTTTCTGCAAGCGCAGCCAAAGCAGCAGCAGCGTCCAAATCGCTCTTTTGATTTGCTAACAAAGTTTCAGCATTTTTACGTGCTTCAACGATTGCAGCTTCATCTAAGTTTTCTGCACGGACTGCAGTATCTGCAAGAACCGTAACAACATGCGGTTGAACTTCAAGAACACCACCAGATACATAGATTAATTCTTCTGTACCATTCTCCAACTGAACGCGAATCGCGCCCGGTTGAAGTAAAGTTACTAGTGGAGCATGGCCAGGCATAATACCTAACTCACCACCAGCACCTTTAGCAATTAACATAGTTACAGTGCCTGAGTACAAAGACTCTTTAACACTTACAACGTCACATTGCATAGTCGCCATGAGAACCTCCTAAATTAGGTAGCTAATTAAAGTTTCTCGGCTTTAGCAATAACTTCGTCAATACCACCAACCATATAGAACGCTTGTTCTGGGATGTGATCGTATTCACCAGCTAGAAGACCTTTAAAGCCACGAATAGTTTCTTTAAGCGGTACAAGTTTACCAGGAGCACCAGTAAACACTTCTGCTACGTGGAACGGTTGAGAGAAGAAACGTTGAATCTTACGTGCACGGTATACAGTAAGTTTGTCTTCTTCTGACAATTCGTCCATACCAAGAATTGCGATAATGTCTTTCAATTCTTTATAACGTTGAAGAACGTTTTGAACTGAACGAGCGATTTCGTAATGCTCAGTACCAACAACTAATGGATCTAATTGACGTGAAGTAGAGTCAAGTGGATCGATCGCAGGGTAAATACCTTGTGAAGCGATGTCACGGCTCAATACAACTGTCGCATCCAAGTGAGCGAACGTAGTCGCTGGAGATGGATCCGTTAAGTCATCGGCAGGTACGTATACAGCTTGGATAGATGTAATCGAACCAGACTTAGTAGAAGTAATACGTTCTTGAAGAACACCCATCTCTTCTGCAAGTGTCGGTTGGTAACCTACTGCAGATGGCATACGACCTAGAAGTGCTGATACTTCAGTACCTGCTAGTGTATAACGGTAGATGTTGTCTACGAACAATAATACGTCACGGCCTTTACCGTTTTCGTCTTTTTGATCACGGAAGTACTCAGCCATAGTAAGACCAGTTAACGCTACGCGTAAACGGTTACCTGGTGGCTCGTTCATCTGACCGTAAACCATTGCTACTTTGTCAAGAACGTTAGAGTCTTTCATCTCGTGATAGAAGTCGTTACCTTCACGAGTACGCTCACCAACACCAGCGAATACAGATAAACCTGAGTGCGCTTTAGCGATGTTGTTGATCAACTCCATCATGTTTACAGTTTTACCAACACCGGCACCACCGAACAGACCAACTTTACCACCTTTCGCGAACGGGCAAAGTAAGTCAATGACTTTAATACCAGTTTCTAAAAGGTCTGTAGAAGCTGCTTGTTCTGCATAAGAAGGCGCTTGACGGTGAATCGGTAAACGCTCTTCAGTTGCAACAGGACCAGCTTCATCGATCGGGCGACCAAGAACGTCCATGATACGACCAAGCGTCGCTGGACCAACTGGTACAGAGATCGGAGCGTTAGTGTTAGTTACGTTCAAACCACGCTTAAGACCTTCTGTAGATCCCATCGCAATTGTACGTACAACGCCGTCACCAAGTTGTTGCTGAACTTCTAATGTAGTTTCAGTGCCATCAACCTGAAGAGCGTCATAGATCTTAGGAACACTGTTGCGTTCAAACTCGACGTCGATAACCGCGCCGATGATCTGAATGATACGACCGCTACTCATTGCTGTCTCCTCAATTCAAAATAATGTTAAACGGCAGCGGCACCACCAACGATCTCAGAAATTTCCTGAGTAATCGCGGCTTGACGCAGCTTGTTATAAATAAGTTGTAGGTTCTTGATCAATTCACCCGCGTTATCCGTTGCAGCTTTCATTGCAACCATACGAGCAGATTGCTCACACGCGATGTTTTCAATCACACCTTGGTATACCACAGACTCGATATAACGAACCAATAAACCATTTAAAAGCTCTTCAGCTTCTGGTTCATAGATATAATCCCAACCGTATTGGCGGTTAAGAGTCTTGTCATCTTCAGCAGCTGCTAAAGGAACAAGTTGTTCGATTTTTTGATTTTGAGTCATGGCATTCACAAAGCCGTTAGACACCAAATAAATGCGATCTAATTCGCCTTTATCGTATGCATCCAACATGACTTGTACAGAACCAGACAACTGTTCAAGACTTGGAGTGTCACCCACTTGAGTGGTTGCACCAAGTACTTTACCGCCGTAGTTTTTAAAAAACGAAACCGCTTTTTGACCAATCAAAGCAAATTGAACTTCAATTGACTGCTCTTGTTGCTGTTGAACGTGTTTTACCACTTTCTTGAACAAGTTAATGTTCAAACCACCAGCAAGACCGCGATCTGATGACACGATGATATAGCCAACGCGCTTAACTGGGCGTTCAACCATATAACGATGTTTATATTCAGGGTTCGCTTGTACTAAATGAGCAATTACACGGTGCATATTTTCGGCATACGGACGGCCCTGAGCCATGCGCTCTTGCGCACGACGCATCTTAGAAGCTGCTACCATCTGCATCGCGCGAGTAATTTTCTGCGTGCTTTTGATACTAGCTACTTTGGCGCGAATTTCTTTTAAATTTGCCATACGCTTAACCTAGTATTCGAAGGCCCTTTCGAGCCCTCGAAGGTTGATTCCGTGAACCAAACCGACACTAAATTTCAACAGTTTGAAAATTAGTAAGTTTGAGTCGCTTTAAAGCTTTCAATACCAGCTTTGAATGCTGCTTCGATGTCTTTGTTCCAATCACCAGTTTCATCGATCTGTTGCATTAACGCAGCATGTTCAGAACGGAAGTAAGAAATTAATGCAGCATCAAAGTCTACAATTTTCTTCACTTCTACGTCAGCCATGTAGCCTTCGTTAGATGCATATACAGAAACAGCTTGGTCAGCAATTGAATATGGAGCATATTGTTTTTGCTTCATTAATTCAGTTACACGTTGACCATGCTCAAGTTGCTTACGAGTTGCTTCATCAAGGTCAGAAGCGAACTGAGCAAACGCAGCCAATTCACGATATTGTGCTAAAGCAGTACGGATACCACCAGACAATTTTTTGATGATCTTAGTTTGAGCAGAACCACCAACACGAGATACAGAGATACCCGCGTTCACAGCAGGACGAATACCTGCGTTGAATAATGATGTTTCTAAGAAGATCTGACCATCAGTAATCGAAATTACGTTCGTTGGTACGAATGCAGATACGTCACCCGCTTGAGTTTCAATAATCGGTAATGCAGTTAATGAACCAGTTTGGCCTTTAACTTCACCGTTAGTGAATTTTTCAACATAGTCAGCAGATACACGAGAAGCACGTTCAAGTAGACGACTATGAAGATAGAATACGTCACCTGGGTAAGCTTCACGACCTGGTGGACGGCGTAAAAGCAATGAAATTTGACGATACGCAACTGCTTGTTTAGACAAGTCATCATAAATGATTAACGCATCTTCACCGCGGTCACGGAAGTATTCGCCCATTGTACAGCCAGAGTACGGAGCAAGGAAAAGCATTGCTGCTGGATCCGCTGCCGCTGCTGCTACAACAGTCGTATACGCCATAGCGCCAGTTTCTTCTAACTTACGTACAACGTTTGCGATAGTTGATTGTTTTTGACCAACTGCAACGTAGATACATTTAATGCCAGAATTCTTCTGTGCGATGATCGCATCGATCGCCATTGCTGTTTTACCAGTTTGACGGTCACCGATGATTAATTCACGTTGGCCACGACCAACTGGAATCATTGTATCAACTGATTTATAACCAGTTTGTACAGGCTCATCTACCGATTGACGCCAAATTACGCCTGGTGCAACTTTTTCAACTGCATCAGATAATTTTGCATCAATTGGGCCTTTACCATCAATTGGGTTACCCAAAGCATCTACTACACGGCCTAAAAGTTCTGGACCAACCGGAACTTCTAATACACGACCTGTACAACGAGCTTTTTGACCTTCTTGAAGGCTTAAGTAGTTACCTAAAACAACGACGCCCACTGAATCCTGTTCTAGGTTCAGTGCCATACCGTATAAGCCGCCGTCGAATTCGATCATTTCACCGTACATTGCATCAGCAAGGCCGTGAATACGCACAATACCGTCGGAAACCATAACAATGGTTCCTTCGTTCTTAGCGGTCGCGCTGGTGTCCAGATCGCCGATACGCTGTTTAATGAGCGCACTGATCTCGGATGGATTCAGTTGTTGCATTGCGCTATACCTCAATCTTTATTAAGTTCAGTCTTCTTTTTACGCAATTATGCAAGAAGACGAGTCCGCATTTTTTCAAGCTTATTAAGCGCAGAATCATCTATCACTTGGTCGCCTGCACGAATAACAACACCCGCGATTAACGCTGGGTTAATTTCTACTGAAACATTTACAGCTGCGTTGAAACGTTTCTCTAACGCAGATGCAAGTAATTGCTCTTGTTCAGCAGAAAGTGGTAATGCAGATTCAATCACGACATCTACCACATTGTTATTTTGTGATTTAAGAAGTTCGTACTCTGCTTCAATCTCAGGTAACAAAGTTAAACGATCATTTTCAGCCAAAAGTGTCAAAAAGTTAGACACTTCAGTAGTTTGATCTGCACCTAAAACCTTAGCAAATAAACTTACTTGCTCCACAGGAGTAAGCTCAGGGCGACTCAAGTAAGCGGAAAATGCTTCATCTTGCACCGCAGCACTAAGCACTTGTAACACATTTGACCAATTGTCAGTTGCACCTTGCTCAGAAGCGAAAGCAAATGCTGCTTTAGCGTACGGGCGTGCTAACGTCAAGAGTTCAGCCATAATCGCCTCGCTTAAAGTTTAGCAGCCAGCTGAGTAAGCATGGCATTGTGAGCTGCTTCATCAACTTGTTGGTTCAGAATTTTCTCTGCACCAGCAACAGCAAGAGCTGCAACTTGTTGACGTAATTCTTCACGAGCAGCATTGATCTCTGTATCAACAGCTTCTTTCGCTTGTTGACGAATACGCTCACCTTCAGCAGATGCTTGAGTACGAGCTTCTTCAACCAATTGAGCCGCACGACGGTTCGCTTGTTCGATCAATTGAGCCGCTTGTGCTTTCGCTGCATCTAATTCAGCTTTAACTTGAGCTTGCGCATCTGCAAGATCAGCTTTCGCCTTTTCAGCTGCATTTAAGCCATCAGCAATTTTACGCTGACGCTCACTAATCGCATTGATTAGTGGAGGCCAAACGAATTTCATACAGAATGCGACAAAGATCGCAAACGCAATCGCTTGACCAAACAGAGTATAGTTAATATTCATTGCTATTCCTCAAATAGTTGATTTCGGAATTTAGCTAATTAACCTACTAGGCCGATGAACGGATTTGCAAAGATAATGAACAAACCAATACCAACACCGATCATAGGCACAGCATCAAGAAGACCCGCGATTAAGAACATACGAGTTTGAAGTTGTGGAGCCAATTCTGGTTGACGAGCAACAGCTTCAAGGAAGCGACCACCTAAAAGACCAAAACCGATCGCAGTACCTAAAGCACCGAACGCGATTAAAAGAGCAGCTGCAACAGCAGATAAGCCAACTACTAAATCCATGAAAAAATCCTCAGAGGTTGAGTTTAAATCAAACAAAAAAACTTTAGCCCAACTACATAGTGTAGTCGAGCAAATATTAATTAATGCTTCTCGCTAGCCATACTCATATACACGATCGTTAACATCATGAAGATGAATGCTTGTAACGTGATAACAAGAATATGGAAGATTGCCCAAGGCACAGACAACGCCCATTGAATCCAGAACGGTAATAATGCGATCAAAATGAAGATCAATTCACCCGCATACATGTTACCGAACAAACGGAGAGCCAATGAAATTGGACGCGCGATAAAAGTTACTAATTCAAGAAGAATATTTACTGGAATTAATAATGCTTTTAAAAATGGGTTACTTGGATTGAATGGGTTAAGCGCAAATTCTGCACCGAAACCGACAAGACCTTTTTCACGGATACTATAGAAAATAGTTAACGCAAATACTGATAACGCCATACCAAGGGTTACGTTAGGGTCAGTAGATGGAACGATCTTGAAGTAAACATGATGCGGGTCGATACCGAATAGCCCACCAATTATGTGTTGAGCTGTATAAGGAATCCAGTCAACAGGGATAAGGTCCATCAAGTTCATGAGGAAAATCCACACGAAGATGGTAAGAGCTAGAGGCGCGATTAAACGTGATTTACCATGAAAGGTATCACGAACACTTGAGTCAACAAACTCAACGATCATTTCAATTGCAGCCTGGAACTTGGTCGGAACACCAGAGTTTGCAGCTTTCGCTACTAACCAGAACAACAAACAGAAAATGACGCCAAGGCCGATTGACCAACCCATAGAATCCAAGTGAATAGCAGTGAACCCCATCTCTTTCGCTTCTTCAGCAGTCTCAGCTAACTTCCACGTACCATCTGGTGCTTTACCATAGGTCATGTTCGTTAAGTGATGCTGAATATACTCAGACGAGGTAAGGGTATGTTCTTCAGCAGCCATAAATCACACCTGGTTAATGTCAAATACAAATTAGAGTTAACGAATATCGCGTGCTGCTTGATATCTCGTTAAACATCTAAAAAACTTTTCAATTTTTCGTTGCAATTCAACTCATTTTGATAGACGCGACGCCCAAAAAGGTGCGACCCACGACATGGTCTGAACGAGTATGAAACCACAAAACAATGCGACCGCTGACAACGGTTTCACATTGATTAAAATCAAAATGAAGCCAACAATCACAATTCCAAACTTACCGAGCAACCCCCGATACATATTCGATAGAACCTGTTTCGAAGCTCTTGCACCTGCAGCTCTGAACGACTGCCATGAAAAATAACAACTGGCTAGCCAACATACGAATGCACCTAATGCTGCACTCAAAGCCGCAGTCGAGTCTTTCAAGACCCACGCTATCAAGGCTGAAACAGGTATCATACATGCTTGCAAGATGACTAAAGCTTTCGCTAATCGTCGGTCAATCAAGCGACTAGTTCGGCTCATTTATTATCCACTCACAGCAATAATGCTTGACAAGTTTAGCTGATGATTATTTTTAATCGCAGGCATTATAGAGTTACACCCCTGAACATGCAATCTTTTCCCGACCTAAGTCTGGTATTTTTAGATCGTTTATTGCTGAGCACTTATACAATTATCGGCTGTTTTTACATCACTTTTGTGCTTTTTCTACACATGCACGTACTTGTATCGCTAGAGTCTGCCATGCTGTTATAAAATTCTGGTGTTTAGCAAAACTCTCATCAACTGCGAGAAAATTCACATGACCTAGAGACTTATATTGATTCTTATTAGCTACAGTTTCAGCCAAAAGACACATCTTTTGCTGAGGGCGATGGTCTTTTAAATATTTGATTTGAGCAATTGTAGGTGCCATATGTGGGTCTTCTGTCATCGCACCAGCGAATTTTAGCAACAGCGCACGCTCCAAGTATTGGTATGCATCATGTAATGACCAATACGGCTGAACACCATGATTGAGTTTTACACTTTGTGAGGTTTTCAGCATCTCATGTGCAAAAAGTTTAGCATTACTCCAATACTTGTCTTTAAACTCAGGTTGTTGTTGTGAGCGTAATGCCGCTATAAAAAAGCCAATACGAACTGCATTATTTGGTTCTAACCATACATGAGTATCGACAGTTCCTTTTACTACGTCCCCTCGACTATTTCTAAGCGGCAATGTTTGCAATATTCCTGTATTCAATAAGGCAACTGCTTTAGAGTTTTTCGCCAAAATACTCTCTAATGGCGCTTCATGCGCTTTACCAAGCCAAATAACCAATCCTGCATCTTGAATTAATTTGCGGTGCGCAGGGGTCAGATGAACATCATGCCCTGTTTGATTTTCTAGCAACAATTTTGGTTCTTCAATACCTTGAGTGATTTCTTTTGCAATCAAATACACTGGGTGTGTCGAAACCACCAAGGGTGCTTGTGCCCAAGCCAAGGTTGTGAATAATGCTGTAAAGCATAGTGCTAGCAGACGCAACATGAAATTAATTACCACTCGAATTTTGACGTTATAATATAACAAACAGTTAAAAATGCCTATGCTGTTCGTAAGTTGCAAGGTCTCATGATACTATTTATGAGATATCCCCTTCCCTTTTCGAAGTCTTGAGGTCAGTCCATGAGCGCATGTTCACACGAACATCATGATACTTTACACGGTGTGCATGATCACCCGAATGTTGAAGCTCGTTTATTAGAAGCTGAAGCAAGCTGCGCTGCTTCAGGCGCTAAATTGACTCCGCTTCGCAAAGAGGTTTTAGAGTTAATTTTAACGGCCTCAGGGCCTATGGGCGCTTATGACTTGTTGGCGAAATTAAAAGGTAATGCTGAACGTCCAGCAGCACCTCCAACTGTTTACCGCACCCTCGATTTTTTGCTCGAAAAAGGTTTTATTCATCGTTTAACTTCAATTAATGCCTATATTCCATGTTGCCATCCTCGTGCTGGACATCAAGCCGCTTTTCTCATTTGCTCTAAATGCAATACAGTGAAAGAGGCTTCAGCTCTTGGTTTGATTCAACAACTTGATCAATTGGCTTCCTCTGATCATTTTCAGGCTCAACATAGCATTATTGAGATTTCAGGATTATGTCAGCAGTGCTCTCAGTAAGTTCTGCATTGCCATTAATTGAACTGCAGCAAATTAATGTGCGAATTGATGAAAGAGACATTTTAAAGAATGTTGACTTTCAGATTCATGACAAAGAAATTATTACCCTCATTGGTCCCAATGGGGCGGGTAAATCTACGCTTATCAAAGTGATTCTCGGAATTGTGAAGGCCAATTCTGGTCAAATTAAACATCATAAAGCCTTAAAGCTTGCTTACGTCCCTCAAAAGTTCAATCCATCCCACAGCTTGCCACTTCGAGTGAAAGATTTACTTGATTTAGAAAAGTGTGATCTTGCGATTAAACAAGAAATTATTCGAGATACTGGGATCATAAAATTACAAGATTCGAAAGTCCAACAGCTGTCTGGTGGGGAACGCCAGCGTGTACTTTTAGCACGCGCTCTACTGCGCCAACCCAACTTATTGGTACTCGATGAACCGATGCAAGGTTTAGATATTCAATCTGAAGCTGAACTTTATGATTATGTTCGAAGTCTACCTGAGCGCTACGGCTGCTCGATCTTAATCGTCTCTCATGATTTGCAGTGGGTGATGCAAGGTACACAGCGTGTGGTATGCCTCAATAAACATATATGTTGTAGCGGCTTGCCTGAAAATATTCAACAAGACCCTGAGTATCAGGCTATTTTCGGCACTAATCGAGTGTTCTACCAACATCATCACGATCATTGTGCACATGGTGATACAGCAACGCCATGTCAACACGATCCTCGCCCCCATATTCATCCAGAACCGGAAGCTTAGATCATGATGGAATGGTTACAACTTCTATTACCCGCATGGATTATGGGAACATTATTAGTGTTTCTAACTGCACCGCTCGGTTGTCTTATGTTATGGCGCCGTATGTCATTCTTTGCAGACACAATGGCGCATGGAACTCTCTTGGGTGTGGCGATTGCTGGCTTACTCACCCTCCCCTTATGGATGGGGGTTACGTTTACCGCGTTACTCTTGGTCGCAGTCCTTTGGGTATTGCATGATCCTCGCCTGCCCAACGATGCATTACTTGCGTTATGTTCAGCAACGCTGCTTTGCTCAGGACTATTGGTCATCCAACACCTCCCTGCGCTAAGACCTGAGTTGCTGAGTTATTTATTTGGCGATCTTTTAACAATATCTTGGTCCGACTTACCGACATTTGCAGTGGTGATTGTCATTGCACTCTCTGTGCTCTATAAAAGTTGGCAATCTCAAATTCAAATTGCGATTGATCCTGATATTGCGGTAAGTGAAGGTGTGAATGCGAAATGGCAGCGCCTTATTTTTATGCTGCTTCTTGCCTTATTTACAGTACTAGCGTTACGTGCAGTAGGTTCATTACTCATGGGTGCTTTATTGGTTATACCTGCATTAACCGCAAGACTTTTAGCACATTCACCTAAACACATGGTGCTATGGTCTTTTATTGTGGCTCAAGTTGGTGTGACTGTGGGCTTATGGTCGAGTGCAGGTTTAAATATTGCGACAGGTTTAAGCATTGTATTAACCATGGCAATCGTATTTGCTGTGATTTTTATCATTCAAAAATTAAAAAAAATAGCCTGATTTATTTGGGCTATTCATTAATCTTGCTTCTTTATAAAATATTTATGAAGACAGAGAAAGATATAACAAGAGAATAAAAAAACCACCATAACCAATAAATTAATGAGGCCTTTTATCCATATCACATGCCAAAAGCCAAAAAAGGTCTCAGGCATAAACCAATATTCAACAATATAGAAAGGCAACCATTCGAATAGTAAACCGATTGCAGCCGTGATAAATAAGACCACATTGATCCACATCAAATAAACCATTTGTTTGAAAAACATCTTATATTGCGAAGTATCATCCACAATCATTTTTTTTATAAGGGTGGTGATCAAAGTTAAAATCACTGTAAGACCAAATGTGGCGCATATGCCAACACCCGCGCCCCACATCACAAACTTGATCCATTCCCACACACTTTCAGGCTGTAAATAAAAATACGCCCAGATATAGGGAGTTGAAATTAAGCCGAGCCCCAACAGAATAGTCAAAATTAATATTATAATTTTCAATAAAATAACCCTCATTCGTTATTTTATTGTGTCTTATTGATGCACTAAACTCAATAAAAAAGCCGCACCTGCAAATAAACCTGCAAAGGTACGATTCATCACTTTTTGTTGACGAGGTGATTTAAGTAAACGCAATACCTTCGATGCAAGACTTGTATATCCAGCCATAACGATAAGATCAATAGCAATCATTGTACAAGCCATGATGAGGTATTGTGGCCATTGAGGCTTTGAAAGATCCAGAAACTGTGGCAATACTGCCAATAAGAATACAATTGCTTTTGGATTACTCATATTGACAAAGAAACCGCTGATTACTAGCTTCATCGCTGACTTTTGCTTTAAATCAGACTGAATTTCTATGGACTGCACTGGGGCTTTCCACTGTAAATATGCCAAATATAATAAATACCCAACCCCAAACCATTTGACGATCAAAAATGCCAAAGGAGTCGTAGCAAAAAGTACGCCTGCTCCCGCAGCGACAACTCCAATTTGAACCAAAAGTGCAAGCTGCAGACCAATTGCATTCCAATAACCTCGTTTGAATCCATAATTCAAACCACTAGACATAGATGCAATAGCACCTGCACCAGGCGAAATACTAATAACCCAACATGCAAGCATGTAGGCAAACCACATTTGATAAGACATAACGATTTGGGAGATTTATTTTGATGAGATTATATGACAATTCGACTTTTTTAAGATTTAAAATTTGAATGTTTTTTTAAACGTCTGTCTGTTCAGCACTATGATGATCAGGCACAATGTGATCAGCAAAATTAGGATATTATAATTTCAGGAGCCATGAATGACTTCCCAATCCGTAATCTTACCATTACCCTCAGATCATGCTCGCTTTATCACTTTGCGTTTAAAAGATTTATCAATAGATCAACTAAAAGAAAAACTTGAAGATCTCTTTACGACTCGTGATCGCTTAATTACTCAACATCCTCATGCTCAAATTAAAACTGCGGTGGCTTTTGGACCAGAACTTTGGTCACAACTTTACCCTCACCAACCAGAAGGTTTTAAACAGCTTGAACCAATTCAAGGCTCTTTCACCATGCCTGTGGTCCCTGCTGATGTTTTAATCCATATCGCAGCACAGCGTACTGATATTTGCTTTGCCTTAAGCCAAGCTTTTTTTGAAGGAATTCAGGATTTGGTTGAGGTTTTAGATGAGCGCGTGTGCTTCCGAAATTTTGATGGTCGAGATTTAACTGGTTTTATTGATGGCACCGAAAACCCTCAATTTCCAGATGATCGTGCTGAAACAGCTTTACTAGGTGAAGATGCAGGAATTTTCACTGATGGCTCATTCGTTTTTGCTCAACGTTATCGTCATGATCTAGATAAATGGAAAAAACTTAAAGTTGATGCACAAGAGCAAGTGATTGGGCGCACCAAACTCGAAAGCATTGAACTTGATGACGATGTTAAACCTGACAATGCACATGTGGCTCGAACCGTTGTTGAAGATGATGAAGGTGAGGAGCTTGAAATTCTTCGCCACTCTTTGCCATATGGGGATGGCCGCGGCGATCAAGGTTTATATTTTATCGCTTATACGAAAGATTTAACCCGTATTGATCGCATGCTGACACGTATGTTTGGAACTAGTGGCGATGGTATTCATGATCGTTTATTGCACTTTGTTGCGCCTTTAGATGGAGCTTATTATTTTGCCCCAAGTGAAGAGTTGCTAGAAAAGGTATTGGAAGATTAAACAATAGAAAGCCGACGAGAGTCGGCTTTTATAGGGGAGGTAGTAGTTACATACAAATATATGTTAACAATTCCCCTAACCACATCGCCCTCTATAAGTAGAGAAAAAAACCTTTGAATTAGACATGCAGTTTATTTTTTTAGGCTTTTTATTGTCCTTTCCATTTAATTCATTAACTAAATAATTATCTTGAATTACAACTGGTTCATTTTTAGAGTCGACTCTAAATGTTGTATATCTATGACCTAACATAGAGTTATCTGCACAAGTATTATACTCTAATGTAAAATTATTTTCACTGATTACTATATTCTTAAACTCACTATATTGACAATTATTAAAACCATCATCAAATAAAATATTATTTTTCCATAATGTTTTATTATTAAGACCATCCCTAATAACAATTGATTTCAACGAATATTTTCCGCCTAAAACCTCAATATAGTCACCAACCCCATCTTTATTAACATCCATTTTTCTTTTTAAAAAAGCACCGCTATAAGATAAAACCCTATTTTCAACAAAATCATTCATTTGATCTAATTTAGAAACTTGACTATTCTCAACCCAACCTTTCCCAGAGTTTAAAAAAACTTTAAATTTATAGTTTGCTTTAGGTATATAATTGGAATCGGAATTATTTGTCTTAACTAAATTATCTTTTGGAATTAAAAAAATAATTTTTTCCTTAACTGCTTTTATACTCTTGTAATTTAGATCTTTTTTTTATCCACACTTGGAATCAAAAAAACAAATGCATTCCCAAGCTTATTAGTCTTACCATTATATATACAGCCATAATCTGGCAAATAATAATAACCATCCAAATTTGTATATTCAGTATTCTCACCATAACAAGTCAATAGACTATCTAACTGAACATTATTTAAATCTTTTTTATCAGCATTAGCAGTACAAGCTGCTAATACCATGATAGAAATAACTACTGTACTTTTTTTCATATTCTCTTTCCACTTATATTGGGTCTAAAATATCCCACCCGTCCAGCATGAGATGCCAAAGCTTTACCCGAAATCGTATAAACAGCTGTTCTACTGCACCCCTTCTACACACAACCACCATTTTCTGTATTGAATCTTTCTTCAGCACTACCAACAAAGCCTATAGCCGCTAAAATTGTTACAGTTTTATTTTCAGTATCGACTGTATAAATAATTTCCAGATGATCATACTAAAACAGCTTTATTAGTCAAAGATGCAGGAATTTTCACTGATGGCTCATTCGTTTTTGCTCAACGTTATCGTCATGATTTAGATAAATGGAAAAAACTTAAAGTTGATGCACAAGAGCAAGTGATTGGGCGCACCAAACTCGAAACCATTGAGCTTGATGACGATGTTAAACCTGACAATGCACATGTGGCTCGCACCGTGGTTGAAGATGATGAAGGTGAGGAGCTTGAAATTCTTCGCCACTCTTTGCCATATGGGGATGGCCGCGGCGATCAAGGTTTATATTTTATCGCTTATACGAAAGATTTAACCCGTATTAATCGCATGCTGACACGTATGTTTGGAACTAGTGGCGATGGTATTCATGATCGTTTATTGCACTTTGTTGCGCCTTTAGATGGAGCATACTATTTGCTCCGATTGAAGAATTGTTAGAAGTTTAATCAATAAAGCCAACGAGAGTCGGCTTTATTAAGATTTAACTTTAAAAAAGTATTTCATTTTTAATTTCTAAAATTTAAAACTAGATTTGAAAATTTTGACTCAACTTCAAATCATTCCAAATTACAGGAAATGTGATCAAAGCTTTCAATTGAGATAGACTCAATTTTATTATTATCGATATTATATATAAAATATCCTTTACTTTCTTTCATAGGGATTTTATATAAAAATAGGTCTAGTGATTCATCCCCACTAAAAACTTTTTTTGGTTTGATATTATTATTTAATTTCGCAACATTAATTTCACCCTTACCAATACTTATATTATTAGCATCAACCGCTTTAACATCTCGAGTATGAATAGAGGTGACAATTTCATTATTATCAACATCAACACTAGTAAGAGTATTATTAACTAAAATATTTTTTCTGTTTTGACATTCTTTTAAGTCAGTCATATCACTATATTTTTGAATAATTATATCCCCCTTAAATCTACTCTTCAATGCGTCTAAATTATCTCCTATTTTAATACCGTTTAATTCATTTTCTTTACTCTTAATACTATGTAAATCAGATGAATTACTTTGACTATTTGAACAACCACAACATAATAAAATAGAAAAAATATAATATAATTTTTTCATAAATTAAATATCCTCTAGATTTGGAGACAGCCCTTGTAAATGAAGGTGATTATTGTGCCTTGGTTTAGCTAAATGATTGCAATTTGGGAAAATATAATTACTTTTGACTCCGGCCTTAGAGTTTGTGAAATACTCACTTAGCATTTTTTTTGATTTACCCCAGCCAAATTTTATAAAGTTATTAATCAAATTTAAAGTTCTTTCATGGTCATAATTAGCATCTTGTAAAATAACCGATAAAGCCTTCTTATCAGTTCTTAAATATCTCAAATCTCCTGCTTCACCATTAATATGAGATTTACTTTCACCAGGATCACCATTGACTCTGCTAAAACCATTAAAGGAAATGTCATCATACCCAGATTTGCATAGTGCTCCTAAAAATGCTGCTAACTCTATACCACCTAAATAATATCGTTGCTGCCCAGAATTCATTAACATTTTATAACCGACTACACCTGAGCGATATTTCTGAAAATGTCTTACATCGATTAAATAAACATTCCCACTGCCTAAGACGCCCTTAGAAGACCATCTTTTTGCTACAACATATTTTGATTTACCTAAATTATGAGACTTACTTGTAGAATCATAATAAATATATTCTGCGAAACCTGTAGCTGATTTGTTCTCTCTTTTAATCTTCCCATCATGATAAATGTGATAACGCGTTGTATCACTTGTAGGTGGGGACTGATTACTAACTTTAGTTAAAGGCTTACCACCGTTTTCTGTATGCGTATTTTGTTGTATTGCTTTCGGTGTTTCCTGCTTTACTTCAGCTTGTTTAGTTTGAGTTGTTGTATTATTTGGTTGTGATCCTGAATTTGTTTGTTGATTATTCGGTTTAGTTTGAGTTGTAGTATTTTGTTTAGAAAGTTTTTCAAAACCTTCATTTATTCGAAATATTAGCGATGTATTACCATATATCGCCCTTACTTTAATAAAAGACTTACTACTAGTACCAAATCCATATACAAAGCCAACTAGCATTTTTACAGAAACTTCACCTAATGCATTAGTTTTTTTAGGAATCTCCCGCCCTCTATAAAATAATGTTATTGGCAAATTCGGCACCAATCTATTGTCTTTTTTTACAATTATTTTGAAAGATTGAACTGGTAACTTAATTTTAACTGTCTGATTAGACAAAGTTTGTTCGACTTTAAAGTGATGTATTTTTTGATTTCCTACTTCACCTGAAACTGAAACTTCTATGTCTTGTCCAACTTCAGCAATAATACCTTGCTTAATACCTTGATCATTCGCTGTATGTTTTTTCTGATTTGCTTTATATGTAAGAAAAAAATTCATATTAGAGATTGGTTTCCCTGTATCACCCTCTACAATTTGAATATTGAAACTAATATCTTTGTTATTTTCAGCAGCTCCTTCTTGCTTAGCTTCAGATTGATTTTTCTCATTTCTTACTTGTTGAGGTGTTTTATTTGGTAGAGGTTTAGGCTGAGGAGTACTATTTTGCTCTAAGGTTGCTGGAAATTTTGAAACTTCAAAATCCTTTAAAATTGCACGTTGTTTTTGGTCAGCTTTCTGAACAATAGGATTTGACTCTTTGCCATCAGCTACAATTTTAATTTCAGTTGATGGATGCCTAACAATGACAGGAAGATATCCATTTTCATCGCTTTTTATTTTAACTTTGGTCTCACCAGAAAAACTTTTTCCAGAATATTTTGAGACAATTGTAACTTCCTTATCTGGTAATACATTATCATTTTTATCCTTCAAATTTATATATATTTTCCGATTACAGCACTGCTCCAGATCAAAGCCACCAAAGTCTTGAATATATTTCTTAATATGTGTTCCATTACCATCCGTTTGTTTTTCACCAGAAAATTTTGAAAACCCTAAAAAAGCACCCAAACCTCCTATACCAACCAAATGCATCCCAGCAATTGCTCCAGACTCATTGACTTCAACGCCTTGAATCGTTCTACCAAAATGCTCATTTAAATTATTATTTCTTATTTGTTTACATAAATAACCAATCCATTCTTTGATAACCTCATACTGAACCTTAGGATTATTTAAAAAATCAGATTTGGAATTTATATTTCTTTTACCTGACCACTTACCCGACCAATTATTAGAGTCAAATTGACTCTTCCAACTATTGTGTAAAGCAGATCCTCTTCTTGCATCTTTAATATCATCATAGGAAATTCCTTTATCCCCTAAATAATACCCCAGCTCATACAGAGCAGACTCTCCCCATTGAAATAGGCCCAAATAACCTGCCTCGTTTACTTTTCTTGCACACCTTATATTGACTGGATTGCTTAATGGCAAAGACAAATCTGATGAAGATTCTTTAAAACTTACAGCTTGAATAAAACCCTCCAAATTTGTTTCAAACGTTCTAGTTGTCCCATCTTTAAAAGTTATTGTTTTTTTCATTCTTATTACTCTTTATACCAATCATTTGCTTTATATTTTTGCATACTTACAGATGTATTATTTTTTAAATAAGTATTGAGTATAAATTTCAAATTTGTGTCCGCCCCCTCTTGAGCACAACTCACCTCCACTGATTGATCTTTACTATTCACTTTTCTAAAATATGCAAAAGCATTTTTGTCATCGTAAATTAGCCAAATATTGTGCCCATATTCTTTGTACTCTGAATTGTAAATATTAAACTGTTTTTTATTGTATGATACTTTTTGACACTGCCCTGTTGACATCCATTGTGTATTAGTTGTTTTAAGATTTAAATTATTTACCACTTTGAAGCGATTCAAACTATTTTTACTTTTACCAAAATCCCAGATATGATCACATTCAACTTCTTCTAATACCGTGATCTTTTTTATTGGTTGATTCCAATAATTCATACACTCTTTCGAACTTTCAGCATATAGTGTTGGGCTACTTAAGCACACGAACATAGTCATTATTTTTTTTAGTTTTTTCATAAATCCACCTTAAAGTCCAAAACTGTTGAAATCAGCTTCTAAATCACTTTCATCGTTAAATTCTTCATCATGATAGTCATGATCATCTTCATCATGCCCTCCACAACATGCTTCATCTGAACTATCACTTTTATCTTGAGTAAATTCTTCCTCAATTAGAAGCAACTTATCTGATTCATCCTCAGATTTACCCAATAGTACTATTTCAACATTATCAGGGTTCTCACTAAAGATTCTCTCTGTGCGAGCATTTTCATCAAGAAAACCTATATATTCTGTCTTTTTATCATGATTAATGACTTTATATTTATAGTCATTCTTTAAAAGTTCTTTTGAAATTAGTTCACTAAAATCAAATCTTCTACTAAATATCCCACTCTCAGGCATCTTAGGTAATTGCGCATTTACAGTTGCCCCACCCGTAAACAAATGTTGCCCTGCCTTACTCTCAAATTTTCCACCCGTCGTGCTAAATACTCCACTAGCATTAATCTTGAGTTGCGAGCCACCTGCGGTCAGTACAATTTCTTTAGGGCTGGTAATTTCAATTTTATCTTCGGTTGAAATAAGCTTAATCACCTTACGTGCAATTGCTTCAATCGCATCATCTTGCGCTTGTAATTCAACTTTACCTTTAGCTGCGAACGCTCGAAATCCTTTCTGTGCAGCAAACAAACTGATCTTGTCTTGAGCGTGCCCTACAATATTTTTTTGCGCACTTAAATTAATTGAACCCTGTGCACTCTCCGCAATATCTTGTGATGCTTGAAGAATAATGTCCTCAGGCGTTGTTAATGCAATCCCATTGGGTGAAGCCAAAAGCATGAGTGCCTGTCTAAATAAACGCCCTTGCTCTTGTTTTTTTTGATCAGAACTATTTTCTAATCCTTGAGTATATCCCTCCATAAAACCTGTCAGTGTGCTTAAGGCTTTTATTGGATTAATATCATCTTTTTTGTTTGCACCACCAAAACCAGTGCATAACACAAGCTGATCTTCCATATTCAAGTCAACGCTTGAAATTGCTTTACTCACATCTTGAAGTGCTTGAAATGGGTTATCTTTAATCCCATTTTTAATACTTTCAAATTTCCTCTTTATCGCTTCAGAACCATATTCTTGTACGTTATCAATAAATTCCTTGAGATTATCAACCGCTTCTTGAGCATGCTCAAAGTAACTATTAAACTCATCCACAATTCCAGCAGTATTACCACCTAAAGTACCAATATCCTTAATAAAACCACCACAATCTTTCAGTGCATTTAATGGATCCTTCGCTATTCCCTCTTTAAATAAATTCACTGTAGACTGCAAAGCTTGAGCACTACTTTTGATTTCTAATGATTGAATAAATTTAGGTAATCTACTAATTACATTTAATGCATCCGATTGTTGTTTTACTGCAATTTCACTGAGCACTTTCATACTCTGCTCACTCTGACTCAACAGAGATTGAGCCTGTGTAGCTTCAAGATGATCAGCAATTGCTTTTTCTTGTGCATAAGTCGTAATGAGCATTCCTTTCCCTGCACGAACAGCGCCATACGCATCAGTTCTCAGCTCAAATCCTTCTCCACGTCCATCACTTTTTTCCTTATCCTTAGGATGACTCAAATTACCCAGATTCAATTGAGTTGCCGCATGACTACTTTGCAACTGAGTACTAATTTGTCCTGTCGTATCATCAAATCGGAGTTGGTTAAATCCAGAACCACCAACTTCAGACGAACGAATCCCACTCAGTTTTTTGGTGTCCGGTAACTGCCCCTTAACATCAAACATGGTTTGATGACGTTCTGCTTCATGTAAACGCCCAACAACGAAAGGTCGATCAACATTTCCATCAAAGAAATCAATGACTACGATTTCACCTATACGTGGATGGAATCTTGATCCGTACCCCTCCCCAGCCCAAGAAGTTAAAACATCAACCCATGCAGAGTCTGTATCATTATCATTCGACCCTGCACCACCATCATGTTGATGATCATCATTACGTGTAAATACGAAGCGAACCTTAATACGTCCCCATTGATCCACATAGATCGTTTCACCTTCAGGACCAACCACTTTTGCCCGTTGAGGATAAGCAACTGGACGATGTTTCAATGGATCATATTCTGGAACAATAGGTATAGCTCGGCGCACTATACTCAGTTCTGTAGATAAACGCTCATCTGTTTTTGTCTTTTTCCAACGACTCAAATCAATTAATGTTTCAATTTGATTATTTAAATCTTTAGGTAAATTATTTTGATTAAAAAAATGTTTTCCTAAAATAATAAATTGGCGATCTACCCCTTGATGTTGATCTATTTCTGGATGCCCCATAAATTCAAACCAATACCCAACATTGGCATCTCGAACGCTACTCACCGCAGTAAAGTATTTAGCCTGCAAATCTTGGTATTGATTGAGTTGTGTATTCAGTTTTTGCAGTTGTGAATTGTTTGATAGAGTGGCTTGATCTTCACCTTTTAAATCAGCAATCCAAGCAGGACTCACAGTCCATGCTTGTTCTAGACTTAAGGTTTCATTATCCAACTGGTCACTATGTTGATGAGCACTGAGTTGATAATCATCTTGATCTTGCGCAAGTATATCGCCCTGCCAACGTTGTACCTGAATTGCTGTAGATTGTATTGAGCGTTGAGCAATAAAGCTGGTAATCGTATCAAAACGTTCTGTTGCATGACTGCGATGGAATCTGAGCGTGCGTCGATCTAAAGGCTCGTACTGACTATTTTCATCTATTAGCCTTAATTTTTGTGATTGAATTTCTTTCGCTGAGAATGGCACAGTTTGATCTGTCTCATCAATCAACCAATTAATGCCTTCACTCCGCCATAAGCGTGTTAGAAAATCATAGTCTGATTCGTTGGCTTGCATCACAAATGGACGTATATCATATGATGCTTTTAAACCCGCCGTTGACAGACTCAAAGCGGTACTAAATAACACGCTTTTCGTCTGCCACTCTTTAAAAATAATCTCAGTGATATCAACCACGGATTTGTTCATAAATACGCGACTGTTACGGCGTTTGTGCCAAAGTGAAGTTGCATCTTCAACAGTCAACTTATATAAGGTCAACGCTCCATCACTTTGACCTTGGCTCACCCCTGTCACAATCCCAGTAGTCCGAGCTAATTTTCCAAGATCCGTAACTTGATCGACAGCCACTAAACAACCAATGAATTGCTTAAGTTGTAAATGCGCATTCGTCGATAAGCATAATACTTCAGCTTTTAAGCCTTGATTAATAAAGTGTTGACCCTGAATTCGTTGAATGAAAACTTGGCTATCTAATATTGGATTAGAAAATTTAATATGTAAGGCGCGCTTTTGCGGGCTAAGACCCAAGCCTTCTATAATTGAATTGATATTATTGAGCATAGAATGATTAAAGCTATTATTATGATTTTTGAAAATTGTAGCGTATTCCGCTCAATCTTGCTTTTAAATATTGTAATTATTCTAAACAAAAAATAGGAACCAACGCATTGATTCCTATTTATTTCCAATGAATTTATATTGAAAATTCAAGTTTTTTTAAAATGGAATTCGCTTATAACGGCGATATTCAGGCTTCCAGAAATTATCTTCAATACTTTTTTCGATCAGCTCATCACTCAATGGCAAAGCAACACCATCCTCAATTGCCGCTTTTGCAACCTTAAACGCGATGATTCGGGAGACTTTCTGCAAATCATTAAGATCAGGAAGTAAGTCGTCGTCAGGGTTTTGCAATTTTGGAGAGCAATCTGCTAACGCCATACTTGATGCCATCAGCATATTGTCTGTAACACGCGTTGCCTGCACAGCAATCACCCCTAAGCCAATCCCTGGGAAAATATAAGAGTTATTACACTGAGAAATATTGTGTAGCTTATCTTGATAATTAACAGGCATAAATGGACTACCAGTTGCAATCAAAGCGCGACCGTCCGTCCACTGAATAATATCTGCTGGTACAGCTTCTACACGCGACGTTGGATTCGACAATGGTAATACAATAGGATGCTCGCAATTGGATGCCATAGTTCGAATAATTTCTTCAGTGAATAAACCCGGTTGTCCAGAGACACCAATTAACACAGTCGGGTGTGCATTTTTTACAACATCTAGCAATGAAATGATGCCTTCCGCATCAGCCCACGCGGATACATTTTCTGAACTTTGAACCAGTTTACGCTGAAAATCTAAAAGATTTGGTTGATTATCGGTCAATAACCCAAAACGATCGACCATATAAATTCGTGATCTTGCCTCAGCATCACTCAAACCTTCAGCCACCATTTGCGCAATGATTTGCTCAGCGATACCACAGCCCGCTGAACCAGCACCAAGGAATGCCACTTTCTGGTCACGTAATTGTTTTCCTGCAGCTCGACTTGCTGCGATTAAGCTACCGACTGCAACAGCAGCAGTGCCTTGAATATCATCATTAAAACAACAATATTGATTACGATATTTTTCCAGCAATGGCATTGCATTTTTTTGAGCAAAATCTTCAAATTGAATCAAAGCTTTTGGCCAACGGCGTTTAATCGCACGAAGTACGTCATCCACAAAGTCATAGTATTCATCGCCACTAATACGAGGCTGATTCCAACCTAAATAAATTGGATCATTTAGCAACTGTGCATTATTGGTTCCTACATCCAATGTAATGGGTAATGTATAAGCTGGGCTAATACCACCACATGCGGTATAGAGAGATAATTTTCCGATTGGAATTCCCATCCCACCAATCCCTTGGTCACCTAAACCAAGAATGCGTTCACCATCTGTGATTACAATGACTTTGACGTTGTTCTTATTCACATTTTGTAAAATATCGTCGATGTTGGCGCGATCAGGATATGAAATAAATACACCACGATGACGGCGGTAAATATCAGAAAATCGTTGACAAGCCTCACCTACCGTTGGGGTATAAATAATCGGCATCATTTCTGATAAATGATTTTCTATGAGATGATAAAACAAAGTCTCATTGGTGTCTTGTATATTTCTCAGATAAATATGCTTATTAATGTCGTCATGAAATGACGTAAATTGTTGATATGAACGTTGGTGTTGCTCTTCAATCGTTTCAATCACATGAGGCAGCAAACCATTGAGATTAAAACTTGCTCGCTCCTCCTCAGTGAACGCAGAGCCTTTATTAAGAAGAGGTAGTTCAAGCAAAGTAAAGCCAGCATAAGGGGTATAAAGAGGGTGTTTTACTTCAGTGTGTTCAGTTGTCATCTCTAATCTCATGGATCAGGCCTAAATTCAGACCCTTTTCATTTCATTTTTACCATTTATTTAAGAAATAGCTTAAGCCGAAATGAAGACAAATGTATATTTATAAAATTGATAATAATATTGGCAGTATTTTTAAATTTTATAACTTCAATCCATCATTCTATTGATAGAAAAATAGATAAAACTGTCACATTTCAAATGTATTATTCATGTTTATTAACTTTTTTTTGCAAACTAATCTGAACGATTCAGCTAATATCGGATTCAATCGTATTTTTACTTCATTATTAGATCCACATGAAAATTACAGCTAAAATTGCCATTTTGCCATTAACTATTATTTCACTGCTAAATGTAACGGGTTGCCAAACTATCACTGAAACGACTTCAAAGGTCGGTGATAAAGCACTTTCAATGGTGGGTTTAGCACGCGCTGATAAAACCCCTGAAATTGATAAAAAAGGCATTGTCGATATTAGTAAAACCACACTCGAGCAAATTGAGAAACTTAAACAAAATATGCCGATTGGTCAGTGGGTATATATCGAAAATGACCTTCAAGGAATTTATGACTTACAAAACAAAGCTGTTGATGGTCACATGCTGTTCCTGCGTTTAAATTGTAAGAATAGTGTCCAAAAACCAAGTCTCAGCATACAAAATGCGGAAGGATCAGAAATTTTAAATAGTCTTCAGCCTGAAGTTGGAACGATCCAAGTACTACTCGACAATAAGAATTACGGAAATCCTTTTAGTTTGACGAATCAAAAAAAATTAGCGACATTTCAAACTGCTGCTCAAAAGGCCAAAACCATTAAAATCTTCCATGCATCTAAGTTATACACTTTCCAAAATGGTAAAGCAGAATTACTAAATAAGCCTGTCACGTGTATGGCTTAATTTCGAGTCATAAAATTGCCTGATTTCTATTTAAATTCACATTAAATGAGATAAAGACAATCAGGCTCAATTCAATCATCGATATGCATTAGATGTAAAAGATTAATTTCATCATCGTTAATTCTGCAAATAGCGCATAGTGATTAAAAAAACTTATTTTATTATTTTTTATGTCGGATAAGTTTTATTCAACGCAAATCTGCTTCGCTAATGAGCGCTAAATTTGCTATATTTGTCGTTTTTCTGCGACATTAATTTTTCGATAAATTATGAATACGGCAATACAAGCAGCTCTCGATCATGCAGTGCAATCTCTTCAAGCTGAAGGGGTCCTCCCATCTGACTTTAACAACAGCGGAAACTTAACGCGAACCAAAGACCGAAGCCATGGTGACTTCGCTTCCAATATCGCAATGATCGCGTCTAAAGCTGCAGGTATGAAGCCTCGTGATTTAGCAGAAAAAATTCTTGCTGCACTGCCAGAAGTTGCGGATATCAGTAAAGCGGAAATCGCTGGTCCTGGTTTTATCAACTTTTTCTTGAATGCAGACCAACGTTTTGCTGTTCTTGATGCTATTCAGGCACAAGCTAATGATTTTGGTCGTACGCAAGTTAATGCTACGAAAAAAATCCAAGTTGAGTTTGTCTCTGCGAACCCGACATCAAGCTTACATGTGGGTCACGGTCGTGGCGCAGCATATGGCATGACGGTTGCGAATTTACTTGAAGCAACTGGTGCTACAGTGGATCGTGAATACTATGTGAATGACGCTGGTCGTCAAATGGACATTTTAGCGACGTCTACTTATCTACGTTACCTTGAGTTAACTGGTCAAACATTAGTATTCCCTAAAAATGCTTACCAAGGCGATTACGTTAAAGAAATTGCACAAAGCATTATTGATCAAGACGGCGATGCATATGTTCGCCCTGTAGCTGATGTTTATAAAGATGTGCCAGAAGATGTGCAGTATGCTGAAGAACTTGATGCCGAAGGCAACAAGGTTGTAATTTCTGGCGATAAAGAAAAACACATTGATGGTCTAATTTTTAACTCGCAGACGTTAATAGGTGAAGGTTATCGCGTTTTTCATCAAGCTGCGTTAAAAGCAATTCTTGATGATATTAAAGATGATCTTGGTGAGTTTGGTGTGACTTTCAACCAATGGTTTAGTGAAGCATCATTGACTGAAAAAATTGAAGAAGCATTACAAACACTTGATCAATGCGGCTTCCTCTATGAGAAAAATGGCAACATTTGGTTCAAATCAACAGAATTTGGTGATGAAAAAGACCGTGTTGTAAAACGTCGTAATGGTCAAACCACTTACTTCGCTTCTGACATTGCTTACCATCTGAATAAACTTCAGCGTGGTTATACTGACATTATTGATATTTGGGGTTCAGACCACCACGGTTATATCGCACGTGTAAAAGCAGCGATTGATGCGATGGGATATGACTCAAAAAAACTGACTGTGTTATTAGTACAATTCGTCAGCCTATGGCGCGGTGGTGAGATGGTTCAAATGTCATCTCGTTCAGGTCAATTCGTCACATTGCGTGATCTACGTAAAGAAGTCGGCAACGACGCTGCTCGCTTCTACTATGTCATGCGTAAGTCTGAACAGCACATCGACTTTGATCTAGATCTCGCGGTTTCTCAAAGTAAAGACAATGCGGTGTATTACATTCAATATGCTCATGCACGTATTTGTCGTATGCTAGAAAAAGCAAGCAGCTTGAACATCAACTTCGATGCGACCACTGCGCGTGGTTTTGCCGCAAAGCTTGAATTAGAAGCTGAAACTGAAATCTTAGCAAAACTTGCAGCATACCCTGAAATTATTGCACGTGCTGCAAACAGCCATGAACCGCATCAAGTAGGTAACTACTTAAAAGAACTTGCAGCATTGTTCCATGGTTGGTACAACGAAAATAAAGTACTCGGTGATGATGCTGATCTGACCCAAGCACGTTTGTTGTTATCGGTAAATGTTCGTCAAGTCTTGAAAAATGGTTTAGAGCTTTTAGGCGTTTCTGCACCTGAAAGCATGTAAGTCATCGAAGGTGAATCTTTTTAAAAGATTCACCTCTTTAGACTTTTATTATTGAAAAAAATGAGATAAAAACTCCATGTGATGGTAATCCAATTTTCCATTGCATGATCTTAAAATAAGAGAGGTTTCCAAGTGTTTGGAAAAACGCAGCGTGGTGTATCAGAAAGACCTAACAAACCTAAACAACCATTAATACCAAAATGGTTAGGTATGCTTGTTCTGATTTTAATTGTACTGAGTTTTGCCGTAGCCTTAATGCTATGGAAACCGTGGGCGCCAGTCCAACCAAAAAGCAATGATATTCAATCTGAACATTATCAAGAAGATACGAATAAAGATTATCGCTTCTACGATTTATTGCCTCAACAACAAGTGACTCCAATCCCCGATCAAGCTGTACCTGAAAATCAGCAAGTGAACACCGCACCTGTCATCGTGGAAGCACCTGTGGTTGCTGATGCTACAACGACAGAGGGTGAGCTGATTGAAAATGCAGAACCTCAACCCGTAGCGAGTAGCTACCTTTTACAAGTCAGAAGTTATCCAGATCCAGATAGTGCTGATGCACGTCGTGCTGAAATTATTCTCAACGGCTTATCTGCAGATGTCATTAAAACCACGGAAGGCGGTCAAACCTGGTATCGGGTTGTCTCTGGACCTTATGACTCTCAAGAAGCAGCTGTTATCGCTCAGCAAACCCTACAACACAGCGGTATTGATTCAATCGTTGTAAAACGATAATCATAAAAAAGGATGCGATTAGCATCCTTTTTTAGTCTAGAGCAAACCTAAAATTTTGCTAAGTAGCGTTGGATAAAAGAAATACACTCTGACGCATAAACTTTAGCTAAATCATGTTGTCCGTTCGGGATCACATTCAGCTCTGAATACTTAAAAGCGTGATTTAAATACTCACCTACTGCGACAGGACTAATGTCATCATCTCCGCCCCAGATTAATAGTACAGGACATTCAATTTCAGCAAGCCGTTCATCTAATTTGGTTTCATCATCAATAAACCAGTGCGGCACTTCATATTCATTTTGATATTCTGCACGCCAATCTTTAACATGAAATGGTGTTAAATCTATGCCACCTGACGTAGCGACCAGCACTAAACCTTGAATCAATTTTGGATACTTCAATGCTGCTTGAACAGCAATGACCCCACCCATAGATTGAGCGATCAGAATACTTGGGTGTTGAAGATGATCAAATACATAATCTTGTAAATCTGACATTGAATTTACATGTGGATGATCAGGATATTCACCAAAACTGGGATAAGCAATGATATGCGTGTCGTACTCAGATTCAAAATGTGATTGAACAGGTTTCCAAAATGCAGTACTGCCAGATGCTCCGGGCAGGAAGATTAATTTCACTGCTTGATCCGCCATCTTAATCACCACCCTTGATAACCGCTCGCTGATAAGCAGGTCTTTGTTTTATGCGTTTTACATAGGCATGAATGTTCGGATATTTTCCATTTAAGCGTTCATCCATCGCGATCAAGGGAAAACTCATTTGGATATCTGCAAATGAAAACTGAGATGTAAAAAATTCATGTTGCGCCAAATGCTGTTCTAAAAATTCAATATGTTCAGCGAGACGCGGTTGTATAAATCCATCACTCACCCCATCAATAATTTTATTGGCAATTGGTCGAATCACAAAAGGTACTTTAGGAGGTACAAACGAGAGAACTAAGGTCATCACTAAAAGTGGCATTAATGAACCTTCAGCATAATGCATCCAATACTGATATTGTGTTAAATCAGGCTGTGACTGGGGTTTAAATTGATGCTGTGTATCATAGCGATCAGCCAGATAGTCTAAAATCACCGCAGATTCTGCGATCACTAAATTATCATCAGTAATCACTGGTGATTTCCCCAAAGGATGAACCTTCTTCAATTCTGGTGGAGCGGCGTAAGTTGGCAATCTTTTATAATGTTGAATTTGGTATTCAGTACCTAATTCTTCTAGCGCCCAAATAATTCTTGAAGAACGTGATTTTTCTAAATGATGTAATGTCAGCATAAGACCACCTAATTTTATTTCTCTCTATATAGCCATTTTGAATAAAAAAAAGACATCCTGCTTTACACAAAATGTCTTCTTTTTAGCTGTAAATTACAAAAATACAGAATGTTGATGCCTATTAAGTTGTCTATATTTAAACAATTGTTGTTTTAATTTCGACACTTCTGAGCAATGTTTTAGTGACGGGTGTTTTTTGGCACACATTTAAAATTTTTTCTTGTAGCGCTTCATCCAAGTTAGTTTTAAAACTTAAACGACGCTCAATCCATTCCTGCCCTTCTTTATTGGCTTTAAAATCTGCCTCGACACTGAATTCGCCCAAATCCAGTCCTTTATGCTCTGCATACATTCGTAATGTAATCATTGTGCAGGAAATTAATCCTGAACAAATAAAATCATACGGTGCAGGCCCACGATCTAAACCTTGGAATGATTCAGGTTTATCGGTGAGAAATGTGTGCTGACCAGATTGAATTTCACCACCCCATTTTTCAGGTAGTGTGGTGACCTTTGCATTTGCGATCGTTGCCATTTTATTTTCCTTCTGTGTCTTATTATTTAGATGGACGCATGCTATCAGGCAATATCGGAGCTTTCAAACGCTCGCCTTGGTATGATGGAATTGACCCAAAACGTGGATCTTCTGCTATCCATTGATCACGTGCAATTTTGATTTCTTCTTGCGTACGTCCAACGAAATTCCACCATAATAAAATTGGTGACTCAAATGGCTCACCGCCCAAAAGCAGTACACGACTATTGTCATGGATCTCTACTTCCACATATTCTAGCCCTGGCTCTAAAATCACCATATTGTCTTCATCAAAATGATGACCATTAATAGTTGCTGTACCTTCAAGCGCCATAAATCCATATTCAAACTTTGGATTTAAAGGTAAACGTGCTTTTGTGGCTGCTTGCGCAAATAAATCAACACCTAAAAGCTCAGTATGTACTTTGACTGGTGATACTGTATTTAGATACTCACCGACCAATACCGTAAATTCGATACCTGACTGATTGACGACGGGTAATTCTGGATAGTGATTAAAAGCTGGATCGATGGTAAGTTTGTCATCAGGCAATGCAATCCAAAGTTGGGCAGCATGCATTTTTGTTTCATTCGCTGGCGCGACTTCAGTATGTGAAATACCTCGACCTGCGGTCATGAGGTTAACTTGCTTGGGCTGAATGAGCTGATCTGTTGTCCCTAAGCTGTCGCTATGCAACATAGTCCCTTCAATCATCCAAGTAAAGGTTTGTAGACCAATGTGTGGATGTGGACCAACATCTAGACCTTGTCCAGCTTCAAATGTTACAGGACCTGCATGATCTAAGAAGCACCATGCGCCAATCATACGCTTATGGCGACTTGGTAAAGCGCGTTTGATCACTGTCCCTTGACCAATTTCTGCACGGCGCAGTGGAAATTCCTGAATAAATTGGTTGGCGTGCTTTTCACAGTCTTCTGAATGAGACAATTCGGTATAAGTATTATTGGTCATGTTGTTATCCTAAAAGTTTGGCAAATGGCTATCTTTGTTATAGATATTAACAAGGTCATGCAAATTGAACCACCTTAGACTTAATACGCTGAATACTATAGGTAGGACAATTGGAGTTTTGTATGTATTAAAAATAGAATGCTTGCCCGCCCTTGATTTAATAGTTTTGGAAATAACTGTGATAAAGGATACTCATGCTCTAACGTATAAATAATTTTATCCAATCTAAATTGATCTGCTGTTAGATCAACTATATATATCTACTTCCTACATTTAAAAGCCAAGCAGACTTTCTGTTTCCTTTATATTTTTTCCTAAAATATATTGGAATTCACCATATCCTTTAGATTCTAAGTAAGTAGCAATCAAATTGCTTGAGTTTGGGAAATTTCTTAAAACAACGTTATTTGGGCTAATGACTTCCTATGCTTTACGTATTTTGACTAATTCTTCAAACATAGAATTCTTCTGAATTAAATTTTAGATAATAAATAGAAAGGACGCCTAAGCGTCCTTTTTTATTGGGGTATGTCTTGATTCAGATACTGCCGCTCACGCAGCGCTTGGGGTAATTCAAGCGGACAGCCATGCTGTCCGAAATCCCTCACTGCCGCGAGCATAGCTCTTGGCGTAATTTAGGCAAGAAACGTTGTTTCTTGAAAGCCCTAAATTACTCCCATTCAATCGTAGCTGGTGGTTTAGACGATACGTCATAAACAACACGTGAAACTTCTGCAATCTCGTTCATGATACGAGTAGAGATTTTATCAACAAGATCATAAGGGAGATGTGCGAAACGAGCCGTCATAAAGTCAACCGTTTCAACCGCACGAAGTGCAATCACCCATGCATAACGACGACCATCACCGACTACACCCACAGATTTTACTGGTTGGAATACAGCGAATGCTTGTGCAGTTTTGTCATACCAACCACTTGCACGAAGTTCTTGCATGAAGATGTCATCGGCTAAACGAAGAATGTCAGCATACTCTTTCTTCACTTCACCCAAGATACGAACACCAAGACCTGGCCCTGGGAATGGATGACGATAAAGCATCTCAAATGGAAGACCTAAAGTCGTACCCAAACGGCGTACTTCATCTTTAAATAAATCACGAATTGGCTCAACCAATTCAAAAGCGAGATCTTCCGGTAAACCACCCACATTATGGTGTGATTTAATCACATGTGCTTTACCTTGTTTGCTTGCAGCAGATTCAATCACATCAGGATAAATCGTACCTTGCGCAAGGAAGTTTACGCCATCAAGCTTACGTGCTTCTTCAGCAAATACTTCGATGAACTCACGACCAATGATTTTACGTTTTGCTTCAGGATCAACTTCACCTGCCAAAGCGTCAAGGAAACGTTGTTCAGCATCAGCACGAATCACACGGATACCCATGTTTTTCGCAAACATTTCCATCACTTGATCCCCTTCATTTAAACGAAGAAGACCATTGTCAACGAATACACATGTCAATTGATCGCCAATTGCTTTGTGAAGCAATGCAGCCACAACAGATGAATCTACACCACCTGAAAGACCAAGAAGAACCTTCTGATCACCAATCTGTTCACGTAATTGTTCAACACGCAAATCAATGATGTTTTCAGAATTCCATAGGCTACGGCAACCACAGATCTTTTGTACAAAGTTCTCAAGTAACTCTTTACCTTTAGCAGTATGGGTTACTTCAGGGTGGAACTGGATACCGTAGAAACGACGAGCTTCGTCAGACACCATTGCCACTGGGCAGCTTGGTGTACTTGCAGTAATTTGGAAACCTTCTGGAATTTGAGTCACTTTATCGCCATGACTCATCCATACTTTCAATTTGTCTGCTGAATCTTCAAGATCGCCAATTAAAGCATCACGTACTTTAATATCGACTTCAGCATAGCCAAACTCATGAACTGTACCCGGTTCAACTTTACCGCCCAACTGAGCAGACATCGTTTGTAAACCGTAACAAATACCCAATACTGGTACGCCTAAGTTAAACACAACTTCTGGCGCACGTGGGCTGCCTTCAACGTGAACACTCTCAGGACCACCTGAAAGAATAATCCCTTTTGGATTAAATGCGCGGATGTCCTCTTCCGACATATCAAAAGCATACATTTCAGAATATACGCCTGATTCACGTACACGACGTGCGATCAATTGGCTATATTGAGAGCCGAAATCCAAAATCAGGATACGATCTTCGGTAATTTGAGTATTGGTAGTCATGATAACAACTATGAAAGGCTAACGAAGGATTAGCGCGCTATTCTATCATTTTTATTAAGCTTACGCACACTATTCAAATCTCTCTATATTTCAATACATTATTATTAAATATTGTCTTTTTATTCAACAATTTCAGTTGATTGCTTTGATCATGCAAGCCTTGGGGTTACATTCAGATCACGATGCAGCAGGCGAATAATTCTCTCATTTCACCTGCATTGCGTATTCGTCATTTATTTTTCAAAACGCTGATCCACACTCCATTGACCTGCACCATGCAATACGAGAAAGATTAGACCACCCGCCATAGCAAAGTTTTTCATGAAATGTATCGAATCTTCAGGTGTACCATGAAAAAGAAATGCGGTAACTAAACTGAAACCAGCTAAAGCTGCTGCGAATAATCGTGTTTGCACTCCAAACAACAGTGCTAAGCCTCCACCCAGTTCAACCAAAATGGTTATTGGCAATAATGCACCTGGCACACCCATCGCTTCCATATATCCAACTGTCGCGCTATAACCTGCGAGTTTGCCCCATCCCGCCACAATAAAGATATATGCTAAAAGGGCACGTGCGACGAAGGTTAAAGTTGCATGCACTGTGGGTTGAGCAACAATTTTTTGAATCACTTGATTTGGATTAAACATTGGGTTGACCTATCTATGTTTTGTTTTTGGTAATGACCTTAGATTAGTAGCTTTTATTTTTAGGATAAATAATCAATATAAAGAATCAGCGTTGCATAATCAGAACAATAATTCACCTCTAATTTAAATCAATTGACTACTGACATCAGCGCCGATGGCTGTTAGCATTTGAACACATTTTTGCTCAGTTCACCCCTCATGGATTTAATCGATTTTATTCTGCATGTAGATGATCATCTACTTGAATTTATTACCAATTATGGCATTTGGATTTACGGAATTTTATTCCTGATTATTTTCGTAGAAACGGGCTTGGTGGTCATGCCTTTTCTACCCGGGGACAGTTTACTGTTTGCAGCAGGTGCGTTAGCAGCCTCAACAGGTGCAATGGATCCGTGGCTTTTGGGCGTGTTGTTATTCACGGCAGCAGTATTGGGTGATACCTTAAATTATCATATTGGAAAATATATCGGACCACGCGTTTTTGAAATTGAATCTCGATTTATCAATAAAAAACATTTGGTCTATACGCAAAAATTCTTCGAAAAACACGGCGGTAAAACCATTATTTTTGCGCGTTTTGTTCCATTCGCGCGTACATTTGCACCCTTTGTCGCTGGTGCAGGAAGCATGAATTATAAATACTTCATTACTTACAATGTCGTTGGTGCTTTCTTGTGGATTTCTTCGTTTATCACTTTGGGTTATTTGTTCGGTAATATGCCGATCGTGAAAGACAATTTCACCCATTTAATTTTTGGAATCATTATTCTGAGCGTATTGCCGGGGATCATTGGCTTTATTCGCCACAAGTTTTTCCCAAAGAAAAATCCCGAAATGATGTAATGCTCTTAGGCTTCAAAAAAAAGCAGATTCTCCACCAAGAATCTGCTTTTTTTTATCACGACAAAATATTGAAAGGCTTAGAAAAATCCAATAATGACAGGTAACATACTGAGCATAAGTAACATGGCAGAACCTTTGTATAAGCGATCTGCGCTGACCACCGTCTGATTCCCTGCCAAGACTTTACGACCAAAATACATCCAAAATAAAGCACATGGAATTAAACATAAGGTGAATACACCCAAAACTAAAAAATAGTTTTGAAAAGAATCCCAAGTCCATGCTGGAAAAATACCAACTGCAAACAAAATAGATTTTGGATTTTTCAGAGTCGATTTAAAAAGATGACTGCGACTCATTCGAATGTTTTTTTGGCTCAATTGCTTAAGGTGTGAAGCTTTCCATAAATGAAAAGCCATCCAAATCACATAAACTGCACTCACCAAATGTAAGATATGAATCAGCATTGGCCAAATTGGTAGGGTTAAATGCACCAACAGTGCCCAAATGCTAATGCCGTAGATATAACCCAGTAATTCAAGAGGTACGAAATAGAATGCTTTTAATACGCCATGGTGATGTGCTGCGCTAGCCAATAATGCATTGGTTGGACCGGGAATAAGTAATACCGCGAACACTGCAAAAATATAAAGCCAACTTTCTACCATAGATTAAAATCAGAGATTTAGAGGAGGCACACCTTAAACGAAAAACGAATTTAAAGACAAGTTTTTAAAGTGAAGGAATGATGAATGTCACGTCTATTTTCAGTTAATAATTTTATAAAATATTGATTTTAATAAATTTACATTGAAACATTTTGCTAAAAAAAAGCTGCTCAAACTCAGATTGAACAGCCCTTTTAAATTACTGAGCTTGCTGTTGACGCTTAGGAACATAAGGACAATTTTTAAATGTTGCCGCTTGTGAGATCGCATCTTGCTCACCATATAGTCGCGACAATTCAGTATTTTTGGTATTTGATGACTGCCCCATATTGACGGAAACTGAAGGACCAAAGCCCCAACCGCCACGGCCCCAGCCACCACCAACACCTAGACCAACGCCAACACCTGTACGTTTAGGCGGTTGTACACCATTATTGATGTACTGTTGAATACGATTGAATTCAGCACCAAGTTGTACACAGTTCAATGCTTGATATTGCGTCGGAGAAACATAACTCGGTTTAACCGTCGTCGCACAAGCAGTCATCAATACAGCAACCGTACCGACTGCACTAAGTTGCATGACCATTTTCATCGCGCGTGAGTTCATACACTTCTCAAATCTTATTTATTCTCGATTTCATTGAACAATGATTGGTAGGCCTGCGTCAATTTATGATCTGTATTTAAATAGATTAACGGCATATTTTTATGATGAGACTCTTTCATCAATACCGACGGTGGCAACATCGCATTGAGCACAGGTAGTTGCTCATCTCTGAGCTGCTGTACCACTTCACGAGGAAGTTTTGCTTGCGCTTGAAACTGGTTAACGACGATACCTTCAATTTCCAAGCGATCATTATGATCATCTTGGGTTTCCATGATGTTTTCGATCAACGTGTTTAAAGCACGCTTAGAAAAGACATCACAATCAAATGGAATCAACACTCGGTCTGCTGCAATTAATGCCGACAAAGTAAAAAAATTAAATGCAGGCGGTGTATCGATATAGATCCGATCATAAGTCCCTGCTAGATGCTGAATCGCGTCACGCAGCTTATAAATTTTATGTTTGGATTCGAGACTATGCTCTAAAGCACCAAGCGAGGGACTTGCCGGCAAAACATCGAGAGATGGGAATGGTGACTGATGTATATAAGCTTCTAAGCCTTTATTTTTATTTTTGAGCAAATTTCCAATGGCTTGACCAATCAAACCTTTGCTGGACTGATTCGCCAATACATCTTCGAAAAAATTTTCAATATTGGGTTCTAGTGCAGGTTTATCGACATTATAAGTCGCATCATCCCCCAATAGATACTGACTAGAATTGGCCTGAGGATCGAGGTCAATGACAAGCGTCTTAAAACTCTGATGTGCACTGAGTGCAGCCAAGTTTACTGTAATACTGGATTTACCAACGCCACCTTTTTGATTAAACACCACACGTGTACGCATCATTCCCTCTAGGCTCAATTCACTTTATAGATGAAGTTTAACCTAGAGGGGTGAGAGCCTAAGCGATTGTGTCTAACAATTAACCAAAAGTTGGCTTAATCATCACGATGCCAATAATGGCCATAAATGCGACACAACTAATCAGTACCCCCGCACGACGTTGAATTAACAATACAAACGCATCTTGGCGATATGCTTTAATTAATGAAGATAACATCACGATCACTAAGACCACTTTGGCATAGAACCAAGGCTGAACTTGAAAATTATTCAAAAACAATAAAATCAAGCCTGTCCCAATGACCAAAGTAAATGCCAAATGTTGAAGCGCAACATAAGCTTTACGTCCTTTCGGATTGGGTTGTTGATTTTCGACGCCAAAATATAAGGTTGTCGCACGTGCTAATACAGCAATAATCAACAAGAGCAAACTCGACATATGCACGATTTTAATGACTAAGTGTGTATCCATTTCAGCCACTCTCCTACTTTTAAAATTTAAGCTTTCGGCGCATGCGCACATTCAGGACTATTTGGCGCTTGACCAGTCCATTCAGTTGGCACATAAGCATGAATCGCCAAAGCATGAATCTTTCCTGGACTCAATAGGTCACCCGCCAGTGCATATACTTTTTGATGGCGTTGTACTAAACGTAAGCCTTGAAACACTTCACTTACAACAGTGACTTTAAAATGCGATTCTTTACCAGGGAAATAGCCACCATGACCTGATGACTCATTCACCACTTCTAAGTGCACAGGAGACAATTGTTGTAAACGTTCAATTAATTGTTGCTCTAAAGTCATGCTTAAATTCCACTCGCATTCATTGGTTGCCAGCAGTATACCGTGAAGTTTTAGAATAAAAAGTAAATAAACCACACCGCCATTGGAGAGTTAAGCTTTAATCTTGAGCTTAAGACCTATCAAAAATTAAGCGAAATACATTGAAATGCTTTAATTTTATTCAATCACACGATATTTTTTTATAAAGTTGTTGACCCTGATTTTTCATGCTGTATTATACACGGCATGCGGGAATAGCTCAGTTGGTAGAGCATAACCTTGCCAAGGTTGGGGTCGGGAGTTCGAGTCTCCTTTCCCGCTCAAAATTTTTTCATTCAGTTTTTTCACTTAAAAAATTGATAGACTCCGCGGGAATAGCTCAGTTGGTAGAGCATAACCTTGCCAAGGTTGGGGTCGGGAGTTCGAGTCTCCTTTCCCGCTCCAGATTCAAAAAAGCCCTGATCAATATCAGGGCTTTTTTATTATTAAATTTTTATAAATTCAATTTTTTACATCCAATAAAGTTTCACTACATTTTTTCCAAAAAAATTCATCCACTTATGAGCGCTGCTTGATTTACAACCAACAATAAGCATCATAACGTAAATTAATTTACTGAATTTAAATGTAATTTTTCATCTCAACCCATGCCGTACTTACATAAAATCGCTATAATTTTCGTATTCAATTTGCTCAATAGATTAGAACCTTAACATGGAAAAATTAACCTGTTTCAAAGCCTATGATATCCGCGGAAAATTGGGCACAGAACTCAATGAAGATATCGCGTACCGTGTTGGACGCGCTTATGGCGAAATTTATCAACCTCAAAAAGTAGTGGTCGGTTGCGATGTTCGCTTAACCAGTGAAGCACTGAAACAAGCTACCATCAATGGCCTGAATGATGCGGGCGTTGATGTTTTAGATTTAGGCATGACTGGGACTGAGGAAGTTTATTTCGGTGCATTCCATCTTGATGTGCAAGGTGGGATCGAAATAACAGCCAGCCATAACCCGATGGACTATAACGGCATGAAGCTTGTACGTGAAAATGCTCGTCCGATTGGTGCAGACTCGGGTTTAAAAGATATCCAACTTCTTGCTGAAAAAAATCAGTTCAAAGCAGTCGAAATTAAAGGCACAACTCAGCATTATAATATCTTGCCTGAATTTATTGATCATTTGATGACCTATATTGACCCTGCTAAAATCAAACCACTAAAACTCGTGGTCAATGCGGGTAATGGTGCAGCAGGTCATGTGATCGATGCGATCGAAGAGAAATTTAAAACCTTGAATATTCCAGTCGAATTTATCAAAATTCATCATGAAGCGGATGGCACCTTCCCAAATGGTATTCCCAACCCCATCTTAGTTGAAAACCGTGCAAGCACCTCCGATGCTGTACTTCAACATCATGCTGACATGGGCATCGCTTGGGATGGTGACTTTGATCGTTGTTTCCTTTTTGATGAAAAAGGTCAATTCATTGAAGGGTATTACATCGTCGGTCTCTTGGCACAAGCCTTTTTACTGAAACAAAAAGGCGAAAAAATTGTGCATGATCCGCGTTTGGTGTGGAATACCTTCGATATCGTTGAACAATATCAAGGCGAAGCTGTGCAATCGAAATCTGGCCATTCCTTCATTAAAGATAAAATGCGTGAACACAATGCAGTGTATGGCGGTGAAATGTCAGCACACCACTACTTCCGTGATTTTGCCTATTGCGACAGTGGCATGATTCCATGGTTATTAGCAATCTCAGTTGTCTCTGAAACGGCAAAACCTCTCTCTGCTCTGGTTGAGGAAATGATTGAAAAGTTCCCTTGTTCTGGCGAGATTAACTTTAAAGTTGCGGACACAAAAGAAACCATTCAAAACATCTTTGATCATTTTGCTGACCAAAAACCCAAAATTGATGAAACGGATGGCGTCAGTTTAGATTTTGGTGCTTGGCGTTTAAATGTACGTGCTTCAAATACAGAGCCTTTACTCCGTTTAAATATTGAAAGCCGTAAAGACAAAAATCCAAAGCCGATGCAAGCTTATATCGATGAGCTCACTCAACTCATTCAGGCTTAAAACCGCATAAAAAATGGAGCGTTGTAACGCTCCATTTTTTTATTCACGATAGCCATTTGGATTTTGTTTTTGCCAATTCCAACTATCTGCCAACATATCTTCCAAATTTAATTTTGGCGTCCAACCCAATTCAGCAACTGCACGCGCATTATCTGCAAATGATGTTGCGACATCCCCTGCACGACGCGGTGAAAATTCGAAAGGAATCTCAATACCATTCACTTTTTCAAAGGTATTTTTAATTTGCAGCACCGAACAGCCATTGCCTGTCCCAATATTCCAAGCACGACAGCCTTGTGCATTTAAACGATTTTCTAGTGCACATAAATGGGCATTCGCCAAATCCACCACATGGATATAGTCACGCACACCCGTGCCATCGACGGTATCGTAATCATTACCAAAAATGGATAGTTTTTCACGACGCCCCACAGCCACTTGAGTCACATAAGGCATTAAGTTGTTTGGAATGCCTTGTGGATCTTCACCAATCTGCCCACTTTTATGCGCGCCAACTGGGTTAAAGTAACGCAGTAATGCAATCGACCAACGTGCATCAGCTTGTGCAAGTTTTTGCAATAACTGCTCAACAATCAGTTTGGTATAGCCATAGTTATTGCTTGGCATGCCTGTCGGCATCTCTTCATTGAGTGGAGAGACGTTGGCTTCATCATAAACGGTTGCAGACGAGCTAAACACCAAATTAAAGACATGAGCACGCTCCATCGCTTTGACTAAGCTAATCGAACCTGCAATGTTATTTTCAAAGTATTTCAGCGGGATTTGCTGACTTTCACCTACCGCTTTTAAGCCTGCGAAATGAATCACGGCATTAATCTGATGATCTTGGAAAATTTGATCCAAAATCGCTTGATCAAGAATATCACCCTCGATAAATTCTAAAGATTTAGAGGTTAAAGCTTGAACTCGATTCAAAGATTCTGGTGAGCTATTCGATAAATTATCAAGAACAACAACTTCATGTCCTGCATTTAACAATTCAACACAGGTATGCGAACCAATATAACCTGCACCACCCGTCACTAATACTTTAGGCATTGTCTTTCCCCATCAATATTTGTATTAAACCTTGTGTCGACGCATCAAGCTTGGACAAATCATTTTGTTCACCATTTAGAATCGGCAAGAGTTGATTGGCAATTTCTTTGCCTTTTTCAACACCCCACTGATCAAATGGATTGATATTCCAAAGCACGGATTGGACAAAGACTTTGTGCTCATACATCGCGATCAGCATACCCAAACTATAAGGGTTCAACTCTTGCATTAAAATGGTGGTGCTCGGTTGATTGCCTGCATATTGTTTATATGCAGGTAAATCTGCAACTTCATGTTGCTCCAATACCTGATTACCAAAAGCAAGCAAGCGAGACTGTGCCAAACAATTTGATAATGCCAAATGATGTTGTTCGATTAACGCATCTGCATTGTCGATATAGGTAAATTGTTGCCCGTTATAACGCTTAACTGGTGCAATAAAATCACAACTGACGGACTGCGTCCCTTGATGCAATAACTGATAAAAAGCATGCTGTGCATTGGGACCTACTTCGCCCCACACAATCGGACACGTATCTAAATCTACTTTCTTGCCGTCTCTTTGAATCGATTTACCATTCGATTCCATTTCCAATTGTTGTAAATAAGAGGCGAAATATTTCAAACGGCCGTCATAAGGCAATACCGCATGCGTTTGAATATCTAAGAAATTGTTGTTCCAAGCACCCAGTAAACCCATCAGTACAGGCAGATTTTTAGCAAAAGGCGCTGTTTGGAAATGCTGATCTATGGCATACGCCCCTGCCAACAATTGCTTAAAACCATCCACACCGACCGTTAAAGCAATCGGTAAACCAATACAAGACCATAAAGAGTAACGACCACCCACCCAATCCCAAAGGAACAGTTGATTTTCAGGTGCAATTCCCCAAGCGGTCATTTTTTCAGGTTTGGTCGAAACCCCAATAAAATGGTGTTTTAAAATTTGCGCTTCCTGACCTAAAGCTTTTTCCAACCATAGACGCACGGTTTGTGCATTGGATAAGGTGTCAATAGTCCCAAACGATTTTGATGAAATAATAAAAAGTGTCGTTTCAGGACGGAGCTTATGTAATAAATCAGAAAGCTGACTACCATCCATCGTGGATACAAAATGCACATTGAGTGGTTTGTCTGTGATTTTCTTAAAATCAGACAGTGCATGACTGACCATGAGTGGCCCTAAGTCTGATCCACCTACACCGATATTCACGACATCTTGAATCACTTCACCGGTGGTACCGCGGTATTGACCTGCATGAATTTTATTGACCAAAGCATACATTCGATCCAGTTGCGCATGCACTTGTTTTGCCAATTCAGGATGAGTCAGATCATGCTTCGGTAAACGAAGTGCCCAATGCATGGCTGCTCGGTTTTCTGTGTAGTTGATCTCTTGTGCCGAGAATAGACGTTTGATCCAAGGATTAAGGTCTTGCGCATTTGCCCATGCGACCAAACGATTTAAAGCATCTTGATTAATACGATGTTTACTAAAATCAAATACAATTGGTGAAACAGTCACAGAAAATTTTTCAAAACGTGTAGCATCTTTGGCAAATAACTCAGTTAGATGTAATTGCGCAAATTCAGCTTTCAATGTGTTTAATTGTTGTATGACTGTCGCACGATCTTCAACCGCATAAGGTTTTGCATGACTGCTCATTAGCGACCTACCCCCATATAAGCAAATCCTTGTGCTTTCACATAACTTGGATCGTAAATATTTCGCCCATCCAAAATCAGTGGATGGCGCATGGTTTTTAATAATTCAGGATAGTCAGGACTCCAATATTGCTTCCAAGCGGTCAGTAAACACAGCGCATGTGCGTCTTTGACTGCATCATAATGGTCTGTACAGTAGATTAAGTCGGGACGATGGCCATAAACTTTTTCAATTTCAGGCAAAGCTTGAGGATCATGTAACTTCACTCTGACCCCTTGTGCCCAAAGTGCTTTCAACATGGTGTGAATCGGAGATTGCTGAATACGTGAGGTATTTTCTTTAAATGCAGCACCCCAAATCGCAACAGTTTTACCGTTTAAATCACCATGATAATAATTCCATAATTTACGGAATAGAATTTCTTTTTGTTGTTCGTTAATATCCCAAACTTGTGCCAGCAGTTGACTCCTTGCACCCGCACCTAACACCGTTTGCGTCAATGTCAAAATATCATGTGAGAAGTTCTCCCCACCAAAACCTGCACCTGGATATAAATAAGATGCGCCAATACGGCTATCCGCTGCCATGCCTTGACGCACTTGTTCAATATCAATCCCCATTTTTTCAGCTACTACCGCCAAGTCATTAATATAACTAATACGTGTCGCCAACATGCCAGAAATACTCAGTTTGGTAAATTCCGCATCCAGTACAGGCATAAATAAATATTGCTGTGTACGTGGGAATAATGGTCTAAGTAGCTCTTTAATTTTGCTTTGTGCGCGTTCAGAAGAAGTGCCTACGATCAGTTGCTTGGTCCGTATCAAACTTGGTAAAGCATTGCCTTCTTGGATGATGTCAGGCAAATATACCCAATCATCTTCTGATAAAATTTGTGCAAATTTATCAGTGCCATGCAATCCTAGAGTTGAAGCATTCATCATCAGTTTAGGATGAATCATGGGTCGAGATTTTAATTCTTTTAAAATCTCAATTGCTTGAATCTCTTCAGTAGGATTAAAACTAAAAAAATAAGCATCGATATCTAATGGAATATGGGAAAAGTTGCAATATTTTAAAAAGCCATTAGCTTTCTGTTGCTCAAGCAAACGCTTAACCGCTTCATCTTGGGTATAGGCTTGCTCGGATGTTGGTTTTTTTAAAACATCACACCAAAAGACCTGATGACCACTTTCAGCCATTAACCCTGCAAAAACACCTGAATAAAGGGTCTGTCCAAATACTGCAACTTTCATATGTGTCTCTTTTTTATAATTTTAGATCTTTAATCAGCGCTTTAAATTCCTCACCTAATTTTGGATGATCTACTCCATAATGCAGCACAGCTTTTAAATAACCCAACTTGCTACCACAGTCAAAAGTTTGACCTTTCATACGATAGGCTTCAACTGTATCGGTTTGTTGTAGCATCGCAATCGCATCGGTGAGTTGGATTTCATTGCCCGCACCTTTTGGTGTTTGCTCAAGTAATTGCATAATTTTGGCAGGTAAAATATAACGACCAACGACTGATAAATTTGACGGTGCTGAACCGACTGCAGGTTTTTCGACAATGCCTTGCATGACAATGCTATGACCTTCCGCAGGTATAGATGCAACATCGACAATACCGTATTGATCCACCAGATAATCAGGCACTGCTTCAACCATAATTTGTGATGCTTGAGTCTCATCAAAGCGTTGAATCATCAAACTTAAATCATTGCGTTCTGATGAATCTTTAACAAGAACATCTGGTAAAAGAACTGCAAAATCATCTTCACCTACAACCGCTTTTGCACAGAGTACAGCATGACCTAAACCTAAAGGTTGTGGTTGACGTACACTAATCACGCTCACATGAGACGGTAAAATTTCGGTAATTTCTTTGAGTAAATCAAATTTCTTTTTATTTTCTAAGGTGGTTTCTAGCTCAAAATTACGGTCAAAGTAGTTTTCGATTGAGGCTTTTGAAGAATGTGTGACTAAAATAATTTCTTCAATCCCTGCTGCAACAGCCTCACGCACCACATACTCAATCGCAGGACGGTCAACCACAGTGACCATTTCTTTTGGAATAGACTTACTTGCAGGTAAAAAACGGGTACCTAGACCTGCAACAGGAAGAATGGCTTTTTTGATCATAAAATTTCTAAAATAGTCAGATGAAAATTAAGATGATTTTACTTCATCATGCTTTTCTTTGGGTTCATTCCCCTCAAATAAAGAAGGACCTACATGCCCTGGCGCATTAATGCCTTCGCGCTTGAGCATGACTTTCACTGTTTTGAGCATAATTTTAAAATCCACCCAAATATTATGATGATCTACATACCAAACGTCACATTTGAAACGCTCTTCGTAATCCAGTTCGTTACGACCACTGACTTGGGCCAATCCCGTCATCCCCGGGCGTACCTCAAGGCGGCGTGCTTGCTCAGGGGAATAAAGCTCAACAAATTCTTTTAGCATCGGACGAGGTCCAACAACGCTCATATCTCCTTTAAGAACATTAATGAGTTGTGGCATTTCATCTAAACTTGTAGAACGTAATTTTTGTCCAAACGGTGTAATACGTGCTTCATCAGGCAAAGGATTACCATTTTTATCAGTAGCATCCTTCATTGATCGAAACTTAATCATTTTAAAAAGTTTACCGTCTTTACCTGGTCTTTCTTGGAGAAAGAAAATTGGTGAACCCAAATTTTGACGAACTTTATAAGCAACGATTAAAAATATCGGAGATAAAATTATTAAGGCTACAATAGCTATCAGTATATCTACCAAGCGTTTCATTATATGGGTACCACTTTAATTAGAAGTTTTTTTCCGAAGAAAGTTGTTATAAACCTTTCCTAATATACCACTAGGTAAAAGTCGGAATGCCGATCTGATTAGAAACAATATATTAGCATGTACTGGTGATTGAAGTTTAAGTTGTTTTTTTAAATCGAGTAATTTTTTCTCACTTTTAATATATTCAATCCCTTTACGTCTTGCATGCATGCCATTACCAACCCTCGCATATAATACAACATCTGGAATATTCGCCACTTGATAGCCATTTCCTATAACCCTTAGCCAAAGATTATAGTCTTCCATAAACAAGTGATGTTGATATCCTCCAACCTTCTGAATTACAGATTTTTTATAGGCCACCGTCATATGATTAAATGGACAGCGTGAATTTGAAAACTCTTTTATTTCTGAATGTTGTAGAGGTACACTTTTAATCACGTTTAAATCTTTTGGTTCTTTATCAAATTCTAAAATTTGACCACCCACAACGCTAACCTCAGGATTTTTTTGTATGAATGCAATTTGTTTTTCAAAACGATCAGACTTACAAATATCATCTGTATCCATACGGAAAACCCATTCATGAGTACAATATTTTAGACCTTCATTTAGAGCCTTACCTAAACCTAGATTTTCTGGAAGTCGTACTACCCGTAATATACTTCCAATTTTATTTTGCCACAAAGAAACGAGTTCTTCCAACTCCTCTGTAATAGCACCATCTAGAACTAAAACAATCTCGTTAGGTTTAGTTGTTTGATTTTGCCAAATACTTTCAAAGCATTGATGGAGAAAAGAAGGCTTTTCTTTAATATATAAAGACATTAGAACAGAAAAAAACATAACTTAACTCTTATAGATTTCTAAATATTTTAAAGCCATCATATCAGAAGATAAGTTATGAACTTCTGAAAAATTAAAGTCTTTTTCATCAATATCTTTACCAAATAAATTGGCAATAGAGGGATTTTCTCGAATAAACTCTCTATGCGGAGGAATATCTGATAACAAAGCCCTACACCCACACGACACAGCTTCAATAATACTCATTGGATATCCCTCTGCAGATGAATTGGAAACAATATAATCTGCAATTTGATAATAATAGTTAGGATTTGAAACAGCACCCATAAATAATATGTTCTTATTATTTTTTCTTTTACACTCCTTCAACTCATCACCGTCACCCAAAACAATTAGAAGATTATTTTTGGAATAATTCTCATTAAATATATCTATTAACTCAGGCACTCTTTTTCTCCTTATAATACGACCAGAATAAATGAATATTTTATTATATTTATCCAATGACATCATTTTTCTTCTATTAATTTTACTCTCAAAACTAAGAGGGTAAAAAACATTTTGGTTAACGCCATTATTAATAAATGTTACATTATTTAAAGATGGAATCCATGATAAAATATAGTCACTTACTGATTTTGAACAACCAACAACTCCATAAAAATTACCATATTTTAAAAATGAAAAATGTAAAATAGAACCTATGAACCCCTTCAATAATCCATATTCTTTAATATAGTCTTTAAAAAACATACAATGTATAGTAGTTATCTTTTTTGCGTTTATATTTAACTTACTTGATAGTTTATCAGGATAATATCCATGAGAATGGATCACATCTATATCTTTGAGAAGATCATGTATTTTCTCATCATCGTATTTAATAACCCCTAAAGAACATAATGATAAGAAAATCTCTTGATAATCTTTTTCACCGCCTTCTTTTACATAAATGATTTTAGTCTTAACACCTAAAACCTCATACTCTTTACAAAGATTTAAAACAACATTAATAGGACCACAATTTTTAATTTGTGGCAACACAAAAGCAACTTTCATTCACCCGTCCTATGGCAATGGAGAAAAATAATTCTCCATTATATTAGGTAATTGTAATTCCAATGTAAAATACAAGCTAATTAATGAATAAATTAAAACACATAAAACCACAAAAAATCGATTAAATCTCAAACTTAAAATTAGCGGAATAATAAATATTTCCGCAAAGCAAAATATATTAGACAATCGACCACTTAAAATTAAAAAATCATAAAATCCCAATCGTAGAGATATACCAATAGCATAAACTACAATTAATAAACTTAAAACAGAATTTTTAACCCTAAATATTAAAAATAAAGCTAAAAGAAGCAAACCTCTTAAATTTGCAGGATGAAGAAAATCCCTCGTTTCCTCTAAATCTGAATATGTTTGTATCCTATCAACATAAGACATACCATACATCATTATTAAACGACATATAGTAAATGATATAAACATTAATATGATTACCATAAAAATAAATTTATAATTATCTTTATCTATGAAATCTTTAATTTTCTTTTGAATAAAAATAAAAAAAATCAAAAAAGGTGAGATAACCGCATGTGTTAAAAATGCAAATCCCATAGTCAATGAAGCCAAAATTTTGCTTCTATTTATATAAATTAAAGATAAAAAATAAAAACCTAATACTACCGCCAAACCTTGCCTAATCTGCATCCACTGATGGTAAAAATAAAATGTTGATATATAACAAAATAAAACATAAATTGAATTAATTTTAAAATTGTTTGATATTTTTTTTATTAATAAAAATATCAACATAGAGTAACAGAATATAAAAAATCTAAAGTCAAAATTAAAATACTTAAAAGGATATGCTAAATATGCAAATCCAACCTCCATATAAGTCTGCTTATAAAATAAGTCAGGGCTTAAAGAATATGATAAAATGTTATCATATACCACTTTATAATTATACGTATCTGGAGTATCTCCCCGAAAACTTGCAATTAAAGAAAAAAATATCACTATAGGCAAATAAATTAGTGAAGTAAAGCGAATAGTGATACTTTTCATATAAACAAAAACCTTCTTAAACAAATTTAGAACAAATATTTTTCATATATTCTGCTAATTTTAAATAGTCATTTTTGTTAACCAATTCAATATCTTTACTAATTTTAGATCCTGAAAAATCAAAATTTGTGGTAAAATCACCCGTTTTACTATTAACACTTACAGTATTAAATAAATCTAAAATACCTTCAAATCTACATGTGTCAACGAAATCATCAAAACCATTTACATATATTACTGGTGTACCCATTGCTAAACATGGCAATGCACAGTGAATTCTAGAAGTAATTACCAACTTTGCTGTAGAATATTTTTCGAGCAAAGCATGGGCATGCTCAAATCTTTGCTCATGACTAATCCCCTTTCCAGGTAAAACCTGACATTCATATTTTGCTTGATTTAATAGATCTTCGGAAAAAATATTTTTAAGATGATTATCCAGCTTATTTAATTTAAAAATATTTTTAGTCACTAATCCTTTGACAACCTGTTTAACCGAAGAAAACATATATTTACTTTGTGGATAATTATATAGTGGATCAACTATATAAATATCTGTCCTTTTTATATTTTCTTTTTTATACCGATCTAAAGTTAGCGTTAAACAGCCAGAGAAATACGCATCAACTCCAACTTCTTGTAATAATTTTACAGTATTCATATCTCTACACCCAATAGGCTGGTGTTTTTTAAGATACGCAATACCACTAGGAGAGAGAATAGTATCTACAGCATTACTATTTATATGAAAGGCAATAAATAGCGGGTCGATATTTTCTGATGGGATCCAACTGTCAGTCTTTGTATGTGTAAACCATCCATTCATAATCAATTTGACTTTATCTTCTTTAAATAAAGAAGCATATTCTCTATTTATATAATAATCAGGGTTACCCATAAAACCTTGTGCTGCCAAACTTTGCACATAATCCCCAACATTATAATGACCACCTACATCCTCATAGACCATTACAGCTTTTTTAAATTTTTCCATCGTTATAGACCTAAAATCAATTAAAAATTAAATCACTTACTTGAAGTCAATTTCACCTTTACCAAATTATAAACTTTCTTTATTTCATAATTTGGTATACAAAAAATCAATAAATACATTAAAAAAATAAATTCTATAATAACATTAACAAATATAAAAGTGGAAATTTCTGAAACATTGAGTCTCGCACAATAATTAAATAATACAAACACAAATACAAATACAAACATTAGATTTTTTAGGTAATTCATTAATATTGGATTATCTAAGGATAATAGCATACCTTTCTTAAAATAGTAAAATCTATAAAAAAATGCCAAAACACTAATAAATATTGTACTTAATATTGCCTGCTCAGCTGTACCATATATTTTAATTATAAAATAACTTAATGGCAAATTTAATAACAATATTATACTTATGAAAATTTGATAATTTCTTATGTTGCCTCTCGCATGAGCTGACATCCATAGAGATCCGGAAACACTCTCTATCATAGCTACCAAAATTACTATTTTGGAAAAAGTTAATGTATACTGTGGCAATTCATTCCCCAACCACATTTTCAAAATAAATTCAATTGAAATCAGAAAAGGGATTGACATACAAACAATTAAGTAAAGTGAATATCTAGAAGCGACCAATACTAAATTAATATGTCTTTCAACATTTCCTTTTACATAAGATTCTACTATTTGAGGATTAAAAGCCGTTTGTAAATTAGATACTAAATTGTTAAGCAAGGCATTTATTTGTTGGGATATTGCAAATGAGGCATTTGCTACAACTCCAAAAAATACATTAAATATAATTGTATTTCCATGATTTGATGTTACAGCAGAAATTTGACCCAATATATTCCATTTTGAAAAATTCACAATATCTCGAGCTAATTTAATATCACTACCTAAACTATAAGTAATATTATACTTCCTACCAACAACAATATAGTACAACACAAACATTAAAACTGATGTTAAAAATAAAGCCAAACCATAGTATATTAATAAATATTCATTTACCACCACCACAAGCAAAGCAGCGAAAAATTTTAAAACAGCCTCAAAAACACTCAAATAGGCGTATAATGTCATTTTTTCTTTTGCAATTAATATTGCCTGATATGGAACAGCCATTATACCAAAAACTAATGAAAGAACAGCTAAATGATAAATTACTTGCGCCTCAAAAAACATATTCTTAGGTATATTTAAATAATTATTTAGAAACCAAATACCTAATGTTTCAGCCAAAAAAAATAATATTAATGATATAACTAAATGTACATTAAATGAAATTGAAAATGTTTTTTTTACTTTATTTATATCACCTGATGCATATGCAACATTCAAAAATCTCTGTGTCCCATTTCGCATCGCGCTGCTTAAAAATGAAAACAATAATACAAAACCTGTAACTAAATTTAATATTCCAAAATTTTCAATACCTAAAGACTGATATAACAATTTAAGAGAAAATAAAGTTAAAAAAATGACAAAGATCATTCTTACATACAAAAAAATTGTATTATTAAAAATTCTTTTGTTTTCACTCATTAGCAATACTCATTTCAAATTCAAAATATCATATTGTTTTTTTAAATCAAAAACATATTCTTTTAAAATTTGATAAAAATCATCTTCGCTAGATTTTGAAGTTTCCATATATAATTCTTCCATATTAATAAAAGCTTGCTTAATTATATCAATACCATAGTACGACTCATAGGCTTTCAAAATCCGCTCATGCTCCGTTTTTTTCACACCATCTTGATCAATCAACAACTCTTCATACAGCTTTTCACCTGGACGTAAACCTGTAAACTGAATCTCTATATCGCCAATTCCATTTTCATCAACAGAACGGAAGCCACTTAAACTAATCATTTGTCGGGCTAAGTCTACAATCTTTACTGACTCACCCATATCAAGCAAAAACACATCGCCACCTGTACCCATTGCTCCTGCTTGAATCACAAGCTGTGCCGCTTCAGGAATGGTCATAAAGTAACGGGTCACTTCAGGATGCGTCACTGTCACAGGCCCACCTTGAGCAATTTGCTTTTTAAACAGTGGCACCACTGAACCCGACGAACCCAGTACATTACCAAAACGCACAATACTGATTTGCGTCTTAGGATTCGTTGAGGCTAAACCTTGGCAATAAAGCTCTGCCATACGTTTTGAAGCACCCATGACGTTGGTTGGACGTACTGCTTTATCTGTTGAAATGAGGACAAAAGTTTCAACACCTTGTGCCACTGCGGCATCGACACTGCGCTGTGTACCAATCGAAGTATTATAAATCCCTTCAAATGGATTGGCTTCAACCAGTGGCACATGCTTATAGGCCGCTGCGTGATAGACTGTTTGCACGCTATATTGTTGCAAAATACGTTCCAATTTAGCTTGATTGGTCACAGAACCTAAAACTGGGATAACCTGTACATCTGAAGTTTGCAATTCACGATCAATCGAATAAAGCGCAAATTCAGACATCTCAAACAGCACTAACATTTTAGGCTGATGTTTGACGATTTGACGACACAGCTCAGAGCCAATGGAGCCCCCTGCCCCAGTCACCATCACGACTTTATCTTTAATATTTTTTTCTAAAAGCTCAGGCTTCGGTGGTACAGGATCGCGGCCAAGCAAATCAATAATATCCACTTCACGGATATCAGAGACTTTGACTTTACCATCGACCAGTTGGGTCACACCCGGTAATTCCATGATTTTGACATCAGTGGCTTCAAAGGATTCAATAATTTCCTTTTTACGTGCACGTCCGACTGAGGGCATGGCAAGTAACACTTCTTCAATGCCAAATTTTCCGAGTTTCTTTTGCGCTTTTTTTGAGGAATAAATCTTTAAACCACTTAAAGACTGCCCTTTCAGTGATTTTTTATCATCAATAAAACAGACTGGTAAATAATCATCGGAACGGTTTAAGGCGGCAGCGATTTGCTGTCCTGCAAGTCCTGCCCCATAAATCGCCACGCGTTTACGGGTTTGTTTTTTGGCAAAGGTTTTAAGTGTCGCATAACGAATCACCGCGCGACTCCACCACATGTAGGAAAACAGCATAAAGCCGTACATGAGTGGAATACTCATCGGAATAAAAGCAACATCTAATTTTTTAATAGCGTATAGCGCCACAATTTGAATAAATGTCCCAATTGAAATGCGCAGTAAATAATCTTCGTTAAATGAACGTACAATGGCACGGTAAATCCCGAGCAAAGCGAAAATCAGTACACCTGCAATCGCAACGTAAATATACCAAGCCTCAAGCCCTTGCATCACGGTTACATTTGGACGTGCTAAACGAATAGCATAAGCCAGCCACATCATCAGTGGCAACATGCACATGTCCATGGTCACCAAAACCACTTGTTTTTGGCGACGCGGTAAAGATGCAATGGAACGAATAAAATCTTTCATTGGAGCTCAGTTATCTTGGCTGAAAAAGCACGCTGTGATTATACGCTGTTTTAGCCTTGAATCTTTGCAATCACGCTTTGAATGGCATCTACCATTTTTTGCAGACTTTGTTCAGACAATGTTGGATGCACCAAGAACATCAGACTCGTTTCACCTAGTTTTTTGGCATTTTCCAATGATTTTTCAGGACGCCACGGCGTATTATCGAACGCTTTTTCTAAGTAAACTTCGGAACAAGAACCACTAAAACAAGGCACTCCAAGCGTATTAATCTCTTGCATAATACGATCACGTGACCAACTTTCAGGTAATGCTTCTGCATTAACTTGAACATAGCATTTATAACTTGCATGCACATAATCAGCCGATGGTTTAGGCACTTTAAAATAAGGACTATCTTCAAATACCGCTTGGATACGTACCATATTGGCATGACGCTTTGCAGTCCATTCCGGCATTTGTTGCAGTTGCAAACGACCAATCACCGCTTGCATTTCCATCATGCGCCAGTTGGTGCCAAATGAATCATGCAACCAACGGAAACCCGGGGGATGTTGTTTGTTATAGACGCTATCGAAGTTTTTGCCGTGATCTTTGTATGACCACATTTTTTTCCATAGACTTTCATCATTGGTGGTGACCATACCACCTTCACCGCCTGTGGTCATAATCTTGTCTTGGCAGAAGGACCATGCGCCAATATGACCAATTGAACCTGCGGATTTACCTTTATACATCGCACCATGTGCTTGGGCGCAGTCTTCAATCACGAAGATGCCTTTTTCCTCAGCCAATTGCATGATCGGATCCATATCACACATCCAACCTGCCAAATGCACACAAATAATGGCTTTGGTATTCGGGGTCAGCACCGCTTCAATGGTACGACGTGAGATATTTTGTGAATCGAGTTCCACATCAGCAAAAATAGGATTGGCACCTGCAGTCACAATCGAGCTTGCTGAAGCCAAGAACGTCCGTGAAGTGACAATCACATCATCGCCCGCACCCACACCCAGAGCTTTGAGGGCTAAATCCAGTGCCACTGTGCCATTTGCCACGGCAACAGCATATTGGGTTCCTGCAAACTGTGCAAATTCCTTTTCAAATTCACGGCATTCCTGACCTGTCCAATAATTCACTTTATTGGACAAAAGGACCTTAGACACCGCATCGGCTTCTGCTTGGGTAAAGCTTGGCCAAGGCTCAAATGCACTGTTTAACATGGAATTTTCCTAAAACTTATTGCTGTGAAGTGGTGACAATCCGTGCAGGATTACCGACCACTGTTACACCTGCCGGCACACTTTTGGTGACCACGGTGCCCATGCCTACAATCGCACCTTTGCCAATTACCAAAGGCTGATCAGGAGTGCCCTGCTTAATCATGGCACCTGCGCCAATATAGGCATGGTCATGAATATGAATATTGCCATTGCATTTTACGCCTGGTGCGAAAGTAACGAAATCCCCAATCACACAATCATGCTCAACATAGCTATATAAATTGGCATGGAAGCATTTGCCAATTTTAATATTGGAGGTGATGGTGACAAATGGACTTAAGGCTGAACCTTCTGCGATGTGTACTTCATCCATGAAAATAACGTTATCGGCAGAGATCGACCAAAGCCCAATGCCATCGGCTTCTAAACGCTGGGCGATTTTTTCGCGTACACGACTATTGGCTATCGCAATTTGTACGTACTTTTTTGATGGTGATTCATTTAAAAAAGCTTGATAGTTCATGGCACGATGACCATTCACCGAACCGATTTCTGTTAAGGCATCATCAATAAAGACAATTTCAGCCTCTTTTTTTTCACGTAATAATTGCTGACGCGCCACAGGCATTAAACTGCGCCCGCAACCTGAAGCACCATAAATTGCATAAAGTGTTGTCATTTTTTTTGTTCCGGTGTACCGGTAAATTTCGTCGTGGTTGCCTCGCCTTCGGCACTAATATCATCCTTGGCAATGACTTTTTTTATTGTTTTCAGCATGATTTTAAAATCGAGCCACAGCGATTGGTTTTCAACATACCATGTATCAAGCTCAAATTTCTTTTCCCATGAAATGGCATTACGCCCATTCACTTGCGCATAACCGGTGATGCCTGGACGCACGTTATGACGTTTGGCTTGTTCTTCATTATATAGGGGCAGATATTCCATCAGTAATGGACGTGGACCGACAATGCTCATATCACCTTTAATCACGTTCCACAGTTCAGGCATTTCATCGAGACTGGTGGCACGCAGCATTTTACCAAATGGCGTTAAACGCTCACTGTCGGGTAATGGATTGCCTTCAGCATCCAGTGCATCTTTCATGGTGCGAAACTTGATCATTTCAAATGGTTTGCCATGTAAACCCGGACGCACCTGACGAAATAACACTGGTGAACCTAAATTCTTTTTCACCTTACGTGCCACAATAAAATACACCGGTGACAGCAGAATTAAAGCCGTGGAAGCAATGGTGATATCAATAATACGTTTTAACATTGAATTCCTCTGCCCCTTACTCAAGATCTGTCCAACGTCTATTTACTAAACCACCTACATTATTCATACTAATCACTTTAGCGTAGTTTCCTGCGGCAGTAGCATTGGCAGGAATATCTTTAGTAACGACACTTCCTGCACCAATCGTCGCATTGTCGCCAATTTTAACATCTTCAATAATGCAAACATTAGGGCCAATATAAACATTATCGCCAATTTGTGCGGCTTGACGTCCACCATTGGCACCAATCGTCGTAAATTGCGAAAGATTAACGTTATTGCCAATTTTAGCGGTTGGATTAATCACCAAAGGACCACCATGCCCAATATATAGACCATAGCCAATTTTAGTCGTAGTATGAATATCGATCCCATATTGCTTTCTTTTATAATAATAAATGGGATAAGCGAGTTTTGCTAAAAACGTTTTTGAACTGGCAATGCGTAACCAAAATGAAAAATTAAAGCCACGATTAAATAGGTAGTTTTTAACAAACAATTTAAAACTGACTTTTCCCGTATAACGATATAAATCGCTTTTGATATATTTAATCAACATGCGCCAGACTCTAAATTGATATCGATGATTCCCATTTCACCAAGCATATGTTTATTCACCTGATGCACATCATATTTATTTAAAGCCATCTCACGGGAGCGTTGCCCCATCAACTCGATGAGTTTTGGATCTTCAATAAAATACTGCATGCTCTGCACCAAATCATCGACTGATTTTACCCCGACCAAATAGCCATTGATACCGTGTGATACCGTTTCACGACAACCTGGCGCATCGGTGGTAATGATTGCGCGCCCCATTGCCATGGCTTCTAATACGGTACGAGGTGTACCTTCACGATAGGAGGGCAATACATAGACCGAGCTTTCCGCAATCACAGGACGCACATCACTGAGTTTACCCCAATATTTTAGGAGACCTTCAGCGATCCACTCATCGAGTTCTGCTTGAGCAATCGCAGATGGATTATCGTCAATCCAACCGACCAAATGAAATTCTGCTTCAGGATGCTTTTCTTTGATGATGCGTGCCGATTCAGCATATTCACGTACGCCTTTGTCACCCAATAAACGAGCAATCAGTAAGAAGGATGCTTTGACCTGCCCCTGTGCATTTTTCGGTAATGGCATGACATCAAAATCTTGCACATTTACGCCTGACCCATTCACCACCACAGTGGGTTTATTGGCTTCGAGCAAGTGCATGTCTTGGAACAGTTGTAAATCATCAGGATTTTGGAAAAAGACTTTGTCGCTATGTTTTAAGGCTTGGGCATATAAGCCATGCACCATTTTTTGGAACAGACTGCGCTTGCCCGATTCCACATTTTGAAAGGCATAACCAAGACCGGTAATTAACGCAAAACGATGCGGGACTTTGGCAAGCCATGATGCGAGCGTGCCGTAAATCACCGGTTTAATGGTATACGACAATACATAATCAGGCTGAATATGACGGATTTGTTGATACAAGTTTTTTAATAGTTTGAGATCAGCAAGCGGATTCGTACCCGTACGTTGCATTGGAATTTCATGCAAGTAATACCTCAAAGCCTGTAATTTTTGCTGTTCTTCCGGAAAGTTGGCAAACTCAGGTGCCATGATATGAATCTCATAGCCTTGGGCAGAAAGCGCTTCCAATAATTTGCCACGAAAATTCAGCACCGACGGCAAAAAACTACTGATCATTAAAAATTTCATGCCTGTTGGCTCCACACCTGCATATATTGACGGCTGACGGTCGCAATACTGAAATTCTGTTCAACACGTTCACGGGTTGCTTGTTTTAAAGCTTGTTTTTCTACTTCAGTTTTTTGTGCATATTGTAAAATCGCCTCTGCCAACGCTTGGGCATTACGTGGCGGAACAATACTGCCTAAATCCTGTACAATGTATTTAGCATCGCCGACATCTGTACTGATACACGGCAAACCTGATGCCATCGCTTCGACCAACACATTCGGGAAACCTTCAGTAATTGAGGTCATCAGGAATGCATCAATCGATTGATAAAAGGCAGGCATATCGGAGATTTGATCAAGCAGATGAACCTTTTTAGCATCTAACTGATATTGTTCAAATAAAGCTTTAACGTCAGGATTCTCTAAACTTGCCCCACCACCCGCAATTTTAAAGATGATGTTTTCATCTTTTAGCAAGCCCATAGTTTCAAACAAATACGGATAACCTTTGGCATGTCGATAATTACCAGCAAACCCAATCACCGTTGGCTGATTGAGCTGTAAATTCGGCTGAAATTTATCAAGAAATACGCCATTTGCAATCACATGCTGTTGAGCATTTTTAAAACCAAAACCAGTATGTTGCTGTTTCGATGAATGTGCACAGTAAATAATGGCACTTGGCTGTTTCGATAAAATTTGACTTAAACCGAGTGCAATTTTGGTGCTGATCGATTCATCTTTCGGTGATGCAAGCGAGTGATGAATACCCCACACGACATTCGGTTTGTGGGCTAAACCGATGACACTTAAACTCGTCAACGCATTGGCATGGTACATCCAACATTGTACGGTTTTAGGTTGTAGTTGTTTGAGTAGTCCACGCAGTTTTTTGATGATTCCAAGTGTATTTATGCCATTCCAACTGAGCGCATAATATGAATGGCAACGATCAAGGGTGCTTTGATACACCTCCGATGTTTTCATCAAAGCAATAATGACATGCTGATAATGATCTTCCGTATATTGAATCAAGCGTGCCAACATCATTTCAGCACCACCCACCCCTGCAAAGTTGGTAATCACATGCACCATTAAAGGTTTACTCATGATGCAGACTCCATCATGTGCATATACTGTTTCAGCACGGTTTGTTTATGGAACTGCTGAATATGCGTGCCAAAATCGGCATCTGAGTAATGTACATAGTCGGCAAAAATCGCTTTTTGCATCGCTTGGGTTAGACCTGTTTGATCATTACATTCGACCAATAAGCCAAACTTGGCGTGGTCTAAAATTTCCATCGGACCACTTGGACAATCCGTACTGACCACTTTGACTTTGGATGCCAAGGCTTGAATCAAAACGCCCGGCAAACCTTCCCAATTTGAACTCAAAACAAACAACGATGAATATTTAAAATAAGCATAGGGATTGGCATCAAAACCGGGTAAATCTACGACATCATTTAAGCCTAACTCAGCCACCAAGGCTTCAAACTCGCCACGTAGCCCACCTTCACCTAAAATAATCAGACGTGTATCGGCATGCTGATCATGTAAAGCTTTAAAGGAACGAATCAGGAAGCCAAAGTTCTTAGCTTCAGTCAAACGCCCAACGGCCAGAATGACTTGATTACTGTTATTAAAAAAATGATGTGTCACAGGTGCTTTGAGCTTTTCGAAATAAGCATCATCTAAAACAGGATTATAAATGGTGTTGATGTTATTTTTCTTATAGCTGTAATATTCACGAAAATCAGTTTCGACACCTTTAGAGACACAGACCACTTGCTGTGCCATCGGATACGTCCAATTCACCAAGGTTTTCAGTACAAATTTGGCGATGCCTTGCAACTTTATATTTTTTGACGGCGTCGACACCTCACGAAAGATCAACCGTGTCTTGACGCCTCCTAACTTCTTGGCAATGCCGGCGACAATATTGGTATGGGTTTGGGTGGCCACTAAGCAATCGTAATGCTCGGTTTTCATTTTGATTTTTAATGCAGTGATGCTATTTATCACCCGACCACAATTGAAATTCACCAATTCAATTTTAGGGCTCACTTCAGGCAACAGCTTCCCTTTTTCACCATTTAGATCACACACACCCAAATGGATCCTCAGCCCTTGTTCAGCAAAACTATTGGCGAGTTGAATGACTGTACGTTCTGCACCGCCACCACCTAAGCTTGGCAAAAAGAACATGACTTTATTCAACATAATATGACCTAAATAACATGAAATGGGAACGTATTAATCTGAGAGTTTTGAGGCTTGAATCACCATGGCACGTTCAACACGTGCGCGGTAATCAATAATGCCAACGAGTTCACTGTCACTGGCACAAGTGCTTTGAATTCTGGCTTGATAATCAGCAAAGCTCGACACCACTTTGGCCGGCACGCCAATGGCGACGCTATTGTCAGGAATATCTTTGGTCACCACCGAACCTGCGCCAATCACCACATTGGAGCCAATGCTCACGCCCGGCATAATAATACTATTCACGCCAATAAACACGTGTGAGCCGACCTGAATCGGAGCAAAACGTTGATAGCGTTTACCTTGAGCATCTTTGACCAAACAGGTACTGCCATCATGGGTAATAAACTTCACGCCTGAAGTGACCGTGACATGATCACCGATGGAGACTAAAAACGGTTCTGAGCCCCAATTTTTAATATAAATTCGGCAGTTTTCACCCACTTTGACCCCTTTTTTACGTGCATATGCCACACTGCCTTTGGCCATAAAATAAGCCAAATCAAACAGCTGTCGAAAAGCAGAAACAATGTATGCCATATACATGACCTATGTCAGGTTTCACAAGAGGGAAAAATCTCTGAATATTTTACGCTGAAAATGCACTTGAAGATATGCGTGTCAAAGACACATGAAACTTGCCTTAAAGCGCTTTGATTTTCTTGACGGGGCTACCGACATAAACCCCAGCATCATCCAATGGTTTAGACACTAAACTACAGGCACCAATGACGCTGTTGCTTGGAATGGTGACACCATCTAAAACGGTCACGCGCGCGCCTAGCCAAATATTTTCACCAAGGCTGACACCGAGTTTGGTAATCGCATCTTTGACCAAAAGATCAGGCTCACCAAATTTATGATTACTGGCAATTATAATACCTTGCGTGCCAATACGGGTGTTATCGCCAATGGTCACACCGCCACAGCCATTGATATAGGACTTAGAATTGATGCTGACATCTTTGCCAATCATGACTTTGCCACCAAAGCATTTGATATAGCAGTTTTCACCAATAAAGCTATTGTCGGCAATCTCAAGCACTGCACCATTTTCAACAATGAGACTGACATGATCGCCAATATAAACATTGTTGCCGATCTTCACTGTTCCACTGATATCAACCGTACAGCCCTTGCCGAAATAGCGAAACTTCGTGCCAAACGCCACGTTATAAAATTGCTGACGACATTGTGCAGTGAACCAATTCATCAGTTTTAAGAATTTAAAAAACATCAGTTTTTGCTTCTCCACACCACATATAAAATGGCAAAGTTATAGATAATCAGTGCCACAGGCACCGCTAACAGCATATAAATTTTATCGTCAAATAAAACATATAAGCCTACAAATAATGCGAACTTGATAATCAGTTCAACGATTTGCAGTTTAAATAAAACTTGGCTGTTGCGCTTAGCAATTAAAAAAGCCGAGCTAGGTGGATTACAGAAAATCGCCCAATAGCCCAAGGCTAAAATTTGGAAATAGCTTGAGATCCCGACCCATGCACTGCCAAAAACCCATAAATATAGAGATTCAGGCAAGATAAAGAAAATGGCAAATAAAGGTAGTGAAACCAGACTGAGCAGTACACTCGCCTTTAAAGCACTTTGATTGGATTCTGTGGTTTTAAATTTGCGAATAAAGAACTGACGCAAGGTTTGCGAAATCAGATTGATCGGCACACGTAAAGTCCGCTCGACAATGGCATAAAAACCCATCGCCTGCACACCGACAAAATGCGACAACACATAGTAGGGTAAATTATGCGAGAAACTATTCAGCAAGGCATGTGGGGTATTGCTATAAATGAAATCTTTGTAATGTTTAAATGCCTGCCAACTGACTTGATACAGTTGATACTTCAGCAAATAAACCAACACCGCCACAATCATGAGAATCGAGCTGATGTTATAACTGTTCACCAAACTGATTTGCATGACAAGCGGTAAAGACAGTTGCACCGCCACCACAATCGCACTGCGGAAAATATTTAAACCTGCACAGAAATATTCTTTGTGTGCGGAAAATTGATAGTTATACATACTTTGAATCAGGGTATTGGCAAGCACACCAGTCGCGACAGCCCCGGCCATTTCAACATTTAAAATAAAACTAATGACAATGCCACTGATAATGGCAATGACCGTTGAGAACACCGCCCCTTCAAAAATCAGGCTTTTTTTATCCTGTTCCTCAGCGACCAATAAAGCTTGATCCAGACGTAAATTCGCCACCGTGGATAAAACACTAACAATCGCTAAAGCAATGCCGTATGCACCAAAGTCCGCAACAGAATATAGGCGCGTTAAAAGAGGAAGTGCGATAAATGTCATTATCGCACCTGCCAATAAACTTAAGGTGATCAGCCCAATCGACTGATACTTTGCGAATAGTTTCGCAATCATCTGCTCAAGATCATTTTAAGTTATTGACGTACCAACGCATCGCCAGTTGAATGCCTTCGGCAATTTTAAATTCAGGTGCATAGCCCAAATATTGCTGAATTTTGGCAATACTCGCTTGTGAATGACGGACATCACCAGCACGGAAATCACGGTACACCGGATCACGTTCAAAATGCACATCATTTTCCGCAAGTGCTAATTGAATCGCACGGTACAAGTCATTGAGCGTAGTACGATCACCCACAGCCACGTTATAGACCTGATTTTTCGCCTCATCGGATGCAGTTGCTGCCAAAATATTGGCTTGTACTGTATTGTCGATAAAACAGAAATCACGACTGGTTTCACCATCGCCATTGATGAAGACATCTTCACCATCAATCATCGATGCCGTCCATTTTGGAATCACTGCCGCATAAGCACCGTTTGGATCTTGGCGTTTACCAAACACGTTGAAGTAACGTAAACCAATGGCTTTAAAGCCGTAGCTCCGAGCAAATACATCGGCATACAGCTCATTCACATATTTAGTCACCGCATAAGGTGACAATGGATTGCCAATATTTTCTTCGACTTTTGGCAATGCAGGATGATCGCCATAGGTTGAGCTACTTGCCGCATAAGTAAAGCTTGCAACAGCGGCATCACGTGCCGCAGTCAGCATATTGAGGAAACCACTGATATTGGTTTCATTGGTGGTGATCGGGTCTGCAATTGAACGTGGTACTGAACCCAGAGCCGCTTGATGCAAAACATAATCCACACCGGCACAGGCTTTTTGACAATCGGCAAATTGACGGATGTCACCTTCAATAAAGCTGAATTTCGCCCACTGCTCTGTGGTCACAGATGCTTGCACTTCATCTAAATTATACTGATGACCTGTAGCAAAGTTATCTAAACCCACCACAGTTTGATCAAGCTTGAGTAAAGTTTCTAAAAGGTTTGAGCCGATAAAACCTGCAACGCCTGTCACCAGCCATGTTTTTGGCTGTACTTTCAGTTGCTCACATACCTGTTGATATTGATTCATGAAAAATATGTCCTCTTACAAACGCAAATCAGATTCGGCTTGAGATAACACATATTTCAAGTCATACAATACATGTTCAGATTTACCCAAAGCACGGATAGCATCTGCACCCATCGCTTTAAACTGATCATGTGCCACCGCTAAAATCACGGCATCATATTTGCCATTTTCTAAAGTCGAAATTGGCTGAATGCCATATTCATGCTTAGCTTCTTGAGCATCAATCCATGGGTCATAGACATCGGCATCAATATGATATTCTTTGAGTTCATTCACGATATCAATGATGCGGGTATTGCGAATATCGGGGCAGTTTTCTTTAAAGCTGAGACCCAAAATCAGGACTTTGGCATCTTCCACCTGAATGCGTTTTTTTAGCATGGCTTTCACAAGCTGAGTCACCACATACGCACCCATGCCATCATTGAGACGACGACCTGCCAAAATAATTTCAGGATGATAGCCAATCGCTTGGGCTTTATGGGTTAAATAGTACGGATCCACACCGATACAGTGACCACCCACTAGACCCGGACGGAAAGGTAAGAAATTCCATTTCGTGCCAGCCGCTTGCAGCACCGCTTCGGTATCAATGCCCATTTTATTAAAGATCACTGCAAGCTCATTGATCAGCGCGATGTTCACGTCACGTTGGGTGTTTTCAATCACTTTAGCTGCTTCAGCGACTTTGATACTCGCTGCTTTATGGGTACCAGCTTCAATAATCAAGTTATAAACTTCATCGACAAATTCAGCGACTTCTGGCGTTGAACCTGAAGTGATTTTTAAAATATTGGTGACACGGTGCAATTTATCACCTGGGTTAATACGCTCAGGACTATAACCTGCAAAGAAGTCTTGGTTAAATTTAAGACCTGATGCTTTTTCTAGTTCAGGAATACAGATTTCTTCTGTCGCACCTGGGTATACCGTAGATTCATAGACCACCACATCGCCTTTTTTCAGAACTTGCCCAATACTTTGCGATGCTTTAACAAGTGGGATAAGATCTGGCTGTTTATATTCATCAATTGGTGTGGGCACTGTGACAATATATAAATTACAGTCTTTTAGATCTTCTAAATTCGCACTATAAATCAACTGCGTAGACTGCGCTAACTCTTCTGATGAAACCTCTAATGTATAGTCATGCCCCTTACGCAACTCATCAATGCGTTTTTGATGGATATCAAAGCCCACGACAGGAACTTTTTTACCAAACTCAACAGCGAGCGGTAAACCGACGTAACCCAATCCGATAATGGCAATTTTTAGATTATAGAGATCATACATCTCTGAAGCCTTATATATGCTCTAAAATGGATATTCTACATCATTAATAGTTTGATAAAAATTACTCTTATTAAACTCCTTTAAGTCAGAGAAGTTATACTTTCTGCATTTAAAACATAAAGATAGCTTGGGTAAGATATATTTATTGTTTTAATTGGTATAAAATGTCGCTTAACTTTATATAGTTAAGTTAAGATTAATTTTTGAATAATCATAAATGTATACAATATAGGAATACGAGTGAGTCACTATCGTTATAGTTTGCTGTTGGCATTAAGTTTAAGCTTTACAGGATGTGCTGTTACCTCAGGTCTTCAAACCTATGACTTACCTGAAGAAGGTGTTTTTCAGACGGATTTGGGCACTCAAGTCAATGTCATCAAACTCACTCAAGAGTCCCTTTTTGCTGTTCAACCTGCACAAGTCAATGTTCACCAAGATTTGGGACATTTGTTTCTACAAAATCAAAAACAATATCTACTCAGTGCTGGTGACGTATTATCCATTTATCTATGGGCATATCCAGAAATTACACCGCCCACCAATACCATTAATAATGAAGAAGCCATTAAATCCAATGGCTATCAAATCGACTCTCGTGGGTATATTCAATTTCCGATTATTGGACGTTATAAAGCGGCTGGCAAAAGTTTAGATCAAGTGAATCAAGAACTTCGTCAGTTACTTGCCCGTTATTTAAAAACACCTGATGTCATCGCTCGAGTTTTGTCTTACCAAGGTCAACGTTATTCAGTACAGGGCAATGTCATGAAAGGTGGTCAATATACACTAAATGATCAACCCACCAGTATCTATACGGCGCTTGGCTTAGCTGGTGGCGTCAACACACAATTTGGTGCGAATACATCGATTAGCCTCGTTCGAAATGGTCAAACTTATAATTTAAATTCGATTGAACTTGAGAAAGCAGGGTTTTCGCTACACAATCTTTTGGTGCAAGCTAACGATACGATTTATGTCAACTCTCGCGAAAACCAAAAAATCTATGTCATGGGTGAGTCAGGTAAAAACCAGTCCCTGCCGATGCGTGATCAAGGCATGACTTTGAGTGATGTGATTGGGGAGAGCTTAGGCCTGAATCCATTGTCAGCAAGCAGCAGTAAAATTTACGTCGTTAGAAGTCAAAGTGACTCACCTATGACTGAAATCTTTCATATGGATCTGTCTAGCATTGCTAATTTTGGTCTCGCTAATCAGTTTAAAATGCAAAGTAATGATATTGTTTATGTCGATGCAACGGGTCTAACGCGCTGGCAACGTGTGGTCAACCAGGTTATTCCTTTCTCCAATGCTTTATATAATTTAGATCGTTTGGGGAATTGATGAATTTTCAAAATATTTTAGTGGTATGTATTGGAAATATCTGTCGAAGCCCCATGGCAGAATATTTCCTAAAAGATGTGTACCCTGATCGAAACATACACTCTGCTGGGATTTCTGGTCTAGTTGGTCATCCTGCAGATGATAAAGCATTACAATGTATGCAAAATTTCGGTATAAATATGCAAGATCATGTGGCGCGCAAACTGAATGCTGAATTGGTCAAAAATGCGGATTTGATTCTTGTCATGAGCCAGAACCAACAGAAGCATATCGAACAAACATGGCCATACGCAAAAGGAAAAACCTTTCGCTTGGGGCACTGGCGTGAAAAAAATATTGCGGATCCTTACCAACACGATCAAGCATTCTTTAATGACACCTGTCAGTTGATTCAGGATTGTATCGCTGATTGGAAAAAACACCTTTAATATTTTGAATAAAGATTATGAGTCAAACCGCGAATACCGAAGATACAATTGATTTAAAAGAATTATTTTTTTCATTAATCGCACAATGGAAACTGATTGCCTTGTGTGTGATTTTGAGTCTGGTCTGTGCCCTACTCTACTTGCGTACAACACCAGATACCTACTCTGTTGATGCTTTGGTCCAAGTTGAAGAAAGTAAAGGTACATCAGCTGCACTTTTGGGTGATCTCTCAAGTATGATTGAGCAGAAACAACCCGCTCAAGCAGAAATTGAAATCTTGAAATCTCGATTAGTCCTCGGTTCAGTAATCAATCAATTGAATCTTGATTTAAAAATTGAAGGTACTCAAAACTCATTTTTCGATCGGTTGTTTGCACCACATGACTATTCGACCAATTATTCACGTCAATCTGTGATTTTTAACGATGACGAACAATCTTTTGCGATTCCCCATTTCCATGTTCCTCAGAAATTTCGTGACCGTGCATTGGCACTTAATTTTACTGAGAAACAATTTACCCTGACGGATATAAAAACCGAAGAAGTGGTGCTAAAAGGTTCAGTAAACCAACTCAATCAAAGCTCTACCCGTGATGGCGTATGGAAAGTTGAGATTCGTACACAAGATCAATTGAATGACCGGTATCTCATCACCAAACAGTCTTTGCCTGCTGCGATGAAATCACTTTTGGCTAACTATTCAGTGGCTGAAAAAGGGAAAATGACTGGTGTTTTAGGATTAAACTATCAAGGTCAAGATAAAGAGCATATTACAAAAGTCCTGAATACGATTTTAAATGCGTATAGTCAGCAAAATGTAGAGCGACGTTCTGCCGAAACTGCGCAAACGCTCAAATTCTTGGATGAACAACTCCCAGAACTAAAACAACAACTGGATGTCGCCGAACGTGAATTTAACAAATTCCGTCAAGGCTTTAATACGGTTGATGTCACCAAAGAATCTGAATTGTATCTTACGCAAAGTGTTGCCTTAGAAACACAAAAAGCAGAACTTGAGCAAAAAGTCGCTGAAGCGGGTGCGAAATACACCAATGAACATCCAATCATGCAACAAATGAACGCTCAACTTGGCGCGATCAATAAAAAAATTAATGAATTGGATGGCACATTAAAACAACTCCCTGACTTGCAACGTCGCTATCTACAGTTATTCCGCGAAGTTGAAGTCAAACAACAGTTATATACAGCTTTACTTAATTCGTACCAACAACTTCGAATTGCGAAAGCGGGTGAAATTGGTAATGTTCGAATTGTTGATACTGCCGTAGAACCGATTGAACCGATTAAACCTAAGAAACTTATTGTTTTAGTTTTATCAATATTTGTCGGCGGTTTCCTCGGGACACTTCTGGCGCTGTTACGTAATATGATGCGTTCAGGCATTAAAGACTCAAGTCAAATTGAAAATGAATTGGATCTGCCGGTTTATGCAACGGTACCGCGTTCTCCAGTGCAAGAAAGCCGAATTAAGATGCTGAAAAAGCATAAGAAAATCCCAATTCTTGCCATTAAGAATAGCGATGATATTGCGATTGAAAGTTTACGCAGTATGCGCACGGCGATTCATTTTGCGCTGAGTTCAGCTCGAAATAATGTGATTATGATTTCTGGTCCTGCACCTGAAGTGGGTAAATCATTTATTTCAACCAATTTAGCAACAATATTAGCGCAAGCCGACAAACGTGTTTTGATTATTGATGCTGACTTACGTCGTGGTTATCTACACAAATATTTCAATATTGAAACACAGCCAGGTTTGACTGATTACATGACTGATCAGCACTCTCTACAAAATATTATTCGAGACACTGAAGTCGCTGGTTTAAGTGTGATCACTCGTGGTAAGAGTCCGACTAATCCGTCTGAAATGCTGAGTTCTGAAAAATTCAAACAGTTGCTTGAACAGCTTTCAACACAGTTTGATCATGTGATCATTGACACACCACCTATACTTGCGGTGACTGATGGTATTATCATTTCGCAATATGCAGGTGTGAATATTGTCATTGCTCGCTATGCGAAGACACAAATGAAAGAACTCGAAATCACAGTCAATCGTTTCGAACAAGCCGGTGTTAAAGTAAATGGCTTTATTCTAAATGACATTCAACGTAATGCAGCGGGTTATGGCTATGGTTATAACTATGCGTATGCATATAAAGCTTCAAAGGACAATGATTAATTATTGTTGAATAAAAGCCTGATCTATTCAGGCTTTTTTTATGCCGATCAAGCACTGTATATTTGTGAAATTTTGTTGATTTCATTGAAATTCTATATCGCTGAAAGTGAATTGACGCTATGCTGTTTTGGTTCCGCGATTTTAGAATGTCGCACATAGAATTGAAAATAATTGGAAATCTCATGAGTAAAGCTTTACCCATCGCTGTTGCTGTCGTTTTAGGCGGTGCTGCGCTCGTCCCTGTTTATTATGCAAGTCAACATCCAACATCTGCGACAGTTTCTAGCATGACTGCAGATGCAAAACCGATTGATAAAATCAGTTATGCACTCGGTTATGAAGTTGCCAGCCAAACTCCTCCTGAAGTTGCCATTGATCCGTTTATTGTCGGTGTCCGTGAAGCGCATGCTAAAAAAGAACGTGCCTATACCGATGAAGAACTGCAAACTGCCTATGTGGCTTTACAAAAAGAATTAGAAGAAAAGAAAGTCGAAGACTCTAAAGCTGCCAATGCACAAAGCAATAGCTTCCTTGCTGAAAATGCAAAAAAACCGAATGTTAAAACAACTGCTTCTGGTTTGCAGTATCTCGTCAGCAAAGAAGGTACAGGCAAACAACCTGCTGCAAACTCCGTGGTTAAAGTGCATTACACCGGTAAATTACTTGATGGCAAAGTCTTCGATAGCTCGGTTGAACGTGGTGAACCGATTGAATTTCCGTTGAATCAGGTCATCCCTGGTTGGACCGAAGGCCTACAATTGATGAAGGAAGGCGGTAAAGCAACCTTATACATTCCATCGAATCTGGCTTATGGTGAACAGGGCGTTCCTGGTACGATTCCACCAAACAGCACACTCATTTTTGATGTTGAATTAATCGAAGTCAAATAAATTAATCAAAAGGAGAGCCTTCAGCTCTCCTTTTTTGGATTTGAATGATGAAAAAAATCTCTATATTAAGCAGTCTGCTGATCCTCAGCTCTGGCTCATTTGCGGCAAACATTAGCAATAAAAGTACTGAAAAAGATCAGCTCGGATATAGCTATGGCTACGTAATGGGACGTACTAATGCGGATACATTAAAAGATATTAATTTGGATGCTTTTATTGAAGGATTGAAACAAGGCTCAACCGGTCAAAAATCGAGTTTAACCGATCAAGAAATGGCGCAGGCTTTAACCAAATACAAAAAGCAAAGCGAATCTAAACAGCTGATTGAATTTCAAAAATTAGCTGCAGAAAATTTAAAATCTGGGCAACAATTTTTACAAGAGAATGCCAAAAAAGCAGGTATTGTCACACGACCAACAGGTCTGCAATATCAAGTGATTCAGCAAGGTCAAGGCAAAACGCCTAAAGCGACGTCAAAAGTGAAAGTTCATTATGAAGGGCGTTTAATCGATGGCACGGTATTCGATAGTTCGATCGCGCGTAGTCAAGCGGTGGAATTCCAAGTGAGTCAAGTCATTCCGGGTTGGACTGAAGGCTTACAACTCATGAAGGAAGGTGCTAAATACCGCTTCTTTATTCCTGCTGATTTGGCCTATGGTGAGATCGGTTCGGGCGATGCGATTGAGCCGAACAGCACCTTAATCTTTGATGTCGAACTTTTAAAAGTTTTGCCTTAATGTTCACATGACTTATAAAAAACATCGCGTAAGCGATGTTTTTTTGTTTTATTTAGGGTCTGTTTAAAGCACTAGCCATGTTTTAATTGTCTTGGTCTAAAGCCAGTCGCAAATAAACCCAATACATAGGCAACCACACCTAATACACAAAGAGCAAGCACTTCAAATACACGAATCCACGGCGCTACATCTGGGTTATACCAGCTTAGGCCATACCATAGGGCTGCGATCATCACGGCGTTACCCACCATAAATTGGAAAAATAACTTTTTCCAGTGCGGACCAAATCGGAATATTTCACGTTTGTGTAAATAGAAATATAGCATCCCGGCATTGACTAAAGCAGAACCTGTAGATGACAACGCCAATGCCATATGGAGTTCTTCCCAGCCCATCCATTTGAAGATGCCAATAAAAACCACATTGAGAATGGCATTGGCTGCAACTGCCATTAGGCCAACACGTACTGGGGTTTTGGTATCTTGAATCGCATAAAATCCAGGAGCAAAGACTTTAATCAACATAAATGCCAAGACACCACCACTCATACATTGTAATGCCAAAGCGGTCATTTCTGTCGCTCGTGCATCAAAAGCACCGTGTTGGAACAGCGCTTGAATAATCGGTGTAGACAACATAAATAAAGCGATACTGGCTGGGATACCAGCAAATACGATGACACGTGCAGCCCAATCTAACATAGCCTTAAATTTAGTTTGATCCTGTTCAGCTTTACGCGCAGAGAGTGCAGGCAGAATCACCGTTCCGATGGCTACACCAATTAAGCCTAAAGGCAATTCGGTCATCCGTTCTGCTGTATAAAGCCATGACACAGAACCATTTTGCATAAAAGACGCCCAAATGGTATTGAGCAGCAAATTAATTTGTGTGACTGAAACCCCAAACAGTGCAGGCAACATTAATTTTAAAATGCGCTCGACACCTTCGTGCTTAAAATCAACTTTGGGTGGGATCAGGAGTTTTTTGCGCCACAGTTCCGGAATTTGTAGGGCTAATTGCAAAATGCCAGCAAACACCACTGCCCAACCCAATGCCATAATGGGTGTTTCCATATGTGGAGACAGCCACAAAGCCCCTGCAATCATTGCAATATTCAACAATACTGGCGCAAATGCGGGTGTGGTAAATGAGCCATAGCTGTTTAAGATACTGCTGGCAAATGCCGTCAGCGACATAAACATCAGGTAGGGAATGGTGAGACGGAATAAGTCGACTGATAAATCAAATTTGGCTGCATCGGCATGAAATCCTGGCGCATAAACATACAATATCGCAGGTGCAACAATCATACACAGCAAAGTTAATGCAGTCATCACGGTAAGCAAACATCCAAATACCCGACTAATTAGGATCTGAACTTCAGCATGGAGTTTGGTGGTTTTATATTCTGTGAGAACAGGAATAAATGCTTGGGAAAATGCACCTTCGGCAAAAAGACGCCTAAAAAAGTTGGGAATACGAAACGCTACGACAAAAGTATCGAAGTCTTTCCCTGCCCCGAACACATTTAACAGCACCATGTCTCGAATAAGCCCCATGACACGAGACAACATGGTCATTGCACTAACAATAAAGGTGGATCGCCAAAGCGCCATCATATTCACCACTTAAAAAGATTGACGATATTGTAATAAAACTTCGCTTTTAAATTGTTATTTCATTCGACAAAGCATCATATTTTTCGTTGTTTTAATTGATCTCTAAAATAACACCATTGAAAATGCGGTCCTGGATCGGTCTTTCGTCCAGGTGCAATATCTGAATGCCCTGCGATATGACTTTTAATTTTAGGATAAGCGTGTTGAAGTGTTGCCACGACCTCAACTAAAGCTTGGTATTGTTGTTCCGTAAAATCTTGATCATCACAGCCCTCTAGTTCAATGCCAATCGAATAATCATTGCATTCTGGATATGCCATGTACGTAGAGCGTCCTGCATGCCAAGCACGGTCTTTAAAATTAACAAACTGTAAAATTTCGCCTGACCTTAAAATCAATAAATGTGCTGAGACCTGCATCCCTTCAATGGTTTTAAAATAAGGGTGTGCATTCCAATCTAATTTATTTTGGAAAAACTGCTCAATATAGCCTCCTCCAAACTGTGAGGGCGGTAAGCTAATATTGTGGATGACCACCAGTTGAATGTCAGTATGGTCTGGTCTTTGATTAAAATTTGGTGAAGCAATAAATCTTGCACCTTGTAATACACCATCTACCACTTGAAGCTTGGGTACATTCGACATGTGTGATCTCAATCCGTGTTTGCAACTTATGACAATTCATCCACGCTCATCTTTGGAAAAGACTTGGACGAAAAAAACAGCACCATTACTTGAGGTGCAATGGTAATATATTGCTCATTTTTCTGGTGCCTACAATAGGGATTTTATGAGCATACCGCAATCTTTGCTTGAACAATCAATTCAAATCAATATCCAACAAGCATTGCAAGAGGATATTGGTGAGCGTGATATCACCGCATTGCTGACACCTGAAGATGAACAAGCAACAGCAACCATTATCAGTCGCGAAACGATGATTCTTGCAGGGCAACCGTGGGTGAATGCTTTAATTAAAGCCTATGATCCAAGCGTTGATGTGATTTGGTTAAAGCAAGATGGCGATCAAGTTCAAGCCAATGAGGTATTTTTAAAACTTGCAGGCTCAGCACGCAGTCTGTTAACCGTTGAACGCCCAGCACTTAATTTTGTACAAACCCTTTCTGCTGTTGCTACAAAAACGGCTGAATATGTGAAACATTTAGAAGGTTTAAATACCAAACTACTGGATACACGTAAAACATTACCAGGCTTACGTATTGCGCAAAAATATGCGGTGGGTGTAGGTGGTGGTCAAAACCATCGTTTAGGTTTATTCGATGCTTTTTTAATTAAAGAAAACCATATTATGGCTGCAGGTGGTATTCAGCAAGCAATCGACAAAGCGCATGCCATTGCACCAGGTAAACCTGTGGAAGTCGAAGTTGAAACTTGGGATGAGTTAAACCAAGCTTTAGATGCTGGTGCGGATATCGTTATGTTAGATAATTTCAGCCAACAACAAATGATTGATGCAGTCAAGCATGTGGCTGGTCGTTGTAAATTAGAAGCTTCAGGTAATATTACCATCGAGAACTTACGTGAAGTTGCTACTTCAGGCGTCGACTTTATTTCCATGGGTGTACTGACTAAAGATGTCAAAGCCATCGATTTATCTATGCGCTTTAACGCTTAATTGATTCAATCCTATCTCTCAATAAAAAAGGGGCTTTGCTCCTTTTTTTATTTGCTTAAAACTGTGATGCTACATTAACTTTATCGCAAGAATACAAAAAAATTTGAATTTATATGGTCCTAGTTGATACCTTCCACGCTTTAAGATTATTTTTTAATCAAAATCATGCTAAATCCATAGAATGCAAATTAAATCATTAAATTTCAACTATTTATTCGCCTTAATTTTACAATTATTCAATTTTCTGTCATGGAATGCTGCCTAATTTTCATTCATAGTGAAGCCAATAAATACAATTAAACCATGAGTTCGCATTGTCTAAATAATAGGAGGGTGTCAACGCATAGACCATGCTGAATGTCAGTGAATAAATAAAAAGAAATGCAGTCATCGGATCGATTGCATCCACCATGTTGTACATTAGGGAAATCACATGAAAACGCAAATGATCTATACGCTTTTAAGCGTCGCGATTAGTAGCAGCTTACTCGTCGGTTGTAAAAGCTCCAGCGAATCTGGGGGGAATTCAGGCGGTGGTAATGGATCACAGCCAACTCCGACCAATCCAACTGATCCTGACAATCCAACGAATAAACTTGAAAAAGAATTCGTGACTGTTTTATCAACTCGCCCCGATCTTGTGACAGATAATGATGTATTGATCGAATTAGACCCATCGATTAATTTTAATGACTCAAATATAAGCATTCATTTAAATGGACAGGACATCAAATCTCGCTTTTCTAATGCTCAGAATAGAGTGCTATTAGATGGATTACAGTTAGGGGAAAATCTACTTAAAATTGAAACACCAAATGAAATTCAAAATTTATATTTAAAAAATTTCAGTACCACAGGCCCTCTTTTATCTGGACCTCAAATTAATCCATGGACCTGTACCAACGGCTCGACTGATTTATTTTGTCGTAAACCTGTTCAATATAATTACTACTATCGGAATTTGGTCGGAACTTTACAAACCTATAATCCTGAGAAACCACCTTCGGCGGGCCTGATTTCCAAAATTAAGACCGATACAGGTGTAGAAGTGCCATTTATCATTCGAGAGGAGGTCGGCTATCAAAATCGTGATGAATATCGGTTTGCTGTATTGTTTAATCCTAATCAGCCTTGGACTGCGCTGAATCCACAGCCCCAATTTAATAATAAGCTGTTAGTAACCCATGGGCAAAGTTGCGGTAATGATTATCAGTCTGCAACCGCGCCTACCGTGGTTGCGACATCAACTTCTATTTTGCCAGATATTACCATCAAGGCTTTAGGCAAAGGTTATGGCGTCATGTCTACGGCGCTATCCAACAGTGGACATAACTGTAATTTGGCGGTTCAAGCTGAATCAATCATTATGGCCAAAGAACGTTTTATCGAACAATACGGCACTTTAGACTACACGATTGGACAAGGCTGTTCAGGTGGCGCGCTCGCATCTCAATGGGTAGCTAACGCTTATCCAGGTGTATACCAAGGTTTGTTAGTAACGTGCTCCTTCCCTGATGCATGGAGTACAGCGTCTCAGTTTGCTGATTATCATATTATGATCAATTATTTTAAAACAGCAGAAGGCCGCTCTTTCCTCCCTCATCAAATTAACCATATTCAAGGTCATATTTCTGAGATTAATGGTTATGTCAGTGAACTTGCGCAATTCGATGTTGCTCGACCAAATACAATTTGTAGCGGAATATCAGAAACACAACTGTACAATGCTACCTCAAATCCGAATGGGATACGCTGTTCAATTCAAGAGGCTGCTGTAAATTTGTTGGGTCTCAGAAATCCAACTGAAGTTGATCCAAATACACAACAGCTTAGACAAATTTGGAGTCCCGTCGAAAATCAACGCAATGTCGGGTTTGCAAACCTGCCAATTGATAATGTCGGTGTGCAATACGGGCTTCAAACCTTATTTGATGGTGTGATTAATGCTGAAAAATTTGTTTTATTAAATGAACGCCTCGGTGGAGTTGATATTGATATTAATCCAATTCCCGAACGGTTATATGCCACGGAGCAAGGTTTAAAAAATGCTTATCGAACTGGTTTAATCAATGTTGCCAATAATTTAGATCAAGTGGCGATTATTGATTGTCGTGGTCCAGATCCAGCGATCTTCCATGATGCTTACCGAGCATTCGCGATTAGAGCACGTTTAGACAAAGCACACGGACATCATAACAATCAGCTTCTTTATGGAGGTGATACCATTATGATTGGCGATCTTAAATGTTTAGAAATCAGTTTCGATGATATGAACCAATGGTTGGATCGCGTAAAAAATGATACAAGCAATTTACCTCTGCCACAGAAACTCACTCGCAATAAAGTAAATCTTAACGACTCATGTATCACATTAGGAACGATTCGAAGATCTGGGTTCTGCAATAACCTTCGTGTACCGGTCTATAAAACACCGCGAATGGTAGCAGGTGATCAAATTAGTACCTACGCCAATAAATGTAAACTACAACCACTCACACGTCGTCTTTACCCCAATATTAACTTTACAGATGAGCAATGGACTCGATTACAAAAAGTTTTTCCAGATGGTGTTTGTGATTACACCCAAGATCCTGTTGGGTTTGGTAAAACCTATCCTTGGTTAACCTATCAAAATCAAAATGGACAGATCAATGATGTCATTTATGGTGGTAAACAACTGGATGAAGATCCAAATCGCCCTGAGGAGCTTATAATGCCTCAACTTCCGAAGGGTTGGATCTCTAATTCATTTCAACTGTCTTAATACCTGAATTTTTCAATTCTGAAAAAAGCCGTGAACATTCACGGCTTTTTTACTTCGTGTTTAAGATTTAGCTTTCAATAATCCCATCATAGGATCAGTACATGTATGCTGCCCTGTTTCAATACGTCCAGCAAATCGACGTTCATAAGCCTGCTCTCCCTGCTGTTGGGCGATCACAACATTAAAATCGTACCATCCCCAAGACTCCGTTAAATCGAGATGAAGTTCAGCCTCATTCGCTTGAGTTTTGACAGTCCACATTTTTTGATTGTAGTACGCATTGTCCTTGACCATCATCTCCACGGCTTCAGCACCATCATGCCGTATTTTTAAAATTATTTTAGGTTTACAAGCTTCATAGCAAATTCGAATTTCTGGCAAATGATCTCTTTCAATTTGATGGTGAAGATTTCCTTTAAATGCTCGATGATAACCGTTTGGTCCAAGTACCCAAAGATCATATTGATCATCTACTAGCTCCCAAACATTCTCAAGCTGTTTCCCTGCCTCCACCATAAAACGTCGAGGAATAGCATTTAAATCTAGTTTGTCATAGACATGGAAAACCGCACCTTGTTCCCCACCATTTGCGAAAATCAGTTGAATATTTCGGGTTGCAACCTGTACGCGCGCGCTGGTATGTAATAAATAAGGTAATGCTCGAGAATGACGTATTCCAGTTTCTTGCAGAGGAAATTGTTGATTTGCTGGGACTGGAACCTTACTAAGTTGCTCTTGCGAACGACGCGTATTGTCAGCTTCTTGTTTTGTTCTTTGCCCATGGAGTGTTGGCAGAACATTAAAGTTAGGTGTCTTAAAGTCAAACGCCGACGTAAGGTCACCACAGACCGCTCTACGATAAGGGCTAATATTAGGCTCTTGCACGCCAAAACGTTGCTCGAGAAATTGAATAATTGAAGTATGATCAAATACCTGAGAGTTGACCCATCCCCCACGACTCCATGGTGAAATGATATACATAGGAACACGTACTCCTGGACCATACACACCATGCCAGAAGTTTTCATTCTTACCATTTTTAAATTTTAATTCAGGCTGTGCTATCGAACCTGATACACGTGGGTGATTGAAATATTCATATGATATCTCTTGTTCTGATAACGTGGTTTTACCATGAACTTTAACGATATCACCTGCTTCATTGATTTCTCTTGATGGTGCAGATGGCGATGGTACATGATCAAAGAAACCATCATTTTCATCAAAATTGACCAGTAAAACCGTCTGACTCCATAACTCTGGATCTGCCGTTAAAGTGTTTAACAGTTCTTGAATGTACCACGCGCCTTGAACAGGACTTGATGGTCCCGGATGTTCACTATACGCTGCCGGTGCGACCACCCAGCTCACCTGTGGCAATTTACCCTCTAAGATATCTTGTTTAAATTGTCCTAATAAACCGCCGTCCTTAGGCATCGTATTGGCAATACCCTTATAGAGAGGTTGTCGTTGATCAATACGCTCATCATATTCAGGTGACAAAATATTGGCATGGCTAACTGGCTGACCAGATAATTCATTGGCTTTGCGATATTGCTTAAATCCAGCCAAAGGATTATCCGTAAAATTATCGGGCATATTTTGATAAACCTTCCAACTGATCCCAGCCTGCTGTAAGCGTTCAGGATACGTGGTCCAGTCGTAACCGATCATTGATGAGCCAATACTATCAAACTCGTTGACTACACTCGCGACACCTGCAGCAGTTGGCCCATTGGTCCCTGTCCAAATAAATTTACGATTGGGATTAGTTCCCGCGTGCATAGCGCAATGATAGGCATCACATAAAGTAAATGCTTCCGCTAGTGCAAACTGGAACTCGAGCTCTTGTTTCTTAAAATAACCCATGGATTGAGGTTGTTTATGTTCCACCCAATTGCCCATACGCCCACAATCCCAAGCAGCTTGACCATCCTTCCATGAATGAGGTGTGCCCGAAACACGTTGAGCATTGCCCAATGAACTGTCTAGGTGATAAGGCAAAATTTTATTTTTGTTGGCGTCATACTGTTCCCACACCGCTCTTTTACCACTCAATGGAATGGTGAATCGATCACCAAAACCACGTACTCCTTTGAATGTTCCAAAATAGTTATCAAAAGAACGATTTTCTTGAGTCAAAATCACCACATGTTTCACATCCTGAATAGTGCCAGTTTCCACTTTTGCATCAATTGCTAAAGCTTTTTGAATACTCAGCGGAAAACTTGCTAATGCAGATGCACCCAATAATGTCTTGGTCGAATTTAAAATAAAGTCACGACGGTTCATACATTTATCCTATTTTTATTCTTGTTATGGTTATGGAGCACAGTGGATTTCACAGCTTGGATCTGAAGGTTGCGGTTTGGATGTTTGGTGATCATCATCTCCCCCACAAGCTGTTAACAAAATACTCGGTGTAAGAATGAATATAAAAAAATAAGCTCGCATGTAGTTATCCTTCTCGTTTTATGCGAACTCAGTGATACGCTTTTTTCGTGACGCTGTAATGAAACTTCAATTGCAAATCTATGAAATAAAAAAAGCACCTCTATCAAGGTGCTTTTTTGCAATTAACGCATGCTATCAGATGCGAATTACCAGCCTAGTGCTTGTTGTTGCTTTTGAATTAACTCTTGAATGCCTTTCTCAGCCATTTCAAGCATTGCGTTACATTGCGTACGCGTGAACGGTTTATCTTCTGCAGTACCTTGAATTTCAATAAACTCCCCCCCCTGAGTCATCACCACATTCAAGTCTGTTTGGCAGTTTGAATCTTCTTCATAACATAAGTCGAGTAGTACTTCGTCTTGATAGATACCAACAGAAATTGCAGCCACCAAACCTTTGAGTGGATCTTGTTTGATTTTCTTTTTCTCAAGTAATGAATTCATAGCATCAATCAAGGCTACAGCAGCACCTGTAATAGACGCTGTACGTGTACCACCATCGGCTTGAATAACATCACAGTCGATTGTAATCGTGTTCTCACCCAATTTCTTCAAATCCACCATAGCACGTAAGCTACGACCGATTAAGCGTTGAATTTCTTGAGTACGTCCACTTTGTTTACCACGAGCTGCCTCACGGTCACTGCGTGTATGGGTTGAACGTGGCAACATGCCATATTCAGCAGTCACCCAACCTTGGCCTTTTCCTTTCAAGAAGCGCGGTACTGAATTATCAACACTGGCAGTACAAAGAACTTTGGTATGACCAAATTCAACTAAAACTGAACCTTCTGCATAACGTGTATAGTTTCGAGTAATTTTAACGTCACGTAACTGGTCTAATGCACGCTGGTCAATACGCATAATACGTCCTAATTTTTACTTAAAAAAAGATTGGGCACATTATAGCAGATTGATGGCATCTGACTTTGTTATAAGTCCGTGTTTTAAAATTGCTGTTGCATTTAAAAACATGCATTGGTTTGAACTGAATTGACATAAAAAATGATCAGACTTCGTATAACGCCCATATGTAAAATGATCACTATTCTTGATAATGTGTGATTACATTTTGAACTTTTTCTTCACTGTGTATTTTGTTATTCTTTATTAAATTAGAATAATTGGATCTAGCATGACTAGCCCTATTTTTTGCATGAACTGCCAGAAGAGCAGCTAAAAAAGCTTTCCCAAGATGATATTCAAAAGATTCACCAAGCAATGAAATAGTATAACTCTATTTCATGAACGATCTGTATCAAGTCAAGAAGACGTAGCTGGGCTTTTATTTATTTCTGGAATTACAAAATGAATTTTTTTTTTAGTCATTTGCTTATAATATTTATATCCACTTTTTTAGTAGCTTGCACTCAAAAGACTTTATATTTAACTCCTGAAACTACAGGCTATATATATAGTATTGAAAGTAAAAAACCTATTGCCAATTATCATGGTTATATTGGATATGATACAGCTAGAGATAGTCATAATTCTATTACAACCGATAGCAAAGGTAAGTTTAAAATTTCTCCTGAAACACTAAAATATTATTTGATAAAACCAAGTTTAAAAGATTGGAATAAGAGTGCTGCACATATTTATATTCAATTTCCTGGTTTTAGAACGAAAATATATGATTATTCTGAAAAACTTCATGAACAAGTTTCTAATTCTGATCCTAGTAAGTTAGAACAACTAGATGTTGGAATAATATTTTTGTCTTCTGAATAACTTTAGATTTCTTACAATTAACGTAATACCCGTTTTTTAATTTAAGTACCTTTATTTGATTCAAAAGCCCGATCCCCACCAATCGGGCTTTTTTGTTGACTCTTCACGTTCCAAGCTTAAAACTTTGATTAATGCTTCACGTCTTTAATGAATTAAACTAAATAGTGATAGTCAGGCAAATATTCCTCTTAATTTTCTTATAGATTGAGAAATTTTAGCTGTTTTATCATTTGGTAAAGAACATTTAGCTAAACGAACCCAAACGCTCCAGAATTGTTTCATAAAGTTAGCTTCATTATAGTGAATGCCATATTCCTCACATAATGCTTTAATTTTTGGCGCAGCTTCTGCATAGCGATTTGCAGGCATATCAGGGAATAAATGATGCTCGATTTGATGACTCAAATTACCACTCAAAATATGCAGCCATGATGTTCCGGTAAAGTTACTTGAACCTCGAATTTGACGTAAATACCATTCTGCTCGCGTTTCGTTTTCGGTATTATCCATCTCAAATGTTTCTGCATCTTCAGTAAAATGACCATTAAAAATCACTGCAGATGACCACAGACTTCGAATCACATTTGCAACTGCATTTCCTACGAAGACAGGAAGCGCATTTGGACCAGCGATAAGGGGGAAAAAGACATAATCTTTCACTACCTGACGTCGTACTTTTTTTCTTAATTTTTCAGCATCTTTCCACACTTGTTTCCAAGATTTCGTTTTATAAACAAGCGCGTCTTCCAAGTGTAGGTTTTGAACACCGACATACCATTCAAAAAACACCATCAATTGAATCGCTAAGGGAATATTAAACAAAAATCTTGGTTCCCACGTTTGAGATGCTGAAACACGAAGTAGACCATAACCTACATCATGATCCATACCCACAATATTGGTATAGGTGTGATGTACATAGTTATGGGTATATTTCCAGTCATCGCCTGTTGAAATGGTGTCCCAGTCATATGTCGCACCGTTTAAACTAGGATCATTCAACCAGTCAAATTGACCATGCATCACATTATGTCCAAGCTCCATATTCTCAACAATTTTGGACACGCCCAGTAATCCTGTACCCACCAACCAAACAGGTGGAATCCAACCACCAAACATCAGCAATGCACGTGAGCCAATCTCGCTATAGCGAACAAAGTTGCGAATCTTATAAATATATTTGGCATCTTGTTCACCCAAATCATTCATAATACTGAGTCGGATCTGCTCAACGCGTTGTCCAAATGCTTCAATTTGCTCAGCGGTCAGATGTTTAGATTTTGATTGCCATATTGTATTAAGTGACATATTCATTATTTTTCTCCAGTCTTATACGATACCGTTAAATTACAAATTAATCACAACAGGGCTTACTGCCTGACTAATACATAATTTAACTTGTCGATTTGGCTCATGTTCAATTTCACCTGTGAGCATATTTTTAGTAGCGCCACTCACTTTGTTACAGACACATGCATTACAAATACCCATTCGGCATCCATGAGCGGGTCTTAATCCAGCCTCTTCAGCACTCACCAATAAACTTTTTTGAGCTTCAAACGATTTCTGACTGCGGATAAACGTGACAGATTGTTTTTCAATTTCTTCATCTACACGGATTTGAAAAAGCTCTTGTTTGAGCTGATTGCTGATCCCCTCTTCATGACAAATTTGATTTACAGCTTGCATCATCGAAGTTGCACCGCATGCATAAATCTGTGCTTGCCTAAAACTTGGCATTAACTGCTCTAACAACGCCAATGTCAGATATTGTTTATGTTGGCCTGTATTAAAATAGTGATAATTAAAATGATCATGTTTTGAAGCGAGCTGTTGTAGTTTCACGTGGAACGCGTCATCTCGACAGAAATAAATCAAATAGATAGGTACAGATAATGTGTTTAAAGCCTTCGTAAGCAATGCATAAATGGCGGTAATGCCACTCCCCGACGCCAATAACACAATTGGCTGTTGAGTCGGCTCAAGCGTAAATTCACCTTGCGCTTGAGAAATTTCCACAACAGAACCTATCGCCAATTGGCTTAAACAATTCGACACTACTCCTTGAGCTCGGACAGCAATCACCAGATTACCTGTCGCAGAAATTTCCACAATCGAATAACTACGTTGTAGACGCACGCCTGCAATTACGACTGTCACTAAAACACTTTGCCCTGCCTCAATCTGTTGAAAATCGAAATTGTGATTTGGACATAAATGAATCTCATAGAAATCGTGACTAAGTGCCTGACGACTCACGAGCGATGCTTTGACTTTTTTCCAAGCCAAAGTGGGATGTATTTTTTCAGCGATAAAATCGACGAAATCTTCTCGAATCCATTCAGGACGATATGACAGATAACTACTCATCTCAAACGTTCCTCTTTTGTATTTCAATTTAATTGAGTGAACAAGTGTTCTAATAGTGAACATGTGTACACTATATTGATTTTAAAATTGAGTCAACACATGTTCACTGACATTCGTCGTTTAATTTTTATATTTTTTTGATAGACTCATCTCGACTTCACTTCTCAGGTTTTAAGATGTCTATACGCGATGAACGTAAACAACAAAGTCGTCAGGCTTTACTGGATGCCGCTTTGCGCTTAAGCACATCTGGCCGTTCATTTAGCAGTATTAGTCTGCGTGAAGTTGCACGTGAGGTTGGTTTGGTGCCAACAGCCTTTTATCGACATTTTCAAGATATGGATGAATTAGGCCAAGAGTTAGTGGATCAAGTCGCGTTATATTTGAAAACCGTACTTCATCAGCTCGGTCAAGGTTTAGCCCACCCTGATGCTAAAGCCGAAACTAGCATGGAACTTTTTTTTGAAGCCATCGATTTAAATACCCAACCTTGGATTTTTATGATCGCAGAGCGCTGGGGTGGCTCTGAAGTGGTAAGACGTGCGATTGCTCGTGAAATTGAGTTTCTAAATTCTGATTTGGCCAATGACCTACAAAAATTCGAAATCGTACAAAATTTTCATCATGCTGATGACCTAAAAATGTTGTCGAATATTTTAATTAATTTATGTTTCACATGGGCAATGTCTTGGATTAGCTTAGGTCGTCAATATTCAGGTATGGAGCTTGAATTACAAAAATTAGTACTCAAAAAACAGTCCATTACCCAAATACGATTAATCTTTAAAGGGATTTTGAATTGGAATACTACTGAGGCATAAAAAAACCCGCTCAATGCGGGTTTTTTATTATTTAGCTTTGCGCTCTTTATCCAATAGATAATCAACCACTTGTAACACGCGGCCATTATCACCTTGTACGACATACTTCCCATTTACTACAACAGCTGGCACACCCGTCAATTGATATTGTTGCGCTAATTTATTTGCTTGAGAGACTTTGGCAGTAATTGCGAAAGAATTATATAAACTATTGAATTTCGCTTCTGGGATACCATACTTCGTAAAGAATTGCGCTTGTGATTTTTGGTCAAAAATCTGCTGACCTTTGTCATGGATCGCGTGGAATAAAGGCAAATGTGTACGTTTACGAACACCAAGTGCTTCAGAAACGTAGTAGCCACGTGCATTCTGTTCCCATACTTTGTTCATTGCAGCAGGTGTACGGACAAAATTCACATCTTTTGGAATTTTACGTAACCAAGATTGCATATGAGGTTCTAAAGTAAAGCAATGACCACAGCCATACCAAAAGAACTCACGTACTTCCAATTTACCAGCGACATCAACCTTTCCTGGGTTTTGCACGACCGTATAATCTTTGCCTTCAACAAAGTTCGCCATTGCACCTGTTGAAAGTGCCATCAGCACCGCAGCGGCAACGCCACTAAAAACCACCTTTTTCATTAAGTTTTTATCCTCTAAATCATTCTGATTAGCATATGGTTTCACTATAAAACAAATATGAGAAAATCGTTTTGATTCTGTGAACTTTTTTACAAGATTTATCGCTTTTTTTGGAATTAGCGATACACTAAGATCTGATATAAATTCTACCCATTAAAACGAACTTTGCTAAGGTGGCTGTAATGACTCAACTGAATGTTGACCCACAAGAAATTGCTAAATTTGAAGCACTTGCTGCAGTATGGTGGGATCAACACTCTGAGTTTCGCCCTCTCCATCAAATCAATCCATTACGATTGAATTGGATTGATGAACATGCAGGTGGTCTTAGTGGCAAAAAAGTCCTAGATGTGGGATGTGGCGGCGGTATTTTGGCTGAAAGTATGGCACGCCGTGGTGCCGATGTCCTCGGTATCGATATGGGCGCAGCACCATTAAATGTCGCACGTCTGCATGCAGAACAAGAAAACGTAACCAATATCGAATATCGTCAAATTCCAGTTGAGCAATTGGCTGAAGAACAAGCTGGTCAATACGATGTCGTAACTTGTATGGAAATGTTGGAACATGTACCAGATCCAGCGTCAATCATTCAAGCATGCCAAAAACTGGTGAAACCAAACGGTCATGTATTCTTCTCCACAATTAACCGTAATCCAAAATCATATTTATTTGCGATTATCGGTGCAGAGTATGTGTTACGTCTTTTGAAAAAAGGAACTCATGACTATCATAAATTTATTAAACCTTCTGAATTAGCGCATGATATTCGTAACGCAGGTTTAAAACTTAAAGATATGACAGGCTTACATTACAACCCATTAACTAAACATTATTGGTTAGCCCCAAATGTCGATGTGAACTATATGGTTTACACCCATAATGAGGTGAATGAATGAAGGCCGTACTTTTCGACCTAGATGGGACTTTAATTGACACTGCTGCGGATTTTATTCGTATTATTCAAGCAATGTGTCGTGAAGAAGGTCGAGAGATCGTAGATGCAGCCCTGATCCGAACTCAGGTCTCCGAGGGGGCTCGGGCGATGGTGAAATTGGTTTATCCTGAATTACAGGTTGATGATCCTATTTTCCTTGCACATCGTCAGCGCTTTCTAGATATCTATGGTGCTGATATTGCTGTGGATACAGATCTTTTTGCAGGAATGTATCCTTTAATTGAGGACTTGGAACAACGGGATATTCCATGGGGAATTGTGACAAACAAACCTCGTTGGCTGAGTGAGGCACTACTTCAAGCCTTAAACTTAACTGAACGTTGTGCCGTTCTCGTATGCCCAGAAGATGTTAAGCACACTAAACCTGACCCAGAACCAATGTATCTCGCTGCTCAACAAATTAATGTTCCAGCTGAACAATGCATTTATGTTGGTGATCATCCACGTGATATTGATGCAGGTCGAAGCGCAAATATGTACACGATTTTGGCTGCTTACGGATATTTACCATTAGAACACAAAGATGACTTAGATTCTTGGCAGGCAGATTGTATAGTGAATGATGTACAAGAATTACATCAACACTTAATCGAATTGATCGAATCTCACCAAAAAACAGCTTAATTAGAACAATGAAGGAGGTCGCACATGAAATATTCAGAATATCAACCTCGCCCAGATTTATTGAAAGATAAAGTAATTTTAATTACGGGTGCAGGTGATGGCATTGGACGCGCAGCAGCGTTGAGCTATGCTTTACATGGTGCGACCGTCGTTCTTCATGGTAGAACGCTGAACAAGTTAGAAGTGATCTATGACGAAATTGAAAGTTTAGGTGCTCCTCAACCTGCAATTTTGCCACTGCAACTTTCTACTGCAACAGCATATGATTACGAACGTCTTGTGGAAACGCTTGACCAACAATTTGGTCGTTTAGATGGGATTTTGCACAATGCTGGGATTTTAGGTGAGCGCGTTGAATTGGCCCACTACCCTGCTGAAGTGTGGGATGATGTAATGGCTGTAAATTTAAGAGCACCTTTTGTTCTTACTCAACATTTACTTCCATTATTAGAAAAATCTCAAAATGCCTCTGTTGTTTTTGCAAGCTCAGGTGTCGGTCGTGAAGCACGTGCGAAATGGGGCGCATACTCAGTTTCAAAAATTGCCATTGAAGCGGTCAGTCAAATTTTTGCAAAAGAAAATGTCTATCCAAATATCCGTTATAACTGCATTAATCCTGGTGCAACACGAACAGCTATGCGTGCTAAAGCATATCCTGATGAAGATCCGAAAGTATTGGCAACGCCTGAACAAATCATGCCAGCTTATTTATATTTAATGGGCGAAGACAGTATAGGTATGAATGGTCAGAGTATTGATGCTCAGGATTAGTTTTTTCAAAATTACATGATGAGGATCGTCAGATCCTCTTTTTTTAAATTATAGTTCTAACAAAACCTATTAAAAAATTTACCTTTAGATTTTAAAAAGCTTAAACAAATAAGTCTCAACAACTTTTGAATACACCCATAAACTAAGAAATTATCTAATGGTAGTATCACTTACTTTGCTTTAAGCGTCTTAAGTATTTATAACTTAATAAAAACCCGACAATAATGTCGGGCTTTTATTTCATTCTGATCAGTCAAATAAACGATCGAAGAATGATTTCTTTTTAGGTGAAGATTTACTGTCCGCACCATCTAAAGATTCTTGTAACTCTTTTAAAAGTTCACGTTGACGTGCAGTTAAGTTGACTGGTGTTTCAATCACGATACGGCAAAGTAAATCACCTTGCATACTTGTGCGTACTGGTTTTACACCCTTGCCACGTAGACGGAACATTTTACCAGTTTGAGTTCCCTCAGGTACTTTCAAGTTCACACGACCATCAAGGGTTGGAATCTCAATTTCTTTACCCAATGCAGCATCAGCGATACTAATCGGCACATCCATATACAAGTCCGCGCCATCACGTTGGAAGATTTCATGTTCACGAACATTAACTTCTACGTATAGATCACCTGACTGACCATCACGAATCGCTTCACCTTTTCCAGTTAAACGAACGCGATCGCCATTATCCACGCCTGCAGGAATGGTAACTTCAAGTGTTTGTTGACGATCTTTAACACCTGAACCATGACAAGTGCCACAAGGATTTTTAATAATCTTACCTTGACCACGACATGTGCTACACGTTTGCTGAACTGAGAAGAAACCTTGCTGCATGCGGACTTGACCAGCTCCGTGACAAGTCTTACAAGTTTCAACATCATTCGGATTTTTAGAACCTTTACCATCACACACTTCACATGGTGCTGGCGCAGTAAAAGTAATTGTTTTCTTTACGCCACGTACAGCTTCTTCTAAGCTGAGCTCAAGCACATAACGTAAGTCTGAACCACGTCTTTGACGCTGTTGGCGACCGCCTCCACCAAACGCACCACCGAAAATGTCACCAAACTGACTAAAAATGTCTTCAGCGCTAAAACCGCCACCGAAACCACCGCCTCCGCCACCGAAGCCGCCTTCAAACGCATTATGTCCCATGCGGTCATACATGCTGCGTTTTTCACTATCAGATAAAACTTCATACGCTTCAGCAGCTTCTTTGAATTTTTCTTCTGCTTCAGCATTATCAGGGTTACGGTCTGGATGATATTTCATCGCCAACTTACGGTAGGCTTTTTTAATTTCATCATCACTAGCTGTTTTAGAAACCCCTAAAACCTCATAATAATCACGTTTAGCCATGTCTGGCGATGCTCCACAAAAAAATTTGATATGACTTCTCTGCGGAATATGTTGGGGTTATATTCCGAGATTACAAGTAAATTAAATCATTATTTTAAAAAGCGGCTTTTTTCTGGAGATATTTCACTAAGCCTTTAAGCCATGCATTTAGGAGAAATAGCCATGCAATTGTGGTAAAAATGACACCAATCACCGTACACCCTTTCACCCATAACACACTATCCCAATAGATAAAGCAGGCAGGAATAAACCAAAGAGCAGCAAATGCGGCCATCATCATAAATAGCACAACATTTCGTGCAATCCATAATGCTTGAGCATGGATCCAGACTTCAGCGTCTTGCGCTTGAGCCACTTTTTGCGCTAAAAAATAGGCGATTGCAGCACTGATACCAGTGAACAATGCAAGAAACATGAATACATAAGACATCGTAATTAATCGACGATGTCTTGTTAAATTGTCTCGCCCCATGGATGCTTTTTTATACCTCAACCGAGTGCACATTCAGTTTTTTTATGTACTCAGCCCACTGTGTTATTTTGTGTTAAAAACTAGGGACTACTATATTGAATTTTTCAATGCTTCGCACCTAGTATTCACATAAAACTACGCGGTTTTTGACTCTTTTTTTACTTTAAACCATGCCGCATAGAGTGCTGGCAAGAAGAACAGCGTTAATAATGTTGCGATAATGAGTCCACCCATAATTGCTACCGCCATTGGACCAAAGAAGATACTGCGTGAAAGCGGAATCATCGCCAACACAGCAGCCAATGCAGTCAAAATAATTGGACGGGCACGGCGTACTGTCGCTTCTAAAATCGCTTCCCATTGAGAATGACCCGCTTTGATATCTTGCTCGATCTGATCAATCAAGATAAGCGAATTACGCATAATCATTCCAGATAAAGCAATGGTACCTAGCATCGCCACAAACCCGAAAGGCTTATTGAATATTAACAGGAACAATACCACGCCAATTAAACCCAAAGGCGCGGTCAAGAAAACAATAAACGAACGTGAAATACTCTTGAGCTGAATCATGAGCAAGGTAAAGACCACAGCCAAAAATAACGGCATGCCAGCATTTACTGAAGTTTGCCCACGTGCAGATTCCTCCACAGTGCCTCCCACTTCTACCAGATAACCACTTGGAAGTTCGGCACGAATTTTCTCAATAGATTCAGTTAATTCACCAACCACAGTAGCTGGTTGGAGTTTAGTCCGAATATCTGCGCGTACAGTAATCGTCGGCAAACGGTTACGATGCCAAATCAGACCATCTTCAAACTTATATTGAATATTCGCAATCTGTGCCAATGGAACTGTTGTACCTTGACTCGTCGGTACAGCGAGACTTTGTAACGATGCTACATCAACACGTTCCGCTTGATCGCCACGTAAACGAATATCAATTAACTCCCGTTTCTCACGATACTGATTAATCGCAGCGCCTGTTATTGAACTATTTAAGAAATTCGCCAAATCTAAGCTAGATACGCCTAACTGACGCGCACGATCTTGATCAATTTCAAGTGAAATAATTTTACTCGGCTCACCCCAATCTAAATGAACATTGGCGGTATTTGGATTTTCACTGATTGCTTGTGACACTAATTGTGCTCGTTGGCGAACAGTATTTAAATCTTCACCAGAAACACGGTATTGAATTGGATAACCGACTGGTGGCCCATTTTCCAATAGCGATACACGTGTCCGTACTTCAGGCAATAACTTACTAATTTCTTCACTCAGATTCTTTCTAATCTCATCTCGCTCATCTAATGAGGAAGCCAAAACCACAAATTGTGCAAAACTCGCCTGAGGCAATTGTTGATCAAGTGGTAAATAGAAACGTGGAGAACCTGTACCAACATAAGCGACGTAATTATCGATCCCTTTTTGAGTCGACAAGAATTTTTCTACTTTTTTAACCGCATTTTCTGTCGCTGTTAGAGAAGCACCTTCCTCTAGTTTTAGATCCACTAATATTTCAGCACGGTTTGATGGTGGGAAAAATTGTTGTGGAACAAATTTAAACATCAAAATTGACAATACAAATATCGCAACCGTCGCAGCAATGACGGTTTTACGATAAGTAATACATAACTCAACCCAAGATCTAAATTTTTGATACATCTTAGTTTGATATGGATCGTGATGCTCACCATGGTGTTGAACGACGGGTTGTGGCTCTGGTTGTTGACGTAATCTTGCCCATAAGCGTTGATACCACGGAGCTTTCTGATTCATTTGATTAAAATCAGGCAGTAATTTGTCACCTAAATAAGGAACAAATAGTACCGCTGCAAACCATGACACCACTAAAGCAATGGTTACAACTTGGAAGATTGAGCGAGTATATTCACCTGTGCTCGACGCAGCAGTGGCAATCGGCAAGAATCCAGCTGCAGTGATCAGCGTCCCCGTTAACATTGGAAATGCGGTCGACTTCCAAGCAAAACCTGCGGCTTTTAATCTGCTATATCCTTGTTCCATTTTAATGGCCATCATTTCAACTGCAATGATGGCGTCATCAACCAAAAGTCCAAGTGCTAAAATTAACGCGCCTAAAGAAATCTTGTGCAGTCCAACATCAAAGAAATTCATGCCTGCGAACGTCATTGACAAGACCAAGGGAATAGAGAAAGCGACCACTAATCCTGTACGGAAACCTAAAGAGAAGAAGCTGACCAATAAGACAATAATCACGGCCTCTGCGAGCACTTTGATAAATTCGTGAATACTGCGTTGCACCGCTACAGGCTGATCTGAAACTTTTTTAAGTTCCATCCCTAAAGGTAAAGTTTGTTGTAGATCATTAAAGGTCTTTTCTAGATTTTTCCCTAGCGCAATGATGTCACCACCCTTACGCATAGACACCGCAATACCAATACCATTTTTGCCCATAAAGCGCATACGTGGTTGAGCTGGCTCACTAAAGCCACGGTAAACCTCAGCCACATCGCCCAATTGAATGGTCTTATCACCAACCAGTAATGGCATGTTCTTGAGATCTTCGACTGATTTCAATTGTCCGCTGACACGCACTTGAATACGATCTGAGCTTGTTTCAAAGAAACCTGCGCTCGCCATGGTATTTTGTTTTTGTAGTGCTTCTTGAATTGCAGAAACTGGAATACCCAATTGAGCGGTTTTCGTATTTGAAATTTCTATCCAAATTTTTTGATCTTGCAAGCCAACTAAATCAACCTTACCAACATCTTGTACACGTTGTAGTTGCAGCTGTAAGCGATCGGCATATTCCTTCATCACGGCATAATCAAAATCATCACCCGTTAAGACATAAATATTCCCAAAGGTGTCACCAAATTCATCGTTAAAGAATGGACCTTGAACACCGCTAGGAAGTTGGTGTTTGATATCTCCAATTTTTTTTCTAACCTGATACCAAACATTCGGTAATTCATGAGAACGCAGCGAGTCTTTGGCAACAAAGGTCACCATTGATTCACCAGGACGAGAATAGGCTGCAATACGATCATAGAGCCCCGTACTCATTAATTCTTTTTCAATGCGATCAGTTACTTGTAATGAAACTTCTTCCGCTGTCGCACCTGGCCAATAGGTTTGAACGACCATTACTTTGAAACTAAATGGAGGGTCTTCACTTTGTGATAGTTTTGAGTAGGAATAAACACCCAATATTCCCATCAAAATCATGAAATAAAGGATCAGTCCCTTATTTTTTAACGCCCATTCTGACAAGTTAAAGTTCATATTTTCGCTCCAACTTGTCCTGCTTTCACATTCACTGCACGGTTTTGACGGTCAATCGGATTAATTTTTTGTTTATCTCGCAGTAAGTGTACACCGCCAACCACGACCCAATCAGAAGCTTTTAAACCTTGAGTCACAGGTACCGTATCACGACCATAAGCACCTATTTGAACATTCACCTTACGGATACTGTGATCTGGATTCACAACCCAAACATAAGGCTGATCTTCTGTTGCAGATACACTGGTCAAAGGAACATTAATCACATTTGAACTGGTATTTGAAAAAAATACTCGCGCACTTTGTCCAAGTTGAATTGTTGAACGCCCTTCAGTCAAAGCAACTTTGACACTAAATGTTCTAGATTGGTCGGCAGCAGGTGAAATTTCACGCACATATGCGGCGAAACGCTCCTCTGGTTTTGACCATAGCGTAACCCAAGCTTTTTGACCTGTTTTAATTTCTGATACTGCTTGTTCTGGCACACCAATCACCACTTCACGATCACCATCTATCGCCAGTTGATATGCTGCCTGCCCTGCTGCGATCACTTGACCAACTTCAATACTACGCTCAGTGATGACGCCATTTTTATTGGCAATGAGTTGGTTATATCCCGTCTGATTACTACTCACTGCATAATTTGATTGTGCTTGTTTTAAATTGGACATAGCCGATTTATATTGATTTTCTACGGCATCATATTGCGAACGACTCACCGCATTAATAGGTAATAACTGCTTAAAGCGTTTGTATTCTTCTTCGGCAATTTTGGCTGCAGATTGCGCGCTTTCTAACTGAGCTTTTGAAGCATTTAACTGCAGTTGAGCATCTTTCACATCTAATTTTGCTAAGACTTGCCCGACTTTGACTCGATCCCCTACATCAACATAGCGTTCAGTAATTTGTCCTCCAACACGGAAAGCCAATGCCGTTTGCTGTCTCGCCTGAACTTCTCCTGCATAACTTTTCAGTTCATCTTGGGAAGTATTCGGCTGGGCAACCATCACAAATGGAATTTGTTCCTCTGTGGGTTTATCCTTACTACACGCGGTGAGTATCACGCTACAAATGAGCATTAGACTGTATGTGGCAAATTTTTGAAGACTCATGTGCACTGCTCTTATGTCAATTTTTAGGCAAATCAAATTAGGGATATTAATTTGATTATTTTTTAATTAATATACCGCATGGTACAGTAATTAAAAATCATTTTTCAAGGTATGACCTAAACTGTTTTTTTTGGATTTTTTTGTGCAAATGAATATTGGACGTCCTAAGGATTTAGTTAAAAAGAAACAAATATTAGAGGCAGCTAAACGTTTGTTTCTAAAACAGGGCTTTCATGGTTCAAGCATGAATCAAATTGCCAAAGAAGCTGGCGTGACTAAACTGACGGTGTATAACCATTTTCAAGATAAAGAATCGTTATTTACCTATGCAATTGCAGAAACGTGCGAAGAATCAATCAATGCTCGGCGAATCCAATTACACCCTGAATCCAATTTTTTAGAAGACTTCTATCAGGTGTGTAGTTTAGCGCTGCAAATTGTCAATCTTCCTGAAGCCATTAAGCTTGAGCATTTATTATTAGAATTGGCAGCAGAGCAAAATCCTTTGGCTGAACCTTTTTATAATGCATCTCATAAGCGGTTATTTGTGGTTTGGACTGATTTTTTTGCTCAAGCGATTGAGCACGGATTTATCCAGAAAGATGATGCTGAAAAGCAAACACATTTGCTCCTTTCTTTACTCTTAGGGCATCGACATCATGAAGTATTGTTAGGTGTTCGTCAGGTTCCCAGTGAAGCAGAATGTGATGAAATTATTCATCAAGCCATCGAATTATTTATGCTGAAATACAAAAAATAGCTCTCTCCATTCTTAAATGGCGTATTTTTCACCTAATTTTCTTTAAATTATTTTGCAATCGCTTGGCATGTCATGAATAAGCGGTATAGTCAAAAGAACAAGAAAAGGAGAAAAAAATGATTCAACAAATTGATGCTCCATTACGTGAAGACGTACGCTTACTCGGTAATCTTTTAGGAGAGACTTTAAAAGAACAAGCTGGACAAGATTTGTTTAATCAAGTTGAACAAATTCGTGCACTCGCGAAAGGTGCACGTGATGGTGATAGTGAAGCTGAAAAACAATTAGAAAGTTTATTTTTAAGTTTAAAAGATGATGAGATTCTTCCACTGACACGCGCTTTTTCACATTTTCTGAACTTTGCCAATATTGCAGAACAATATCATGTGGTACGTAGCCGTCGCCAAAATGAGTTTGATAAAAACGGCGCTGCAGCGAATGTCCTTATTCCCCTTTTTGAAAAATTTCAACAACAGCTGATTTCAGCGGAAACCCTTTATCAACAAATTTGTGAGCTAAATATTGAGCTTGTACTCACCGCACATCCTACGGAAGTTAGTCGTCGCACCTTGATCCAAAAATATGATGGGATCAACGAGTGTTTATCTAAGTTTGATCAGCAAAAGCTGACCCCCAAACAGCGCGCTCAAGTTCTTTCTGAATTAAAACAATTGGTTTGTTCAGCATGGCAAACCGATGAAATTCGCCAACATCGTCCAACCCCAATTGATGAAGCAAAATGGGGTTTTACTACCATTGAGCAAACTTTATGGAACGCTATTCCTAAGTTTGTCCGTGAATTGAATCAATTGGTTCAAGAGCATTGTTCTCAAGCTTTACCTTTAGATATTGCACCTGTGCGGTTTGCATCTTGGATGGGTGGTGACCGAGATGGAAACCCAAATGTCACACACAAAGTGACTCAAGAAGTTTTATGGTTATCGCGATGGAAAGCCGCGGATCTCTACCTCCGAGATATTGAAGATTTACGTTGGGAGCTTTCTGTTCAGGCGTGCAGTGATGAACTAAAGACTGCCTTAGGTCAGCCTCATCCAGAGCCTTATCGTGAATATTTAAGAACAACACGTGAACGCTTAAAAATTACAAGAGAATGGCTCACTGCAAAATTACAAGGTCAACATTCTGATGTGGATCGTAGCCAGATTATTCATCACAAAGATGAGTTGTTGCTGCCATTATTGTTATGTTATCGCTCATTAGTCGATTCAAACCTTTCCGGTATTGCTCAAGGAAAGTTACTCGATTTTATTTATCGCGTGAATTGTTTCGGTATTGAGTTATTAAAACTAGATATTCGCCAAGAGTCAGGTCGTCATCGTCAAGCAATTTCAGCGATTACTGAGTATCTTGGACTTGGCAATTTTGAGACATGGACTGAACAAGCCCGTCAAAACTTCTTATTACAAGAACTGCAAAGCAAACGCCCTTTACTTCCTAAGCATCTTAATGAATCTGCTCAAAGTCTTATTGAGCATCCTGATGTTCAAGAAGTATTCGCTACCATGCGAACTTTGGCAGAACAACCTGCTGAAAGTCTAGGTGCTTATATTATTTCAATGGCGGAATATCCAAGTGACGTTTTGGCGGTTCTATTACTCCAAAAAGAAGCAGGTATTAAGCAACCTCTGCGTGTAGTTCCATTATTTGAAACGCTAAAAGATTTAGATGGCGCAGCTTCGACCATGAATACTTTATTCAGTATGCATTGGTACAAACAACATATTCAAAACAAGCACGAGGTCATGATTGGTTACTCTGACTCAGCAAAAGATGCAGGTTTCATGTCTGCAAATTGGGCTCAGTACCGTGCACAAGAAGAGTTAACAGCTATTGCCAAACAACATGGTATACAACTCACTTTGTTCCATGGTCGTGGTGGCTCAATTAGTCGTGGTGGTGCTCCAACCCAACAAGCACTATTTTCACAACCACCTGGCTCAATCTCAGGTGCAATCCGTGTGACTGAACAAGGCGAAATGATCCGATTCAAATTTGGATTAGAAGAAATCGCACTGCAAAATTTAGAGATTTATACCGCAGCTACCCTTGAAGCGACTTTACTGCCACCACCAGAACCCAAGGCAGCATGGCGCGAGTTGATGCACAAGATGACGGAACTCTCTGTGAATGTTTACCGTCAAACAGTCCGCGAAAACCCTCATTTTGTCCAATATTTAAGAACCGTGACGCCAGAGCTTGAATTACAGATGCTACCTTTGGGTTCAAGACCAGCGAAACGAAAAATCAGCGGTGGTATTGAATCCTTACGTGCAATTCCATGGGTATTTGCATGGACTCAAATTCGATTAATGCTTCCAGCATGGTTAGGTACTGGTGCAGCCATCAATCAAGTCATTTCAGAAGGTCACAAAGCTGAGCTAGATGAAATGTTAGAACAATGGCCTTATTTCCAAACTTTAATTGATATGTTGGAGATGGTGCTATCTAAATCAGATAGCAATGTCGCATTGTATTATGAATCTCATCTCACCCAAGATGAAAATCTTAAAGTATTGGGTGCGGAACTACGCCAACGCTTACATGACGCAGTACAAACTTTATTGGCAATGAAAGGTGAATCTAAATTACTCAGTTCTAATGAGGTTCTTGATCAAGCCATGAAGATTCGTAAACCCTATCTTCTTCCATTACACCTGTTACAAGCAGAACTCATGAAAAGACGTCGCGAATATTTAGCTGAACGAACTGTCGAACAAACTGAGGTTGACCATGCATTAATGGTAAGTATCGCAGGTATTGCTGCTGGATTACGTAATACGGGTTGATTTCACGACTGTCTATGCTCAAGTACCTTTATGGGCTTGAGCAATTTAGAGACTTTATTCTAATTTTCAGTAATGACAACAAAGCACCTATAAATTTTTTACTCAATATGGATATAGATTTTTTTGATATAGCTGAATTGCAATAGGCTGATTTTACTTTATTTTTAAAACATATTTTTTTTACCAATGGGTAAAAATTCAATAAAAGTCAGACTATTAGTTTTAATAATTTTTCAAGAAACAGATGATTTCTCGTAAAACAGGCGTATGATGTGCACAATTTAACTATTGAGTGCTCACTTTATGACCAGTTGGTTTCCTAAATGGCGTCCCTTCACGGATGATATTGATACGCGTCCTGTTGGCACGACCGAATATTTACCTCCTGCGCAAAGTGTAGTTCTTGGCATTCAACATGCTTTTGCCATGTTTGGTGCGACAGTTTTAGCACCATTATTAATGGGTTTTGATCCTAATCTTGCCATATTAATGTCAGGTATTTGTACCCTGTTATTTTTCCTCATCACTGGCGGTCGAGTGCCCAGTTATTTAGGCTCAAGCTTTGCTTTTATTGGTGTAGTCATCGCGGCAACGGGCTATACCGGTGCTGGATCAAATGCGAATATTGCATTAGCTGCTGGGGGAATTATTGCCTGTGGTGTACTTTATGCCTTAATTGGTTTTCTGGTGATGGCAACAGGTACTCGATGGATTGAAAAGCTCATGCCTCCTGTAGTAACAGGTTCTGTGGTCATGATCATCGGTCTGCATCTTGCACCGGTAACGGTAAAAAGTGTCGCGGGTAATCCATTTAATATGTGGATGGCATTGATTACTGTCATGTGTATGGCTTCAATTGCAGTATTCACCAAAGGGATGCTACAACGCCTACTTTTACTTGTGGGTTTGGTGCTGTCTTATATCGTATACTTTGTTATTACGAATATCATGGGTTACGGTACTCCAATTAACTTCACGCCGATTACACAAGCTGCATGGTTTGGTCTGCCTAACTTTCATGCTCCTGAGTTCAGTACGAACGCGATGCTCATCATTGCTCCTGTAGCTTTAATTTTAGTGGCTGAAAACTTAGGTCACATCAAAGCAGTCTCTGCCATGACTGGTGAAAATCTAGACCCACATATTGGTAAAGCGTTTGTAGCCGATGGTGTTGCAACATCATTAGCCGGTGGTGTAGGTGCTCCAGGCATGACCACTTATGGGGAAAATATTGGCGTGATGGCTGTGACACGTGTCTATTCCACGATTATTTTCGCCATCGCAGGTGTATTCGCAATTTTCCTTGGCTTATCACCAAAATTTGGTGCAATTATTCAAACCATTCCAACTGCGATTCTTGCAGGTGCATCAATTGTGGTGTTTGGTTTAATTACCATAGCTGGTGCTAAAATTTGGATCGAACATCGTGTCGATTTCTCTAAAAATAAAAACCTCATGATTGCTGCGATCACGCTGATCTTAGGTACTGGTGACTTTGCGCTTCAATTTGGTAGCTTCAATTTAGGTGGTATTGGAACGGCTACCTTTGCTGCATTATTCCTGAATTGGTTCTTTAGCTTAGGTGGAAAGTCTAACTAAAAATCTATCGCATATAAAAAAAGAGAGCTCAATGCTCTCTTTTTTAATTTTTTATTCTAATTAAGTATTTTAAGATTTTTTTCAATCGGTTGAGGTCGACCAAAATAATAGCCTTGAAACGTATTACAGCCATTTTCTTTCAGAACTTGGAACTGCTCTTCAGTTTCTACACCCTCTGCCACCACATTCAGGTCGAGAATCTGTGCTAAATCAATAATCGTTTTCACAATAGCAATATCGCGTGGATTACCGACAATATTTTCTACAAATGAACGATCAATTTTGAGTTGATCCAGTGGAAGCATTTTGAGGTAATTCAATGAAGAATATCCTGTTCCAAAATCATCCATAGAGAATCTTAATCCACGCTCGATGAGCTTTTTCATTTTCTCAATTGAGTTATGCATATCGGTATAGAACATACTTTCAGTGAGTTCTAAACGTAATAATGTTGGATCAATTCCCGCTTCATCAATAATCCGAAGCACATTTTTATCAAAGTCAGTCTTACGGAATTGTTCGACACTAATATTGACTGAAATCGTCCAGTTTGAAGATTCTGGGTATTGGCTCCAATCTTTTAACTGTTGGCATGCTAATACTAATACACGATTACCAACATCATGTATGAGATCAGTTTTCTCTACTTCTTCAATAAATCGACCTGGTAAAATCAAACCGTGTTCAGGATGACTCCAACGTAGCAAGGCCTCATACCCAATCACTTCCTCTTCGCGATTTACTAAAATCTGATAATAAAGTTGGAACTCATCTCGTAATAAAGCTAATCTTAAATCATTTAATAAAGCAGCTTTAGCAATAACACTTTGTTCCATTTCAGGATCAAAAACACATATGCAGTTTTTACCATTTTCTTTAGCTTGATACAGCGCCATGTCGGCGTACTTAAGCAACTCATTTTTTGGCAATTTTGAATTACGGAAAATAAAAATTCCGATACTAGAGCTAGTATGAATTTTATTATCCTTTAATACGAAAGGCTCATTTAATGCAGCACGAACTTTATCAGCGATTTGCATCACTGCTTGATTAGCAATCGTTTCATCTGGATCTAAATCTGAAAGAATAATTAAAAATTCGTCTCCACCAAGACGGACAATTGCATTCTGCTGTGCCACACACTCCATAAGGCGCACCGAGACCATTTTGAGTAGGTCATCTCCACGATCGTGTCCTAACGTGTCATTAATATTTTTGAAGTTATCCAAATCCAACATCATGAGTGCACTATGTGTACCATTTTGTTTACATGATTCAATCACCTCCAACATGCGTTCTTGCATAAAACGGCGGTTAGGCAATCCCGTTAATTCATCATGTAATGCCATATAACGTGCATGGTCTTCGGAATTTTTTAGCTGTGTGATATCAGTTCGAATGGAGATATAGTTTTGTAAAACGCCATTATTATCTTTAAGCGGCACAATCGTGGTTTCAACCCAATATATAGAACCATTTTTAGCTCGGTTACAAATTTCGCCTTTCCAAATTTCTCCACTCGAAATGGCTTTCCACATATATTTAAAAAAACTTCTCGGGTGATAGCCTGAATTAATAATTTTATGTGTTGATCCGACCAGTTCTTCATAAGAATACTGTGAGATATTACAAAACTTCTCATTGACATGAGTAATGACGCCACGTGCATCTGTTATGGCTACAATTGAATGTGCATCAATGGCTACTTTATAGTTTTCAAGATCCTTGACTATTTTTTCTAATTGTAACTGGGTATCCATAGCGCCTTCGACCGTCAGTCTAAAAAGTGATGTATCCAAATGTTAACTTAATATTATTTTTTGTAACACTAAGCTTTGTTGAACCAGTTCACAAATCGGCTATATATTTTGTAAATTTCAATGAATAAAAGAGGAAACTAAGTTCCTCATTCTTATTAGAATTCCGACTATTATGGTCGTATTTCTTTTAACTCTCTTTGAATAAAGTGTTGAATCATCTCTCGATATATTTTTTCCATCAGTAATGGATCCACACCATTCTTTGTAGCCAATTCACGTATTTTTTCAATCACTATTTCAACACGTTCAGGTGACTGTACATCTTGGATAGTTCTTTTAAATCGCACTGCCTGATCTACGTAATATTGGCGTAAACCAATTAATTCTGTTATGGCTTGATCAATTGAATCTATTTGTGCTCGAGCTTGCTGAAGGGTTTCGCATTTTTCTTTATTGATTTTCAATTGATTCGGTATCCCTGTGTTCAGATTCATTTTCACTTTTGTACTTTTGTTCTAACACATTACTGAAAATACTTTCAATCATCCATACACGATATAAGCTATTAAACACATAACTCTTTCCATCGATACGAAGCTCAAGCACTGGTAAATCAGGTTGTGATTTCATCTCACAGAGTAATTGATTTTCTTCTAACTTTTGACTGATCGACTCTTCAGTGAGCGTCGTGATATTCAAGCTCTGTTTTAAGGCTTGAATATGAGGTCGATACGATAGATCTTTACCTTTACTCCAAACAGCCTGCAAGATTTCATACATTGCATCAAGACGTTGATCCTCAGGCACACTGTAAAACAATCGTGCTATTTCATATGTCGCCTGCTGAGTCGGTCGGCAAAACGGCGTAAATTTTACTTCTGTTCGTTTAGATAAACGCGTTGCCAAACTCCAATCAAATAAATCTCGTCCCTGATATTGCAATGGATAAACGGTAAGTTGGATATCGTAATAATCGGCAAGTTCCTCTTTAATATAAGCTAATAATAACCAAGAGATCGGATCTTCTAATGCAATATAGAGGTCTAACTCAGGATTCATCGCCTGAATCTCAGATAATTCTTCAGCATCATTCATTAGGTGTTCCCGCCACTCAATATGATTGATGAGAAAAATAGGATTACCGGTCAAGAGTCTTTGTTGTTTTAAACGGCGGGTCAATCTTAATAAATCATCTACCGCATGATACCGACGATTACCGAGCTCAAAAAAACTTGCTAAAACTGGCGTGTGATCAAAAGTTCGCTCAGCGATTTGTTGTTCTTTTCGATGTCGACTAGCCATGACATACAAAGTACGTAATTTTCCATACTGCTGTTGCCACAACATATGGAAGACATCTTCCAATAAATAGAGAAAATTTTCACCTGTTAATGGGGTATTTCGTAAAATCGTTTCTGCCTGTTGAATCGCTTCAGCACTTGGTATTTCAGGCTTTTCATTATCGAATCCGAAACGATGCTGGTACGCTAAAATTTGGGCATCACGTAGACTGTAATCTTGCCACTCTTCAGGACTCATATCATTTGGAGCTTCAGCAGCAGTATCTGAGATAACAATTTTTAAAGGCTTAATTTCATCTTTTAAAATGTCATTTAATTGTGCCAATTGCTGGACTGCAAGATAACTATACACATCATCTAAACGAAGATAGATCGTTAAACCCTGCTCAGTTGACAAGACCTCTTGACGATTTGGTTTCTGATAAAACCAACTCGATCGTAGCGGATCAAACCAACGGCGTAACAATGACATGAGATGTGCCTCAGATGATTTTACTGGTAAATTATGTGCTCAAAGTATCGAATTCATCGCTTTTTTTAAAACTAAAAAAGTTTGAACGCGAGCAAAACTTATATCAAGACAAAGAGAATTGATCAATATTTATGACCTTTCTATCAAATATTGTCATTAATGTAATTGACGCTTTCAGATGAAATTCAAACTTTTAGTGATTAAAAAAGCATCCCAAAGGATGCTTTTTAATCATGATTGATCTAGTTTATAAGCAGATTAGATATCACGTACCGCACCTTTTGCAGCACTTGTTGCATGCATTGCATACGCTTTCAGTGCTTTAGATACTTTACGTGGACGCTCTTTCGCAGGCTTCCAACCTTTAGCTTCTTGTACTTCACGGCGCGCAGCCAATACATCATCAGCAACTGCTAAGTGAATCGTACGGTTTGGAATATCAATTTCGATACGGTCGCCATCTTCAACTAAAGCAATTGCACCGCCTTCAGCCGCTTCTGGAGACACGTGACCAATTGAAAGACCTGATGAACCACCCGAGAAACGACCATCAGTCACAAGCGCACAGTCTTTACCTAAGCCTTTTGATTTTAAGTAGCTTGTTGGATACAGCATTTCTTGCATACCCGGACCACCTTGTGGACCTTCGTAACGAATCAGAACCACGTCACCTGCTACGATTTTGCCGCCTAAGATTGCTTCTACTGCATCATCTTGGCTTTCAAATACGCGTGCTGTACCGTTGAATTTCAGAATCGAGTCATCTACACCAGCCGTTTTTACGATACAACCATCAAGTGCGATGTTACCGTAAAGGACTGCTAAACCGCCGTCTTTAGAGAAAGCATGTTCTGCATTACGAATCACGCCATTTTCACGGTCGCCATCAAGACGTGTGTAGTAACGGTCTTGTGAGAATGCTGTTTGTGTTGGTACACCGCCCGGTGCTGATTTATAGAAGTTATATACCTCTTCATTTTCAGTACGAATAATGTCCCACTTATCTAAAGCGTCTTTTAATGTTTTTTCGTGTACGGTTGGTACAGAAGTATCTAACAAACCTGCACGGTCTAGTTCGCCAAGGATCGACATGATACCGCCTGCACGGTGGACATCTTCCATGTGAACATTTTTAACCGCAGGTGCAACTTTACACAGTACAGGCACTTTACGTGATAAACGATCGATATCGTCCATTGTAAAATCAACTTCTGCTTCATGCGCAGCCGCTAATAAGTGAAGTACTGTATTGGTAGAACCACCCATCGCGATATCTAAAGTCATGGCATTTTCATAAGCAGCTTTAGGGGCAATGTTGCGTGGTAATACGCTGTAATCATTTTGTTCGTAATGGCGTTTTGTGATTTCAACAATCAACTGACCCGCACGCTCAAATAGTTTTTTACGGTTGGCATGCGTTGCAAGTGTTGAACCATTACCCGGTAATGATAAACCTAATGCTTCTGTCAAACAGTTCATTGAGTTTGCAGTAAACATCCCTGAACATGAACCGCAAGTCGGGCATGCAGAACGTTCGTATGCTTTTACTTCTTCATCTGTGTAGTTGTCATCTGCAGCAACAATCATGGCATCCACAAGGTCAATTGCTTGTTCACCACCACGAATTTGGACTTTACCAGCTTCCATTGGACCGCCTGAAACAAACACAACAGGAATGTTTAAGCGCATTGCCGCCATCAACATTCCCGGTGTGATTTTGTCGCAGTTCGAGATACAAACCATTGCATCTGCACAGTGTGCATTGACCATGTATTCAACTGAGTCAGCAATCAAGTCACGCGATGGTAATGAATACAACATTCCGTCGTGACCCATTGCAATACCGTCGTCTACTGCGATTGTATTAAATTCTTTAGCTACACCACCCGCTTGTTCAATCTGACGTGCAACAAGCTGACCTAAGTCTTTAAGATGCACATGACCCGGTACGAATTGTGTGAATGAGTTGACTACTGCAATAATTGGTTTGCCAAAATCTTCGTCTTTCATTCCAGTTGCACGCCATAAGCCACGTGCACCCGCCATATTTCTTCCGTGTGTTGATGTTTTCGAACGATAGTCAGGCATTTTTATTTCCAACTTAAGCTGAGCTCGATGAATATGTATTCAATCTGGCTAAATGATACTGAAATATAAGGCTAAATCAGTTGAACCTTACTTCTATTATGACAGCTTTCTGATTAACAGTTAACCATTGCTTGCAATTGTTCGTATAGGTCTGATTTGCCCTCAACGATCTAAATCGATGTAAGAGATGTGATCTACTATAAACCCTTATCTGAAATCGTAATACAAAACTTTCATGAATCTTTTTTTAAAAATACATAAATTTTATTAATCACACCTTAAGCACAAAATGCACATGAAAACGTTTCAAATTACGACCTTATTTGGGCGAAAATCGCTTTTGGCATATAATGTTCTTTATATTGTTTTGGAAGTGTCTGAGTGAAAATCATCTTTGCGGGAACCCCTGAATTTGCAGCGAGTGCATTAGCAGCTTTGCTAAAGACTTCTCATGAAATTGTTGCTGTGTATACGCAGCCAGACCGTAAAGCAGGACGTGGACAAAAACTGACAGCGTCAGCGGTAAAGCAATTGGCGCTTGAGCACAATATTCCTGTTTACCAACCTTTACATTTTAAATCGTCGACTGAGGAAGGTTTGGCTGCTCAAGCTGAACTCAAGTCTTTCAATGCTGATGTGATGGTGGTCGCAGCATACGGTTTAATCTTGCCTCAAGTCGTTTTGGATACACCTAAATACGGCTGCTTGAATATTCATGGTTCCTTATTGCCTCGCTGGCGAGGTGCAGCCCCTATTCAACGTGCTATCGCGACAGGTGATACTGAAACAGGTATTACGATCATGAAAATGGCAGCTGGTCTAGACACTGGTGACATGATGTTTAAAACGATGTGTCCTATTACGGCTGAAGATACTTCCGCAACCTTACATGATAAACTGGCTCAACAAGGGGCTGAAGCCACTCTCGCTGTTTTAGAAAGTGAAGACACTTTAAAGCATTATTTAGATACACGTGAAGTTCAAGATGAATCACTTACAGTGTATGCTCATAAACTGTCGAAGGCTGAAGCTCAAATTAACTGGGCAAATGATGCTGTGACGATTGATCGTAATATCCGTGCTTTCAATCCTTGGCCCGTAGCTTTCACACCTATTGATGAAACCAACAATTTACGCATTTGGAATTCGAAACTTTCTCCCCTCACTCCATCAACTCAACAAATCGGTGAAATCATCGCTGTCGATCAGGATGGTGTTCACGTTGTGTGTGGTGATCATCAAGTGATTTGCCTCACTCAACTTCAGTGGCCAGGCGGTAAAGCGCTCAATGCTGCACAAATTCTACAAAGTCAAAAATTGCAGCCAGGACAGATCTTCGCATGAGCCAACAATCTTCTCATTTAAATTTACGCGGACATGTGATTAAAACATTACTGGCCGTTCAGAATGGGCAATCCCTCACCTCTGTTCTTTCCCAACATCTTTCATTGGTTGGTGAGCGTGATCGGGCCTTATTTCATGAATTGACTTTAGGCACTTTACGCCAATGGCATGCACTTAAAGCAATTACTCTCCCTCTTCTGACTAAACCGCTCAACAATGAAACCGTTGAAAGCTGCCTATATTTAGGTTTATATCAACTGCTTTGCACACGTATTCCAGCACATGCGGCTATCTCAGAAACGGTAACAGCCACCAAACAACTTGGTTTTGAAGCTTTAAGTGGCGTCGTGAATGCGATTCTACGTCGTGTTTCACGTGAAACTGAAGAATTCGGCGAAGCATTAGACCAAGCCCATGGTTTACCTAGTTGGCTATTTAAACGCTTGAAAAAAGATTGGCCAGAGCATCTTCAAATGCTTTCAGCTGAGCTTAAACTGGCTGCGCCTTTGACACTACGTGTAAATGAACGACAAGTAAGCCGTGAGGAATATTTAGATATTCTTGATGAAGAAGGGATTGATGCTCATCCATGTGAATGGTCCGATGTAGGCATTATCTTAGATCAATCCGTGCATATTCCTCACCTCCCTGGCTTTGAAGAAGGTGGTTTTTCTGTTCAGGATGAACATGCTCAACTTTGCGCGACCTTGTTGCCGAATCTTGATGATAAGATCGTAATTGATGCATGTGCGGCTCCAGGTGGAAAAACAGCACATATTTTAGAGTGTTATCGTCCTAAAAAGCTGTATGCGATCGATCACGACACAAAGCGTTTAAGCCGCGTAAGTGAAAACTTAGAGCGTCTTGCACTTAATCAGTATGCTCCAGTGGAAATACTCACTGCTGATGCTACGGTATGGTCTGCACCTGAACAGGCTGACTGTATTATTCTTGATGCACCGTGTTCTGCTATTGGAGTTGTACGACGTCATCCAGATATTCGTTTACTTCGCCAATCTACCGATATTCAACAAACGGTTGAACTTCAAAAACAAATTCTGAATCACATGTGGCTACAACTCAAAGTTGGCGGATCAATGCTTTATATTACCTGCTCGATTTTGAAAGCTGAAAATGAACACCAAATGATTGATTTCTTCAACACGCATGCAGATGCTCAAGAAATCAAATTAAATGTAAATTGGGGAATTGAACAAATCCACGGCCGTCAGTTATTGCCACAACAAGGTCATGGTGATGGATTCTATTATTGTTTAATTCAAAAGATTTAATGCTATTTTTTAAGATAGTTTATTTCTAATTTACCGACATATAAAAAAGCCATGACTCGTGTCATGGCTTTTTTAATATTGATCTGAAGTAGTTTAATCTTCAAGCTCATCTGGGTTTTTTGCCAAATGAATCATGGCTAAAATAAGACCACCCCATAACAGCACTGTTGAGATAATAAGCATCATTAAAGCAGAAGTATTCATCTTATTTCTCCTCAGGTCCATTGTCTTTTAGACGACTAAAAACAACCGCACAGAATACAAAGATTGCAACTACACCGCCACCAATTGGCAATAGAATCTCAATTGGATAACCGCCATAACCTTCAGTAAATATTGACTTCAAGGTCATCAATAGCGCAGCTAACAATGAGATTGGCGTAACTACAGTCAACATGAAGTTCCAACCAGCACCTAGCTTAATACTAGCATATTGATTTACATGCTCTTGAAGTTGCTTTAACAACGGTCGACGGAACCATGACACCAATACGATTGATAATAAGCCACCCGCGACAATACCAATATTATTGGCAAAGTAATCGATAATATCGACAAACGTAATCGCGCTGTGAGTTGAGAACAATAAAGTTGAAACAATTGCTGAACCACCTGCAATAATTGTCACAGCCTTCTTACGAGACCATCCTAACTTGTCTTGGAAACCTGCGATTGGAACTTGAAGAATACTGACCATGGATGTAATCCCTGCAACTGTTAAAGATGCAAAGAACAAGAAGCCAAATAAGTCTCCGCCAGCCCCCATGCTTGAAATGATTTTAGGGAAAGCGATAAAAGCTAAACCAATACCACCAGATACAACATCGTCAACTGAAGCACCCGCACTGTAGGCCATGAAACCTAATGCTGCAAATACCCCAATACCAGCTAAAATTTCAAAAGATGAATTTGCAAGAGCAACGACTAGTCCAGAACCAGTTAAATTCGTTTTTTTCTTCAAATACGAAGCGTAGGTCAACATAATCCCGAAACCAACGGATAACGAGAAAAAGATATGGCCAAATGCAGCTAACCACACTTTATAGTTGCCCATTGCTTCCCAGTTTGGTGTAAAGAATGCATTTAAACCTTGGACAGCACCTGGTAAACGAATAGCTTGAATCACGAGAATCGTAAATAAAACCACCAATAATGGCATAAAGATCTTATTCGACAATTCCACGCCTTTCTTCACCCCACCATACAGGATGAACATAACGATCGCCCAAACGACAACCAAACCTATAAATAAGGTCGGAACAAATCCAAATGCTAAGCCTTCGCCATTCTGAAGATAGGTGGTGAAAAAGAATTTTTCTGTATCACTTCCCCACTGTTGACCAAATGAGTAGAACATATAACTACCCGCCCATGACAATACACTGGCATAGTAAATACCAATAATTAATGTCACAGCGACTTGCCACCAACCCAATGATTCACCATTCATCAACTTCTTGTAAGCTGTAGGTGGGGCCTTACGGTATTTATGTCCAACTGCATAATCTAAAAATAAAAGTGGAAGACCGGCAGCAAAAATTGCAACCAGATAAGGGATTAAAAATGCCCCGCCACCATTTTCATATGCGACATAGGGAAAACGCCAAATATTGCCTAAACCTACTGCAGAACCAATAGCTGCAATAATAAAACCTGATCTGGCGCTCCAATTTTCACGTGAAGCTGTCATATAGTACCTAATCCGTAAATGGGTACACGCTTACTGCTATTGTTGATGTTATCTCGCAAGTAATTGCATACCATTAAAATTTTGTTGTTTGAATCAGAAACGGCCTTTTGAGCATTTTTTTCGAATTACAAACCACCCCTTATTTAATATTCTTGGTTAAAGAAAGATGAAATAAAGGATGTTTAATGAATCAACAATAGCGCTTTTAATCAGATTTTTCTGTAATTAATTCAGGAAAAAACTGTGTTTCATCATTTTTTTATTCTTATTGATTAATTTTTAACTCAATATGTTTATTTTTAAATCACAGCGTTAATCTAAACTAAATAATTTAAAAGGAGCGTTATGCTCCTTTTAACATAAATAATAATTTATCCTTGTTTAATCACAAGCAATCGCTCTTCTTGCATATCTCGAATTGCTGATTGAATCCCTTCTCGACCTAGACCTGAATCTTTAACACCACCATAAGGCATGTTATCCACACGGAATGATGGAATATCATTAATGATGACACCACCTACATGTAAATGATTCCACGCATACATCATTTTATTCAGACTTTGTGTATAAACGCCAGCTTGCAGACCAAATCGACTTTGATTAATTGTAGCAATGCCTTTTTCAAAATCTTTATACTTCTCTAGAATAGCTACTGGCCCAAAAGCTTCATCTTTATAAATTTCTAAAGACGTATCAACATTTTCTAGCAATATTGGATCAAATAAAGCCCCTTTTACCTGACCTTCGACTAAAACTTTGGCGCCTTTCTTTACCGCTTTATCGACCCATTTTTTAAGCCTTTTAGCTTCTCCCTCCTTGATCATAGGGCCACATAAGGTCAAGTCTGAATTTGGATCGCTCGCTTTGATTTTTTTAATTTTGGAAATTAATTTCTTCTTTAAATCAGTATAAATATTTTCATGGACTAAAATTCTTTGGACACTAATACAAACTTGACCTGCATGGTTATAAGCTCCCCCAATAAGACGATCAATTAACACATCAGATATTTCAGTATCAGGTTCAATTAAAACAGCAGCATTTCCACCAAGCTCTAAGGTGACTTTTTTTCGACCAGCACGTGCTTTCATATCCCAACCGACTTCATCCGATCCAGTAAAACTGAGTAATTTGAATCGGTCATCGGTTACCAAGATATCTGCCTGTTCGCGAGGACAAGGTAAAACTGAAAATGCACCTTGAGGTAAATCAGTTTCAGCCAACACTTCTGCAATTTTTAGAGCAGAAACTGGTGTAAGTGACGCAGGTTTCAGTACGAAAGGACACCCTGCTGCAATTGCAGGTGCAATTTTATGAGCAGTTAAATTAAGTGGAAAATTAAAAGGACTAATTAATGATATAGCACCAATCGGAACATGTTTAATCATACCTGTGTAACCCTGTGCAGCAGCTGTTACAGCCAATGGCATTAAACGCCCATCGTCCATTTGTGTAACAGCATCAGCAGCGATTTGAAAGGTATTTATAAGACGCTCAACTTCAGCCTGAGCTGCTTTTAATGGCTTTCCACCCTCTGCAATCAAAATTGCAGTTAATTCCTCTCTCATTTCGCTAAAGCGTTTGACACAATGTAATAAAATCTTTTGCTTTTGAAATGGTTCTAATTTTGCCATCGCCTGTTCTGCATCAATTGCAGATTGGATTGCTTTTTCTAAAGTATTTGCATCTGCTAAGGCTACTCGGGCAAATATTTTTTGGCTAAATTTATCTTTTACTTCAAGCCATTGACCTGTTTGGGATGCTTTAGAGGCAACATAAAGAGAATAATCACACTCAATTTTTTTTTCTGAATTGGTCATCACGTATCCTTAAATATATTCGGATTTAAAACTTTTAAATTCACTATATCATGACCTCTCAAGCAACTTCTGTTCATGAGTAATTAAGTAATATATTTTTCACTCTTACTTTTTATTATGTAAATGCCTCTATTGCATCTCGCATGCATTTTAGTCACTCATTATTTAAAGCATTAAAAGACAACCACGACCAATTGATTAGGCGATCATTTTTCTATGTACACAGATGTACCAATAGAAACTAATCATATTTTATGAATTTGAGCATCAGATGGATAAGAGAGGTTGCTATAACTGTTCAACACATAAAATTTATCGTCTATATGATTATTTATTTCAATTTATATATATAAAAAAACACCCCCTTCTATTGAAGGGGGTGTTTAGAATAATGAGCTGGCGATGACTTACTCTCACATGG